>JAWCMT010000057.1:0-5730 GCA_038849555.1 Bathyarchaeia archaeon | reverse complement strand
AAGTTGTTTGTTTGGTTTATAGTGCACCAAAACTGATTGCGAGGAACAAACCGTACATGAAGAGTAAAATTGATGCTTCTCGCCAGCCCATTTTTTCGCCAGACAAGAAATACCATAGTAGGAGATTTGCCATCAAAGAGAAGAGTGCAACGTTGGAAAACCCGCTGGCGTCTATACCGAAGGCTGTGGCCGTCAAAGTAACGCCTAGAATCAGGGTGATGTTCACGAAGCAGCTTCCAACTATGTTGCCTAATGCCAGCTCTAAGTGCCCTTTTCTTACAGCGCTGATGCTTGTTGCGAATTCAGGCATAGTGGTGCCAAAAGAAACAATGGTGGCGCCTATAATAATTGTTGGAAGCCCAATACTTGCTGCAATGTTAGATGCGGATTCTACGATAAAAAAAGCACAGGTCACCACGCCTAATGCGCCGAGAAAAGAGAGTATTATGTATCTTCTAAGTTTGCGTTTTTCTGCTCGTGAGGGCGCTTCTGCTTCAGGAGTGCCGCTTTTGGAAAGCTTGTACATGTAAAACATGAATATTGCTAGAAGGATTATGCCGATAAAACGGCTGACATGCTGAAGATAGAGCAGAGTCAAGGGAACAATTGAAGCTATGAAAAGGCCGAAGTGAAGGCTGCTCAGCTCTTCTTTGGCCATCTTTGGCAGGAAAAATACTCCTCTTGGGTTTTTTAATGCGAGCAGGAAGAAGCATGAGCCGAGTATAAGGCAGATGTTGGAGATGTTGGCGCCTAGTACGTTTCCAATTGATACGCCAACATTTTCAGGGTTTACAGTTGAGAATACGGCAACAAAGAATTCGGGCAGAGATGTGGAGAAGGCAACAAGAATGAAACCTACAGTTGTTTTTCCCAGCCTCGTGACGCTTGCAACGTTTAAGGCATGTGTTATTGTCGTTTCACTAGCTTTAGCCAGCGCCGCCAATGCTGCAAGGAGAATTGCAGCGTTACCTATTAGGCCTAGTTCTTCAAACATTGCTTTGTTCCTCTTAGCAAGCTTATTTCCATAGCCGGCTCAAAAGCCATCGAGGCTTAAAGAGTCTTGCTGGAATTCAACTAATAAACATTTTTTAGCAGTTATCTTAATTGAAGATGTATCAACTTTCGGTGAACTTGGTTATTGGTAAAACCTTTTTGAAGAAGAAAATAATTTTAGTGGAGAAGTGTGGTTTATAGCCTGTTGGAGAAATATACATTAATTATAACCGAGAAGCCTGATGCCGCTAGCCGAATAGCCTCAGCTTTAGACGCCAAGGGGAAAGCTGAAAAAATTGTGGAAAAGGGCGTTCCCTATTACTTGGCGAAACGAGAAGGAAGCATAGTTGTTGTACCAGCTTTAGGGCACTTGTACACGGTTGCAAGCAGAAAAAAGGGCTATCCTATTTTCGATTATCAGTGGGTTCCGCTGTACATGGCTGAACGTGGCGCAACGCGAATTCGCAATTGGCTAACTGTTATCTCGAGCCTAGCAGAACATGCGGACAAGTTCATTGACGCATGCGACTATGATATTGAAGGGAGCATAATCGGCTATACCATACTAAAGTACGCTTGCGGCGGCAAGGAGACAACGGCGCAGCGCATGAAATACTCCACGTTGACAAAAGAGGAGCTTGAAAAATCCTTCGCTACAGAGCTTTCCCACTTGGATTTTGCTCTTATCGAAGCGGGACTGACAAGACACGAGGTAGATTGGCTTTATGGCATAAACCTGTCCCGTGCTTTGACAGCAGCAGCAAAGAACTACAGCGGAAAATACGCGCCACTCAGCACTGGTAGAGTGCAAGGGCCAACGCTTCGTTTCCTGGTGGCTCGGGAAAAGAGCATAGGATGCTTCGTGCCAACGCCTTACTGGAGCATAAAAGCAGAAGTTGAAATTGACGGCGTGGTTTTCGAAGCAGCATACACAAAGAAAGTGATTGAAACTAAGGAAGAAGCAGATGCTGTAATCGAAAAATGCAAAGGTAAAACGGCAGTAGTAGAGCAAGTAGAGACGAAGGAGTTTAGGCAAACACCTCCTTTGCCCTTCGATTTGGGTTCACTGCAAAACGAGGCCTACCGTATTTTCAAGTATACACCTATGCGTACTTCACAGATTGCCCAGCGTTTATACTTGGACGCGTTAATTTCGTATCCCAGAACCAGCAGCCAAAAACTGCCTCCGGCAATCGGTTACCAAGCAATATTGAAGGGACTAAGTAGAAATAGCGAGTATGCAAAGCTAACGGCTACGCTTCTTGCTAAGCCGTTGCTAAAGCCAGTTGAAGGCGAGAAGGAAGATCCCGCGCATCCAGCAATTTATCCTACTGGAAACATGCCTGAGCGCGCGCTAAACAGTGCTGAAAAGAACATTTGGGATCTTGTCGCCAGAAGGTTTATGGCGGCTTTCGGCGGCCATGCAATTTGGCAAAGCGGCACAGTTACCCTTGGCGTTAATGGCAATTTGTTTCAGTTGTATGGGAAGAAAGTTTTAGTGGAAGGCTGGCTTCGCTTCTACAAGCCATTTGTTCAGCCAGAAAGCAGGCCCTTACCAAACGTTAAAGAAGGGCAGGAAGTAAGCGTTAAAAAAGTGCTTATAGAAGACAAGTTCACTAATCCACCAGCAAGATACAATCCGGCTAGTCTCCTAAGGAAAATGGAAAAGGAAGAAATAGGAACCAAAGCAACGCGCGCGGGTGTAATTCAAACGTTATACAATAGAAAGTATATTCGTGGAGAAAAGATAGTAGTAACCGAACTAGGCTTTGAAGTTGTTGATGCCTTAAAAAAGTTCTGTCCAACTGTTATATCGGTAGAGTTGACGCGGGAACTTGAGGAAAGAATGAATGGCATTCAACGCGGAGAAGAAACAAAAGAAAATGTGTTACGGCACTCCATCGGGCTGCTGAAGCCTGTGACCGAGCGTCTTAAAGAAAGCGAGCGGGCGATAGGCGCACGCTTAAGCCAAGCCATACAGAAGGAAATGTTAGCAGCCAAAAGTATTGGTGCATGCCCAAACTGCAGAAACGGCAAACTTGTGGTTTTACGCTCGAAAAAAACGGGCAAACGCTTCGTTGGCTGCACAAACTACTCTTCTGGAGCTTGTAAAACGGCATTTCCACTTCCACAAAAAGGCTCAGTCAAACCAATGGGCAATGTTTGCAGTGCATGCGGCTTGCCGACCGTGCATGTATGGTTAAAGGGAAAGCGCCCTTGGAATTTATGTCTTAATCCTAAATGCCCAACAAAAGAGAGAGCGGATGAAAAAGATTGAAGTGCAAAATATGCGAAAGGGAAGCGGAAGGAAGAGAATTCTGTTCACTTCATTCGATGGCTTATGAGAATATAGTTAAGAAGTATGAGTCTTGGAGGAAAGCATTAAAAATTTCTTGGAAAGAGTATTTAAGCGAGATTGCACAAAATTGTCTAACAGGCGAATGGGCTAAGGAAACCGCAAAATACTTGCTTAACAATGAGGAAAAACAAAATGTCAAACAAAGTTAAAAAAACTGCATCAACGATGTCATTTTCACTGAGCAGATGGTTCCGCAAAATTTCAACAGCGCAGCCATCATCCATACTCATTTCAATAATTGTAATCGCATATGCAATTTTTCTTCTCGGCGGCGGATTATTCGCGATCACAACACAGCCGCCTTACTACGCGTACATACATAACAACTTTTACTTTATTTGGAGCCGCACGCTACAGGGAAGCAGCGCACTTGGGGATCAATTCGTGTCGGAAACTCTCATTTCAAACGCCCTTTATGCGATGGGGTTCGTTGGGCTTTTTGCCATTTACCAGAGCACCAAATACGCTTACAAACCAAGACAAGCATATATGATGCTAATCATAGGCGTAACATTGCTGCTTTTAGCCTACATATTCCTTGAGTATGCAATTGACGCCAAAGTTTAAACAATTCTTACCACGGATTATTTTTCATTTTCAGCTTGTAGGCCACAAAATTTGTAAGCAGATGAATAGGCGGGGTTATTATCAGAATTGTGGCTGCAAGCTCCAATGATATTGAAGTGAAAGGTAACGAAAAAAGGATTGCGCCTACTACGAAGTCCACTTGGTCTATGATGGGCAGTAAACCTCCAGGGTAGATTCCCATTCGTCTTTTTAGGAAAGCTCCAGCTAAGTCCCCGCAGAGAGCACCTAAGGGAGAAAATACGCCGAACAGTAATGGGAAATCAAAAATTGCCCATTCTGCTAAGCCGACAATTATGCCGATGGCTAAACCGAAAAAGAAGCCTCGGTAAGTCTTGTTTTTCCCGAAAATAGGTTTTCCATCGAAAAAGTTTTTTCCAAAATCTATCGGTTGCCCTCCGCCAGCTATAACTGGGGCGGCGTTTGCACAGTAAGCGGGGAATATGAAAATTAATGCATCCGTTATCACTGTTGCTATATCCATTCAGCCAACCATCACTATTAAAGCTGATAATCATTTATCCCTGTTCCAGTTATACTTAAATGGCATGTGGCTTCTTGAGCTTTTCCATAAGCTTTTTCAAGCACTGCTTTAATGATTTGCGGGTTTTCCGTGGGTTTCATGGCGATTATAGCGTCGGCCCAGAATTTTAAAACTCTGGTAGCAACCGGCGCCACGCTGATGTAGGGCTCGTTAAAAACGCTTCTCACTTGGCTGGTTACTATAATGGGCATTTTTTGGGTTCGCGCAGTCTGCGCTAAAACAGCCATCTGCCTGTTTAATTCCCGATTAAAGCCAAATGCCTTTCCAGAAGCTTCAGCGACTTGAGCTCGATACAATGAGGTGAGGGTGTCAATTACGACTAAACCAAAGTTTTTGGCAGTGTAATCAGACAAGCGGTCTATAACGACTGCTTGCTCTCTGAAGTCATTTGGCTTCATCAGAATTATAAGAGAGGCGATTTCCTCAAATTTTCCTGCAGATATCTGCGAAAGCCTCTCAGCGGAGAACGTGTTGTCGCAGTCTATAAAGAGCGTCTTGTAACCTTGCATGGCGCAGTTTACAGCGCACTGCATAGCCAGCGTGGTCTTTCCCGTCTCGGGTTCTCCATAAATCAGAGTAACACTTGCAGATGATATGCCACCGTTCAAGTGCCGATCTAGGCAGCTGCAACCAGTCAAGATTTTTTTTATCACTTTAACGCACGCATCAGAAGAGTATGAACGGCGGAATTAATAATTGTCTAGCGCTTAAATAATGTTTTAACCTTTGAGAATGCACATATAGTTTCGCAGACCATCAGCTTTTAGGAATTCCGCCATATAGACCCTCTATAGGTTTCTGCATTGAATTTCTAATATGCGCCAAATATGAAGGCGACTCCATTAGAATTGGGCACTTCATGTTTGCCAAAAGGTTGAATTGTTTAGATTTATAATGGTGTGCATTGTTTGTGTACTAAGTTGAGGAAGCTGCGGGTTGGGCTTCATTTTTTGTAGGAGCTGCCGTTGCTGTCTGCACAGGTGTCCCGGCAGGCTGCGCAGTTTGTGGCTGTGCTGTTTGCGCGGTTGTTTGCGTTAGATTCGCAGTTCTGTCAGTTTCCGCTTCAGATTTAGGTGCAGAGGGCAATATCTGGATTTTTTCTGCCATGGGATGCAAAAGGTCTGGCGGAGGGTAAGGCGTGTTTAGAATGGAAGCGAGTATGTATATTGAGTTAAAAACGTGCTGGTAAACTGTGAAGAGAATTTGGGGGATGTTTGTTTTAGGGTTTGCTTCCAACTTTTTTTTGATA
>JAWCMT010000056.1:0-6560 GCA_038849555.1 Bathyarchaeia archaeon | reverse complement strand
TCATCAACATGCCATTCACGCCTATGGCTCTGGGCCAGTGCTCCTGCGGAAACAGTGCCACGTGATGGAAAATGCAGAAGGACAAGTGATTCGGCACGAGTTCTTTGGCGGAAACTCGAAGGTCAAAGGGATACCAATACAAGAATTCCGCGCGCATATCCCGCAACACTTCGGCGCTTATTCCCGTAGTAGTGCTAAGGGCTTTTTCGTCGCCTTTCCCGTAGAAGATGTAATCGAAAACGTCAAGCGTAAGCTGCTCTGGCTTGATGCCGTGCGCGCGAATGTGCTTATTGATGGTGTAGAATGCCATGTAAATGGTGGAGTCGCTGAGAGTTTCAATTATCCAGCCCTTCCCCCACGGCAACGGTGTTCCGAAACCCGTGGTTCTGGCACAAGCCCACTCCCTAAGCCAATCAATAACCGTGACAAACCATTGTCTTGCGGTGTCAGGGTAAATCTTCATCTGTGCGATGGCAGCTTTGGCTTTCTCTTTCCACGCAGGGTCAGAATAATTCAGAAACCACTGGTCAGACAGAATCTTTACTATGCACGGCGTCATGCAGCGGCAAACCACCGGCTGAGGCAAATCATACATGCTGTCCGCGACGCCTGCCCGCTTGAAGTCACGTATGAGCGTGTCCTTGACGTCCCGCACGGTTCTGCCAGCATAAGGCCCACAGTTTTCCTTGAGCACGCCAGCATGGAATTCTTTCTTGTAGAGGATTTTTGTGGCTTCATCCGCCCGCGTGTCATGCTGATCCTTTATGCCCATTTGTGCGACAAGCTCGACAGCGGGGTAATCGCCGAAGCCTTCAACCTTAATTATGGAAATCGGCTTAATCTGCTTCACCATTTCAGCGCTTAAGCCAAAAGCTTTCATGGCCTCCGGGTTTTCCTGCAAATCCTTCAGCGCCAGCCAATCATAAGGCGCATGCGCAGGCACGCTGTAAACTACGCCTGTGGCCTGCTTCGGGTCAACAAACCAGCCGGGCAGTATCGGAAACTTTTCTTTCGTAAGCGGATTCTCGAAGCGCTTCCCAATAAGCTCCTTACCCTTAAACACACGTTTTACTTCTACACTGCGCTCCTGCTCGCGGAGTTTTTCCGCCGCTTCCCGGCTAATCACCCAGCGTTCACCATTCACAGCGGCTTCCACGTAATCGGCGTCTGGGTTTATCCACATGTTAGTTACGCCATAGATTGTTTCAGGCCTGAACGTGGCTGCGGGCAGAAACGTGCCCTCATCCAGCTTATACTTTATCAGCGTGTACTCTTCTGGCGTGACGCCTTCCCCTACTTGGCGGTCGTGATCTCCCGTGGGACTCTTGTCTTTTGGGCACCAGACAACCGGATGTGTGCCCTTGGTGACGTAGCCCTTCTCTTTTAGGCGCGTGTACTGCCATTCTATAAACTTCTGGTAAGTGGGCATTACCGTGGTGAATTCTCGGCGCCAGTCAATCGAGAAGCCTATGCGCTTCGCAGCTACGCGGCCCTCATTAGTGTAATACTGCGCCATATACAATGGATCAACAAAACGCTTAAGCTCCTCTTCTGGCACGCCGTCAATTTCACGCAAAACACGTATGTATGCCTCATCGCCTTTCGCCACGCGCTCGCTGGCGCCCAGCAGCGGCTGCCCAGTCCAATGCCAAGCCCACGGCCAAAGCACGTTGAAGCCTTGCATACGCTTGAAACGGGCATACGCGTCCACACGTGTAGCCGTGAACGTGTGTCCTACATGCAAGGGTCCGTTCATGTAGGGATAAGGAAACGTGACCAGCAGCTTCCTGCGTTTCGGGTCTGGGTCAGCCTCGAATATGCGTGCGGCTTCCCAGCGGGCTTGCCATTTCTCCTCAATTTGCTTGAGTTGACTCATGAAACTGTTGAATGAAGCCAAAAGCTATTAAGAGTTTTGCTTAATAGGTAATTATCATTCAGAAAAGAGTTGCCGAGAAATGTCGCCTAAAGAGAAACTTATGATGCAGGTTATGGCGGTTTTTCGAGAAAAAGGGCAGAAAGCGCTGGAATTGGCGAAGCGAACTGTTTTACAAGAGGAAGTCGAGTTTCAACCTCTTCGAGATGCATTGCGCTATTTCATGACAGAATGGCAAGATTTTTTGCACCCTGCTCTGCTTTCGCTTGCATGTGAAGCAGTAGGCGGCAGATCTGACGAGGCAACTGGAGTTGGCGCAGCAATTGTGTTGCTTGCTGCGGGGGCAGATGCCCATGATGATATAATCGACGAGTCAACAGTTAAAGGCGATTATCCAACAGTTTATGGAAAATTCGGAAAGGACATTGCAATATTAGCTGGCGACATCCTTCTCTTTAAGGGCATGCAGTTATTGCATGAATCCTGTGAAAAACTTCCACAAAACAAGAAGCAAATGATTTTAGAAATAATAAAACAGGCTTTTCTTGAGATAAGCAGCGCTGAAGCGGAAGAAGCAAGTCATCGAGGCAACCTTGAATTAACTGGCCAAGAGTATCTGAAGATTATTAAGAAAAAGGTTGCGGCTGGAGAAGCATCAATGAAGATTGGTGCAATTCTCGGTAGCGGAACAACCGAGCAAACCGAGCTTTTAGGGGAGTATGGCAGAACTTTTGGTCTGCTGATGACAATAAGGGATGAATTTGTAGACATGTTCGAAATGGATGAACTCAAGAACAGAGTTGATAAAGAATGCTTGCCACTTCCTATTCTATTCGCATTCACCGATTCCTCAAGAAAAACTGCGATCCTGCGATCATTAAAAGAAGAAATTACAGAAGAAACTGTTGAAAGGATACTTGACCTCACACTTACTTCGAAGGAAATTCGCGACTTGAAAAATATGTTGAAGCAAATGGCGCGAACAGAAGTTCAACGAATATCCACATTTCGGAAACATAAAGAACTTTTTATATTATCCTTAAAAGCAACGCTAGAGGATTTATGAAAAATAAGAAATGTAGAAAAAATTATTGAAAGTTAGACCCAAACACCTTTCCATCGGATTGGCTTCAAATATTTCATTTTATGCCTTCTCCCTTCTGTATATTTGTTGAACAATACTGCTTAAAAGTTTTGTGGTAATTTGTATATCTAATTCATTTTTCGGATACTAAATACTTATTTCTCAAGTTAACTCTAGAAAAATAGAGTAGGTAACTAAATGCTCAAGCAACCCCGACACATCTTTGGAATTGAATTAAAGATTACTTTAGCAAACATTACGTTAGTTGCCAATACCTTTGTTTGGTACGCCATTATTCTCGCGTTTCTACAAAATAGTTTATCGGATAGCGCGCTGTTGTTTTGGGTTTGGAGTCTTCATTTTTTGGGAATCATATTCTCAGGTTTAGTTGGCGTTTTTTTGGCTAGAAAACTTGACCAAACACGTTTCCTTATCATTTGGCTGATTCTAGGTAGCATGTCCTCTTTAACTTTGATTGTAGTAAATGGGTCTTTTACCATGCCAATCATTTTTCTCGCTATTTTATTGGGAATATCATTAGGATTAGGAATGCCTACGTGCATGAGATACTATACTGAGAGTATCCCTATCGAAAAACGTGGAAGAATTAGTGGAATTGTGATGTTTGCTTTCGGAGTAGGAACAATCGCGCTAAGTACTGTTCCATTTGATGCATTAATGCTTGGTGTTGTACTTACAGTTTGGCGGTTTTCAAGCCTCATTATTTTTCTTCTGTTAAAACCATCAAATCAAATAGAACAAAAAAGGAATAATTCTTCCTATAGAGGTATTTTAAGTCATCAAGCATTTATTTTATACTTCATTCCTTGGGTTGTATTTTCTTTGGTGAACTATATAGGCGCGCCAGTGCAATCAACTCTTTTCGGAGAACAATTAACCGCACAGTTTACATTGATCCAAAATGGGTTAATGGGCATTTTCGCTATTGCAGGAGGCATTCTTTTAGATTCTATTGGGCGCAAGCGTATAGCTATTGCAGGATTTGTTATGTTAGGTCTTGGCACCGCAGCATTAGGAATTTACCCTGAAAGTCAAGTATTTTGGTATTTCAGCGCTATTGTCGACGGAATTGGGTGGGGCTTTCTTTTTGTGCTTTTTGTATTAACAATATGGGGTGATCTAAGTTACAATTTGCCGAGTGATAAGTATTATGCTTTAGGAATGCTGCCCTTTTTTGTCTCAAAGTTCCTTGAACTTACCGTGGGGAAATACGTATCTGGTGTGATTCCAGATTATGCTCTTTTCTCATTTACGGCGTTCTTTCTGTTTTTGGCAGTTTTGCCTCTGGTTTATGCTCCTGAAACTTTGCCTGAAAAGCACATCAAGGACAGAGAACTCAAAAATTACATTGAAAAAGCCAAGAGAGAAAGGGAAAAATACGCTTAAAAGTGTGTTTTCGCTTTAAGGGGAAAACATGTTCTTTCATGTGATGCTTACGACGGAGTGCAATTTGCAGTGCAGGTATTGCTTTGGCGAGGCAGTTGATGATTTTAGTGAGGACTTTGTGGATTTTGATGTGGATTATGATTTGCCCAGAAAAGCCACTTATGACCTCGCTTTGTTGGCGGAGTTTTGCCGCAAAGACCCAGAATGTGTCTTGACTTTTTACGGTGGCGAACCACTGCTTTGCGTTGACGCCATCCGTGAGATAATGGATTATGCCAAGCCAAAGCATTTCATGATTCAAACGAACGGCTTGCTGCTTGACAGGCTGGAGCCCGAGTATGTGAATCGTTTCCACACTATTCTGGTTTCCATCGACGGCGATGAAGCGCTAACTGACTACTACAGAGGCAAGGGTACGTTCCGCCGTGTCATCGATAACTTGCGGCTGATTATGCAGAATGGCTTCCGCGGCGAATTAATTGCACGCATGACCGTCATGGAGCAAACAGACATCCACAAGCAAGTCACATGGCTTGTAAACAACAGTGAATTCCCGTTTTCTTCAGTTCATTGGCAGCTAAACGCGGGTTTCTGGGCGAACGATTACGCAAGGCGCAACTTCAAAGAGTGGAGCCAAACAAGCTACATGCCGGGCGTAAAGCGGCTAACGCGGTTCTGGATTGACTACATGGAGGAAAAGCGCCGTGTTCTGCGGCTTTATCCGCTTTTGGGCATTGCAAACTCGCTTTTGCACGATGAGCCGAGTCTTCTCCGCTGCGGCGGCGGATGGATAAACTACGCCATACAAACCGACGGCACAATAATACCATGCCCAACCATGTGGGGAATGAAGAACTACTATCTTGGACACATAAGCAATGCGAATCCATTGGAGTTGCAGAAAATTTTTGTGGGCGCGCCATGCATCGAATGCGACATCCTCAGCATCTGCGGCGGCCGCTGCTTGTACGCTAACATAACTAAACGTTGGAGCAGTGAAGCGTACGGCATGGTTTGCGAAACAGTAAGAGGGCTAGTAAACGCCGTAGAGGCAGAGCTTCCGAGAATTAGGCGGCTTATAGCACAAAAGAAAATAAGCGTAAGCGACTTCAATTTCCTGAAATACAACGGGTGTGAAATAATCCCATAGGCTTTTTGATCAGTGTATTTTTTGCGTTTCAATTAAAGTGGATAGTATAGTGGCGTCCAGAATCTGCTTCTCTTCCTTTCTCCTTTTAGGTTTAACTGGAATTTTAACGGTGACGGTTGTTCCTTTCCTTATCGTACTTTTCACGAAGATTCTTCCACCATGCGCGCCTACAATACGCCTGCAAATTGGTAAACCGAAGCCCATACCTTTGGCTTTGGTTGTGAAAAGTGGCACTCCAACTTTGAGCTTTTTCAAGGTTTCTTGGGTCATGCCTGCGCCTGTATCCTTAAACGTGATTTCCAAAGTGTCTTTTACTCTTCTGCTTTTAATCGTCAAGGTTCCTCCCATGGGCATGGCGTCAACAGCGTTTTGGATTATTCGAACAAAAACATTGCTCATTTTTTCCATGTCACCTTTAAACTTAAGCCCCGCGTCAGTAGCATCTACCACACGAATCTGCTCTGGGATATTTACTCTAGATAACGCATCTTGCAAAATGCTCTTTAGAGAACCCTCTGTGCAGTCCAGTTTTAGATCTTGCGAGTACTCTAGCAGGTCATTTATGATTTTGTTAGAGTTTTCAATAGCTTTTTCAATGGTCTCCAGCATTTCTTTGCCTTTAACACCCAGCTTTGCGCCATACTTGGTTTTTAAGTAATAAGCTGCACCCACTATGCCTGTTAACGGGTTGCGCAGGTCATGCCCGACCATTGCTGCTAGTTCGCCGATGGTTGCCAGACGCTCCGCTTTAACAAGTTTAGCTTGCGCCCGCCGCAGCTGCCGCGTTCTTTCTTCGACCAGTTGCTCCAGCCTTTCAGAGTACTCTTTCAACTTGTTTTGCAACAGTTTCTTTTCGGTAATGTCGACTGACAACTCCAACGCGGCGATAACATTGCCTTTTTCATCTTTAATTGGAGTTGCAATAAGCTCTGCCCAGCCGGGTTTGCCATCTATGCAGGTAAAGGAATATTCATGTCTATCGATGCTTACGCCTTCATCGAAAATTTTTCTGACTCCACAATCAGGACAGACGCTGGTTAGGTTGT
>JAWCMT010000055.1:5788-7306 GCA_038849555.1 Bathyarchaeia archaeon | reverse complement strand
AAAGGTGCTTCAGATGCCGTCGGCGGAATCACAATACCCGTTTGGATAGCAGTTGTCCTTTCATTGATAGCTGCAATCGCCTCCATATATGCCATAATCAGCATACGCAGCAAAATCGCAGGGTAATCAACCGAGTTCCCGTGGAAACGAAAAACTCAATTCCCCATTTTATTTTTTAATTTTAATAACCAAAACTTGTTTTCACCAGAAACCACCATTATTAACAGATGAAAACCATTTTTCCCATATAATCACTTAAAGAATGTTTCATAGCACAAAAATCTTAAAAAGAATATAACATAATAAATAGTTTTTACTCAAACGTTAGGAGATTTAAAACGCCTTGAAACTAACTAAAGGCTTCTTAACCGCTTTATTGGTCTTCAGTCTATTACTCTTCGCTTCAATTGTTAGCGCCGCTAACCCGGAATACTCCAACACCAATTACAACACCGACACCGCGCCTACACTTGACGGAAAATATACCACCGCAACTGAATGGGACGGCGGCGGAATCCCGCCAAAACTTCCCAGCGGTCTATTCTGGAAAGAGATGTGGACCTACCCAGGAGACATCCTGCAACACTTCATAATAGAAGTCTTGTACGACAGCACTAACGACGCAGGCGACTACATCCAAATATGCTATGACTGCAACGCAGACGGCGGCACAGCACCCCAATCAGACGACGTAAAAATCGAATACGTCGGACACAGCCTCTCAGGCTTGTCGCTTTACGTAGGCAACGGCACAGGCTGGACCAAATTCACCAATTACACCTATGGAACCGACATAAAAATCGCCGAGTCACAAGCTTCATCACCCCAAAACAGCAATCCACACTGGATAATCGAGATAACCATCAACAAATCCAACCCCCGATTCGACATTTCAGGCTCAGGCTACCAACCAGGCCTTAGAATAGCCGCCTACGACGCAAGCAATGCCTCGTCAGGCGTCACAGAATGGCCTTCAGACTCTGGCGACTCCCCAGCCAAATGGGGCGTAGAAGTCGGCACAATGAACACTATACCTGAACCTTTGACCGTCGCCGCCTTTGTTCTATTGACAACTGTGGCAGTTGCCGTAGGCTCCCGCTTCCTGCGAATCAGCTCAAAACCTAGAAGCAGCACATCTAAAATAAATCTGCAAATTTAAGCCATCTATTCTCCTCTTTTTTTGGAAAGATTTCAACATCATTCTTTGTTTTCCAAGCGTTTCATAATCCAAAAATTGCCAGAAGACTTTGATTCATTAGCAGTAGCGCTCCCTGCGCTACGCAGAGCAAACCCAGCACGGCCATAACCGGCCATGAGCCCAAAATCATCCCGAAAAACTTCGCCAAGTCCTCAGCAAACTTGAAAACTAGAAACACGATCAAGGCTGGAACAAGGAACACTGCAAAATAAATCCACAGGGAAGAAATGCCCAACACCGTCTCGGGCAGCGGGAAATACCAGTACAAAAGCCCCGCACACGCCAAGCCTGCGGCTAAACCCAACAGGGCGCTGAAAGGC
>JAWCMT010000055.1:0-5778 GCA_038849555.1 Bathyarchaeia archaeon | reverse complement strand
CACCGAGAAAAACAACAACGCCCGCCGCCAGCAAAACCAACCCCACAAAAAACCCGAAGAAACCCACCGCCTTGGCAACCGCGCCAGCCGAACCCTTCGCGAAAACGCCCACAAGCTTAGCTAAAGCCACAAATCCACCTAAAATCAAAATATACGGCGCCAAACCTGCCAAAACCGAAAGGTCCAAACCAACCAGCGACGTCAACATCACATAGCCCACGCTTCATACATACAAAGCAAATAATTTAAAACTATCCACAACTTCTCAAGAATCTGGGATATATTGCCATTTAGCAAAAAAGGTATATTACCATACGCGATCTGAACTTTCAGTGTTAAATTATGACATTACGCGTCCAAATAGTCAGCACCTTGGGCAGAAATTCAGAGAATTAGTAATGAAGAAATTTGGCTATACAAAAGGTGCATTAAGCAAAGCCGCTGAAGAAGCCCTTACACAATGGATCTTAACCAAACAAGAAGAAAAACTAAGCTTCAACAATGACCCCGTAGAAGCCATAGACGGTCTACTATCAGAAATAAGCACAAGCTCAGTTGCATTGCAGCATGAAATCCAGAAACATTGGGCATCTAAGGCGCTAAAGGATGTATCTAATTGACACTAACATCTTTTTAGAAATCCTATTGGCGCGAAGCCGAAAGGAAAGCTGCAAAAATTTCTTAATAGCTCTTCAGAAAGGCGAAAAAACAGGTATAGTAACAGACTTCACCATACATTCAATTATAGTCGTAATGAGCAAACTCCGCGAGCTTAAAACTTTCCTTTTAAGCCTAACAGCCTACGAAGGATTACACATATACCACACAAAACTCAGCGACGAAGTAAACGCAACCGAAATCGCAACAACACAGAATCTAGATATGGATGATGCAATTCAATACGCCGTAGCACTTTCAGCAAAAGCAGACGCTATCATCTCGTTCGATAAACATTTCAATAACCTCCGCATTCCACGAGAAGAGCCATAACCCGCATCATTTAAACAAAGGCTGTTTTAACCAATTAATTTGAGATAACTACCGTTTATGCTCGGAGAAACCGTCAAAACAAAAGAATAGGCGGTGTCAGTTACTCCAAGATAGAAGCCTTTACATTCAATTTCCTGACCCAATGCAAGCTCAAGCTCATCCAAGTAGTCATAGCCAACGCAGATGATGTTGCGGCCAAAAACCACGCAGCCACCTACCGAAGAATTAAGATAATCCTCGCTTGTCCACAGTACCTCAGTTATATTCAACCGAACAAAGAAACGCCAGATATGATAGTTGGTGGCGACTAAACCGCTAGTGACATGATTCTGCTCAACTGAAGTAACGATGCCCCTAACCGCGAGATTAGCATCCCTGTAAAGCGCATCCTGCGGATACATGTGCTTAACAACAAGTTCTTGATTAAGAAAAAACGCCCCAACAACCACCAAACCAGAAACGGCAACAACTATAATAATCCACGATTGCTTCTTCATACACCATTCGCCTTCGAATTGCGCTTCTTAAAGTAAACCAGCGCTCCTGCAACCACCAAAACACCAGAAACGCCCAAAGCAATCAAGTATTGCAAGTCTATCGACACGGTGCCCGTTTCAGATTGCCGCCCTATCGCATAAAGATACCCATCGTTTGAGCCTACAAACAGCAGTCCTTCTGCAATGGCAGGCGAAGACCGCACAGCGCCTCCTGTCCTATATTCCCAAACGAGTGCGCCAGTATACGCGTCCAGCGCATAAATGTACCCATTATCAAGGCCGAAGAACACCTTTCCATCCGCCGCCGCAGGCGAAGAAATGGAACCCTTGCCGTCCACCGGGTAACTCCAAATTACCACGCCGTCTGTGACGTTAAGCGCGTAAGCATACTTATCAGTGGGCACATAAACCATGCCGTAGGCAACAGCGGGCGAAGCTTCCGTCACGCCATTTAACTGCTGATTCCACACAGGTATTCCAAAGTCGTTCATGGCGTACACTGTGCTGTAACTTTCTGGATTAACATTAACCGCAAGCACTTTGCCATTGCTGACCACTGCGCCGCTTTTTAGTAAGTCAACGCTTGAAGAGCCAATTGCGACCCAGAAGCGGCCACGCCCATTTGCAGCTTCAAAACCGTTACACCCAAACGTTTCGCCTGTGGCGGCCAAAGCTAGAATCAAGTTGCCATCATAAGCCAGCGGCGCTATACTGCCAGAACCGCGAACATTAACCTCTTCATTATAAAGGTTCGCACCTGCCTCCACGTTAAAAACATGAACGCCACGTTTCCCGTGCACGAAGACACGCGAGCCCACAACAAGCGGAGAACCAAACCCTGCCTCTTCGCCAAGCGACTGCCGCCAAACCTGCGCTCCCGATTCCGCGTTAATAGCGACAACATCGCCTGGCTTACAGGTTACGAGAACTTTGCCAGCAGCAACCGCCGGCGAGCTTATGCCTGCGCCCAAGTGAACTCGCCAGACCTCTCTGCCAGAAGCAATGCTAACTGCGTACAAGTAGCCGTCTTCTGAACTGAAATATACCACGCCATCAGCCACAGCAGGCGAAGAGGTAACTGCACCTCCAGTTTTGAACCTCCAAAAAAGTTGGTTGCTGTCTGGTGCGTCGGCTTCAGCGTAGCCTGTTCGCGCCGCATTAGCTTTAAACATGGGCCAATCCTCATTGCCATTAGTTGTTTCTCCATTAAACTCGCGAGCTGAAACAGGCTTCATCAGCGGGTAACGGTCAATATTATTCTCGTTGATATAGTACGGTGTGTCTCCTATTCCTGTGCTGCCTATCTCTGAAGCGTTTGGGTACCGTTGAGTATAGTCATTCCAGTAATTTCCAGCGGTGCCGTTATCCCAGAGGTTTCCGCCTCCAGGCTTCGTTTCCTGCAGTGACCATATGCCGGGGATTGAAACTGGTCGCCGCTCGCTTTTGCTGCCGATAAAGTTGTTAAGGTAAATGATGTTGTTGTTCTGTGTTCCCTCCAGACGCAAACCCCATTCGCTGTTTTCCGTCAAGTTGTTACCAATCAAAAGATTATCCCCCGAATCCAATATCAGTATGCCTATGCCGTTAGCCGCTACGTGATTCTGCAGAATCCTGTTGCCGTTTGCACTATACCATAATTTGACTCCATTTCCCGCGGTGCCAGTAATCCTGTTAGTTACTATGCTATTGCCGGTAGAATCAAAAATGTTTATGCCTGTCTGGGTATTGTCAACCACCATGTTATTACGGATAACCGAGTTTCGCTCGCCAAAAAAGTTAACACCATCTTCAGAATTGCGCGCAATCACGTTGTCAAAAATTGCGTTATCGCGTGATGCCATGGCGTAAATGCCAATCTTGTTTTCTGATATACTGTTGAGAGCTATCGTGTTGTTTTGAGAATTTTCCAAGCTTATTCCTTTGTCATTGTTCTCAACGGTGTTTTCGCTGATAAGGATGCGCTGGCAGTTAAGCAGATAAACCCCTTTTTCACACTCTTTAACGCGGTTCTTAACCACCTCAGAATCCGCTGTTTCAACAAGCAGAATCCCATCCCCATTATTGGTTAAGTCTAATTCTTGCACTTTCATATCCTTGCAGTTTACAAGCGCCACGAAACCTGCGTCAGCTGGCACAGTTCTGCCCGTTTGGTTTGTCCAGTAGATTACCGGCTTGCCATCTACCGTATTAGAGGCGTCGATATCGTTTGTGTAGTTGCCTGCCACCAAGAGGTTCCTTTTGTTCTTGCTCATACTATTGTTTCTTAACAAGTTGTTGTATGAACTGATAATACGTATCCCGATAATGTTGCCTTCAACGACGTTTTCCAAAAGAATATTGTCGCCAGATGTTTCGCTTATGTAATATTCAGAGAAAACATCTATGCCATAGGTAAAATTGACTACTCTGGTATTTCTTATCGTGACGCCATGCCTGTTTTTAACAAAAATTCCCGTAGAGTCTCCGTTGCCCATGATAGTGTAGCCTGCACCATCAAACACGACGTAATCGCGCTCTATTGCTACGGTGTAGCCCACGATGTCCGATGTAAGCTTATATGTGCTTCCATAACGTTGAATCGGCGCCGTTGAGGGCTCAACGTTTCCATCACTTTTAATGATAAACGCGGGAGACGGAATAGGCACTGGGAGAAAGTTAGCTTCTGCCTTCCAGTTAAACTGGAAATCAAAAGCAGCTGATAAAAGAATTAGCGCCACAAGCGTTGCGAGCAAACCTATTTTCTTCATGACTTCTCGCCCTTCTTGTGTTCCTTAAAGTAAACCAGCCCACTTAATGCAACGGTAACTGCCACAATTGCAATAGTAATGACCGCTGTTGCAGAGAACTGCTCTGAGGTAGGTTCCGCGCTTGGCGAAGGAGATGATGCCTGAGGCGAAGTTTTAGTGGTCACTGGCTTGTTAATATTCTGTGTCATAAGTGGGTAATAATCTTTGTTGTCTTCGTCTATGATGTACGGTTTATCCCCTATTCCGTCATTATTTTCGTCAAAGCCCAAATAGTCATCCCAGTAGTTGCCTAATGTGCCATTATCCCACACCACAATATCTGTGCCCATACTCGTTGTAGATGGGTAATTATAAGGGCTCTTTTCCTGCGTTACCTGCTTAGTGTTATTAATGAACAGGTTGCCGAAAACAACGTTGCCGACTCCGCTGACGACTATGTCTCCGGCGTTCGGGAAAATCAGCAACGCTACTCCAACAGCATTCCGTGTAATATTGTTACCGTAGACCGTTGCGTTGTTGCATGCTTCTGCAAATCTTATTCCGCAACTGTTATCAGCTATGTTGTTGCCGCTAATTAGGTAGGGTCCGTAATAAACAAGATTTAACCCGTAAGTGTTGTTAGCGATTTGGTTTTCGGTTACAGTTACGTTTCTGCATACACCGATGTTTACGCCGTAGCCGTTTTCAGTTATGCGATTGCGGCTAATGGTTACGTTTTCCGTGTTATATCCTGAGACGCCAACAGTATTCTTGGTTATGTTATTTTCCGATATGAGCAGGTTATTTCTTTGTGGCCGTATGCCTTCAGAGTTATTAACGATGTTGTTATTAATTATCCTGCAGCCTGAAGGGTATGGTTCAGTGTAATAATGTGCAACCGCAATTGCCACCACGAAATTTGCTATGGTAAAACCTGAGACCGTGATGTTCGGAGCTGCAAGTCTAATCGCGATGCCATTCTCGTAGCTTTCGTTGGCAGCGCCGAGTATCACAGTGGCTGCTGGGTCTTCGCCAATCAAGGCCAGCGTTTTATCTATCACAATCGTAGAGTTTTCATCCACTAGATAGGTTCCTGATTTAACAAACACCGTATCACCGTCAACTGCGTGGATTATTGCCTCCTGAATTGTGGGATAATTATCTGGCACAACAATGACATCTGCCTTAACAGTAGCGGTAAGGTTTAGCCCGTCGGCTAAGTAGAAAAGAAGCAATATGGCGAGTGCCTTCAATAAACGATTTTTACCCATCAATTCCCGTCACTTATATGATTATGCATGAGCGTATTTCACTCTTCTTGAGGAACACTTCGTTCCATTAAAGGAACACACATCAAAGCACCTAAAGTGGGCCACCGCCAGAGTTTGCAGCTAATAACAATTCAAATTTAATAATTCGTCTACTACAAAAATTGCGTCTGCGCTCAATGTTGATAGGTGAAAAGTTTAATTGCTGTCGCCGCATTAAGTAAGCATTTACAAGTGCGGGGCTGAAAAGTTGAAAGGTAAATTGGTGCTGGTAACTGGCGGCGCCTCCTTCATAGG
>JAWCMT010000054.1:7101-7430 GCA_038849555.1 Bathyarchaeia archaeon | reverse complement strand
ACTGTTATTCGCTATGTTGTTGCTGCTAATTAGGTAGGGTCCGTAATAAACAAGATTTAACCCGTAAGTGTTTTTAGCGATTTGGTTTTCGATTACAGTTACGTTTCTGCATATGCCGATGTTTATGCCGTATCTGTTTTCAGTTATGCGATTACGGGCGATAATGATGTTTTCCGTATTATATCCAGAGATGCCAACAGTGTTTTTGGTTATATTATTTTCTGCTATGAGCAGGTTGTTTCTTTGTGGTCGTATGCCTTCAGAATTATTAACGATGTTGTTATTAATTATCTTGCAGCCGGACGCGTATGGTTCAGTATAATAGTTTG
>JAWCMT010000054.1:0-7091 GCA_038849555.1 Bathyarchaeia archaeon | reverse complement strand
GTCTTCGCCAAGCAAGGACAGCGTCTTATCTATCAAAATTGCCGAGTTTTCATCAACCAGGTACGTTCCCGCTTTGAAAAGCATTGTATCGCTATCAACGGCGTGGGCTGCTGCCTCCTGGATTGTAGGATAATCATCTGGCACAACAGTAATATGCGCCTCAATTGTGGATGCGGGATTTATTTTGTAGGCTGAAGAGAAAAGCAGCAATAGCGCAAGTGCTTCCAGCAAAAGAGTCTTCCTCATTCGTCTTCCACTGTTATACAAGTTTGCATGAGCATATTTCACTCTTCTTAAGGAACATTTTGTTCCATTAAAGGAACACACGTTAACGCGCTGAGTTGCCACAAGTTTGCAGCTAATAATTCAAATTTTAATAATCAGTATATTAAGAAATTTGCTTATGCTCGCAATGCCAGTAAATGAAAAGTTTAATTGCTGTGGTCGCTTTAAATAAACATTTACAATCGCGGGGCTATAAAAAGTTGAAAGGCAAATTGATGCTGGTAACAGGCGGCGCCTCCTTCATAGGAAGCCATCTGGTTGATACGCTGCTAGCCCGTGGCGCCGAAGTCAGGATTGCCGACGACTTTTCCAGCGGAAAACTATCAAATTTAGAATATCCGTTAACAAAGAAAGGCTCAGACATGTGGACTTGTGAAGGATTAACGATTTGCAGAGGCGACCTTAAGGATAAGCGCTTCACAAGACGCATGGTTGAAGACGTCGACATAGTATTCCATCTTGCTGCGCTTCACGGAGGCCGCGGCTACATAGCGTCGCATCCCGCTGAATGCTGCACAAACATGATTTTAGACCAATTAGTCTTCGAGGAGGCATGTAAAGCCGGCGTAGACCGCGTATGCTTCGCGAGTTCTGCATGCGTGTACCCTGCTTATCTCCAGGAACAGGCGGGCTCCAGTTATCTGCTCAAGGAAGATGATGCTGATCCTTTCATGCGGGACAAGGCGCTTGCTGATTTGGAGTACGGCTGGGCCAAGTTAATGGGTGAAATGGCTCTCCGCGCTTACCACAGGGAATATGGCATGAAAACCGCGTCAGTGCGGATATTCACCGCTTACGGACCGAGAGAAAACGAAACCCACGCCATCATCGCTCTGATCGCTAAGGCCTTCATCAAAATGGATCCGTTTGTCATCTGGGGCACCGGCGAGCAAGACCGAAACTTCACTTACGTCCAAGACATAGTTGACGCCCTCATATTGGCTTCCGAGAAAATCGAAGATGGCTCCGCCGTGAACGCAGGGCGCAGCGACCGCTTAACGCTTAATCAGGCTGCTGAATTAGTGTTTGACATAGTAGGATGGAGGCCAAAGCGTATCATTCATGATCTGAGCAAGCCTCAAGGCGTCGCGTCTAGAGCGGCAGACTTGACTAAAGCGCGTAGCGTCTTGGGTTGGGCTCCTAAAGTCTCTTACAAAGAAGGATTCCAAAAAACCATCGACTGGTATTTCGCAAGCCACGATGTCGCCGCGGTTAAGGAGAATTTGGAGAAAGCGCTCTTTGAGCGCTGAGCCATGGCTTATCTTTAAAAAAATTTAAAACAAGTCAGCGCAGTAATGAAGAAGCAGATGGCTAATAACTTAAAAGCGAGTGCATCGGGTCAGCTTTCTAGTAAAGAGCGTGTAGCACTTATAATGCCAGTTTACAACGAAGCAGCTACAATTGAAAGCACCATCAGAGAACTCTACAAGAAAGTAGCCAGCAAGATGCGCAACGTTGACATATGGGTTTTTGAGGACGGTAGCACCGACGGCACCAAAGAAGTTCTCGGCAAGTTAGCGGCGGAGTTTCCGCGGCTCCGCGTTAGGATGGCTGCGGCGAAGAAGGGTTATCCCCGTGCTATGCGAGAAGCTTTTCTCAGTATAAGCCCAGTTGATTACGAGTATGTTGTAGCCATTGACTCTGATGGGCAATATGAGCCGAATGACTTTTTCCGGCTGTGGCAGATCATGCAACGCTACGCGCCTGACGTGGTTATGGGCTGCCGAATTGTTAGACGGGAGCCTTTGTATCGTCGTTTTCTTTCAAAAGGGCTTCAGCTTCTGGAGCGCATGATGTTTCCTCTGCAATGCAAGGATGTTACAAGTGTTATGCGCCTCATGCAAGTTACTTTAGCGCATGATGTCGCTAAGGAAATCAAGTATTCGGTATATAATTTTTGGCTTGAGTTCACTGCGCGTATGTCTCTGAAGCGTTATCACGTCATCGAGGTGCCAATCGCGTACCGTGCGCGTTCAGGCGGAAGCAAGGTGTATAGCCTGCGAAAGATGCCCAAGGTTGTGTTGTCCGAGTTTCGTGCTCTCCGCGCTGTTAAACAGGAATATAGCGGTAAACGCCTCAAACAGCCCTAATCCCTGATACAGTTTTTCCATTGCTTATTTAGAAAACTTATGCCTTTCTTTTGTTGGCTTCAAGTCGGATTCCCATTTTGGGCGCTATGTGCGTCATTGTATTTTTTGAGTGAGAAAATTTCTTCAAAAGAGACGCCAAGCCAGATGACGCTGATGCAGCCTACCGCGACAACAGGTAACGCCCCTATGATGTGGCTTATTAAGCCGATGGATAACAGCACATCCATTTCTGTCACGCCGAGTATGGTGAAAATCAGCACCCAAAAGGCTTCGTATGATCCAACATAGCCTGGTGTTGCAGGTAGTATGTGCGAGAGTGACATGAGTGTTCCGCCAAGCGTTGAGGCCGCAATTGAAATCGGGTAGTTGAATGCCATAAATACGAAGTAAATGGCGGATGTATGCACAAGCCATGCCGCCCAAGTCAGCGCGAAGTTCGTGGCGAGCATCTTGGGGTTTTGGCTCAGCCCTTGCAGCCCCTTGATTAGTGAACGTGCGAAGTCTGCAATTCTTGCAGAGTATTTCTTAACAAAGGGAATTTTCGATGTAACCTGAATTACTATTTTGATTATTGCTGCTTCTTTTTTTGTTCCTATCACTATGATTGCGAGTATCACCGAGATTAGCAGAGCTACTGCCATGAAGATGTTTGCCACCAACTGATCCAAGCTTGTTTGAGTGGATACAATCAGCATCGTCGCGATGCCTATGGTTAGGAGTCCAATGAGGTCAAGGGTGCGCTCCACGATTATCGATGAGAAGGCTGGCGCGAAACCTGTTTTTTCTTTCTCACCCAGCACATAAGCCCTAGCAAATTCGCCTATCCTGATGGGAATTAACGTGTTAACCATGGAGCCAAGGGCTGTAGACCAGAACGTGTTGCTAACACGTATCCCATTTTTAACGGGCTTCAGCAGTAGCTTCCAGCGCACCGCTTTCAAGGCGTATGCGGGTATAATGACAACTGCTGATACTGCAAGCCATAATGGCGACGCAGAGCTTATCTGCTCTATGATCTTGTCTATTCCTGTCCACCAGAGTAAAGCGATGAGCAGGAGGACGCCGATAAAGAAAGAAACGCCAATTCTAATTGTATTCCTTCTATTGAAGCTCAATAGCCTTCACTTAAGTCTTGAATAAGATGCCGAGTAATTATTAAAAAGTATCCGATCGCCTGAACTTTTTGGCGGTCATCGCTTTAATTTAGAAATTCTTATCAAAAGCAAAAGCATTATGAGATGAAACTATATAACCATAAAGTGACGCGCCGCTAACCGTGTATATGTGACATTAAAATGAAATCCGCTGTAAAGCAAATAGCTAAACAACGAATTCAAATTCTCTTTCAACAAGCCAAAAACGTCCATAAAAGCGATCCTCAGCTGTCCCGCCGCTATATAACCACTGCCAGAAAAATCGCTATGGCTGCAAAAATACGATTACCAACAGTTTATAAGCGCCAAATTTGCAGAAAATGCAATACTTTACTCGTGCCCGGTGACAATTGCCGAGTACGCATAAAACAAAAAAGAGAGCCTCATGTAGTAATAACCTGTCTAAACTGCGGTCACAAGACCCGTATCATGTTAAGAAAGAAAAAGGAGAAAAATTAAATTTGAGCCAGATAACCAGCCGCATGAAGCGTCACATCAAGTATAAGTTGAAAGACGAGAATCCCACCATCTGGATAGGCAAGGAAGGTTTAACGCCTCAACTTTCAAACGAGATTGAAAAGCAGTTGGCACAGAAGAAAATGCTGAAAATAAAAATTTTGAAAACCGCCCTAGAACATGAAACTGCTCAAGCGATAGCCGTGAAAGCAGCTGAACAGGCTGGCGCAGCGTTGGTGGAAGTTAGAGGGCACGTTTTCATTATTTATAGGCGACACAAAAAACCTGAATCATGACGTCGCTTTGCTTTTGAGGATGTTAAGCATTTTCCTCGCGTTCTCCAGCATTGCCACATCATTGTTGAAGAATACATAAGCCTTTTCCGGTTTCGCCTTCACAATCTTCTCCGCAGTCTCTTTCAATTCTCTGTCGCTGTAAGTGTAAGCGTACCACTCTGTTCTCCCATGCATTCTTTGGTAAACCAAACCTTTTGTGTTAAATATGCTGAGCGGAAAATCCGGGGAATCAACGCTAACCAAGGTAATTCCAAGCTTGGATGCCCAACTAACCCATGCCTCATCAAACCATTTGAGGTTTCTAACTTCAAGGGCAAATCTCTTTTGAAGACCCGTTTTCTCAGCAAACTCTTCGATTGCGGCTGCGGATTCAGGTGTTGCTCGCGGCGGAAGCTGAAACAGATAAAAATCTATGCACTCATCGAGAGGAGCGAAAAGTTCGCGGAACTTTTGCCAACTATTTAATGCCTTGCCGCTGAATTTGAATGTATGCGTTATAAGACGGTTTACCTTAACCGCCCATCTCAAGCTTTTGCCCTTCTTGGCCCAAGATTTGATCTTGCTGCTTAAGGGAAAACGGTAGAAGCTTGCGTTTAATTCCACAGCGTTCAGACCCGAATTTACAACAAACCAGTCTAAACTCCGCTTTTCATTCCAAGGATAATACCATCCAGAAGTGCCAATGAAGAACTCCATGTTTACCACTATTAATTCAGTTTCTCAAATTAAAAATTATGCGCCTTTAAACACATTACTTCATGTCTCAACACCCCAAACTATGTTATTTACCGAAAGTATTCACGCCTAAGAAAGCGGCAAAACAGGAAATAACAGTAAAGCGTCCAGAGCCCTACCCTCACAGTCACCACAAAAACCCTTATAACAAACGACACAACACTTATATTAGCGAAACTCACTTCTAAAAGAATCCAGCAATTAGGATGCTCCATCGAAAAGATGCAACTCCGCATCGATTATGATGCAGGAGTGAAGCGGTGAACGGGCACATTCGCCCATATGACACCATGCATAGGCCAAACGACGCAGTAACGTAAGGTTTTCACCGAACGCGAAGCGGACGCCACCACCGACCCGACTACGCCAACGCCGTCTGGAGGATGGCTAGGCTTGAGAGCTGAAGAAGGGCGCGGCAAGCAGCGATATCGCCTCGGGTAGGCGCATGCAGCCTTAGAACCGAGGATCCCTGAATGGGACTTCCCACCGTAGTTCTTCGGAGTTACGGTGCTCCTTCATGGAGCGGGAACCCCCCGAACGGAAGCATCTTAGTAGGGGGAGGAAAAGAAACCAAAACGGGATTCCCCTAGTAGCAGCGAGCGAAAAGGGAAAAGTCCAAACCGAATCCCATGATGAAAAGTATGGGAGATGTAGGGTTAAGGGCCCGGCTTCCTCTTCGCTGGCTAAGCTGAAGTGGCCTGAAATGGCCCGCCATAGAGGGTGACAGCCCCCTAAGCGCAAGCCAGAAAGAGTTGAGCTGGAGTCCCAGAGTACCGTACCCTGGCTTGGGTGCGGGAAGTTGGGAGTCACCAACTTCTAAGACTAAATACGTCTCAAGACCGATAGCGCACTAGTACGGTGACGGAAAGCTGAAAAGTACCCCGGGAGGGGGGTGAAAAGCGCCTGAAACCAGACGGTTACAGACGTGTGCAGCCCGGAAGGGTAGATCCCTCCCAAAGGAAACCGCCGTGAGGCGGCAGTACGAGGGAGGGGGACCAGGGTTGCACGTTCCGTCTAGAAACACGGGCCGGGGAGTTCACGGCTGTGGCAAGCCTAAGGGGTAACACCCGTAAGCATAGGGAAACCAATATGCGCGCAACTACCGCAAGGTAGAGAGGCGCAGGGTCTGAAAGGGCCCGGAGTCACGGCCGTAAGACTAGAAACCAGACGATCTATCCCTTGGCAGGGCGAAGCTAGGCGAAAGCCTAGTGGAGGCTCGAAAGGGTGCTGACGTGCAATTCGTTCCCCAGACCTAGGGATAGGGGCTAAAGACCAATCTAGTCTGGTGATAGCTAGTTCCCTCCGAAGTGGGCCTGAGCCCAGTCCCAAGCGAGGTAGCTGGTGGGGTAGAGCACTGATTGGGAAGCAAGGAGCCGAAAGGCTCTACTTTCCTTTCAAACTGCGAATCCACCCGCGCCGTAGACCTTGGGAAACGGGTTACAGGGGGTAAGCTCCTGGACCGAGAGGGGGACAACCCAGACTGAGGTTAAGGCCCCCAAGTGCTGGCTAAATGTCAAACCAAAGGGCGTCGTCAGCCTCAGACAGCGGGGAGGTAGGCTTAGAAGCAGCCATCCTTCAAAGAAAGCGTAACAGCTCACCCGCCGAGGCTGACGGCCCCGAAAATGGACGGGGCTAAGCCAGCCACCGATACCTCAGAACGCAGCTTTACGCTGCGCTGGTAGGAGGGCGTCCTAGCTGGGCAGAAGCTGGGCTGTGAGGTCCAGTGGACCGGTTAGGATTGCAGATCCCGGTGGTAGTAACAGCAAAGAGAGGTGAGAATCCTCTCCGCCGAAGGGGCAAGGGTTCCCCGGCAACGATCGTCAGCCGGGGGTAAGTCGGTCCTAAGACATGACTTAACCGATCATGTCGAAAAAGGGAATCCGGCTAAAATTCCGGAACCACGGAGGTACGTGCGGCAACGCAAGCTCAGCGCTGACGCTTCGGGGTAAGCTAAGCAAGGTTGTCGCCTTGTTTAACCGTATAAACCTGGGGAGTGCTGTAATGGCGAGAACCAGGCGAAAGCGGGAATAGCCACCCGTTTTAGGGAGGTTTAGCTGATCCCTGGAGCCACTGAA
>JAWCMT010000053.1:3168-7592 GCA_038849555.1 Bathyarchaeia archaeon | reverse complement strand
GCGTAGCCATCTTCCTCATATACGTTGACCACTCGCCTGAAGTGCTGCTGGGCTTCGGCTTCGGCGGCACGTTGTTGGCACTTTTTATGCGTGTCGGAGGCGGCATCTATACAAAAGCCGCTGACGTAGGCGCCGACCTCGTAGGCAAGGTTGAGCGCGGCGTTCCAGAAGACGACCCGAGAAACGCTGCAGTAGTCGCTGACCTCGTAGGCGACAACGTGGGCGACTGCGCAGGCATGGCTGCAGATATTTTCGAGTCTTATGAAGTAACCATGGTTTCCGCGCTTATACTCGGTTTAGCCATTGCCACGCAAGGACCAATTTTCGAGGCAAAATGGATTGTCTTCCCCATTCTCGTGCGTGGCATCGGTGTAATCAGCACACTTATCGGGACTTACATGGTGGCTAAATGGCCTAACAAGCTAACGAAGGGCGACGCGTTTAAAGCCATGGACTTATCCTATGATCTTTCAAGCGCTATTTCCGCGGCGAGCTTCCTTGTTTTGTCAATTTTCTATGTGAATGATATACGTGTGTTTTTCGCAACTACTGTAGGCATTGTTCTCGCTATAAGTTTCAATAAACTTGCAGACTACTTTACCAGCCCAAGCAGAAACCCCGTTGACGGTGTAGCCAAATCAAGCAAGACAGGACCTGCAACCGTAATTCTGCAGGGTCTTGCACTTGGCTTCGAAAGCACCGTTTGGACAATATTTCTTGTCGCATTAACCATAGTCATCTCAATGCTGATCTGGTCTGGCGCAGGCTTTCTATTTGCGTCTTATGGCATAGCACTGGCAGGCATAGGCATGCTGACGCAGACAGGAAACAACGTTGCCATGGACACTTTCGGGCCAATTGTGGACAACGCGAACGGCATAGGCGAAATGGCTGGGTTGCAAGGCAACTCAAGAAAGATTCTCGCTGATTTGGATGCCTCAGGTAACACAACGAAATCTGTAACTAAGGCAATAGCCATCGCTTCAGCTGTCGTAGCCGCCATTTCACTGTTCTCATCCTTCACGGAAACAGTGCATGTAACGTTGGACATAGCGGCTGATCCGCTTGTCTTTGTGGGTCTCTTAATAGGCGGTGCGCTTCCGTTTCTGTTCAGTTTCATATCGATAAGAGCCGTCGGAAGAGCTGCAGGCAAAATAATCGAAGAAGTTCGAAAGCAGTTCCGCATTCCAGGCGTGATGGAAGGCACCAAGTTGCCCGATTACGCCAAAGTTGTAGGCATCTGCACTTCTGCGGCGCAAAGGGAACTTGCAAGCATAGCCATCATAGCAATACTTACCCCTCTCGCGGTAGGCTTAATACTTAGCCCATCAGCGTGGGGCGGCTTCCTTGCAGGCGTAATCTTGACAGGCCAGCTTCTTGCCGTTTGCATGGCGAACTCAGGCGGCGCTTGGGATAACGCTAAGAAAAAGATTGAGGATGGCCACTATGGCGGCAAAGGCTCCGAAAGCCACAAAGCTTCAGTCATAGGTGACACGGTCGGCGACCCCTTGAAAGACACTGCTGGTCCAGCATTGAACCCGATGATTAAAGTCATAAACCTTGTATCGCTTCTCTTTGCTGCCTCAATCTTGGCGTTAAAGAACAGTTTTCTTGTTCAAGTGCCAATCCTTAATGTAGAAATTCCAGTTGTGGCAGCAGCGCTTGCCGTCGTTCTAATTGCATTGATAGGCGTAGCAATCGTTTACAGTAAACGGGAAACGAAAGAGGAAGAGCAAGTTCGAGATATAGAGGCGCCAATATTTGAAAATGTCATTATTAATCCCAACCCCGTGATTGCGAATACGCTCTTCACGCTGAGCGGTGTTCTCGACGATTCAAGAACAGGTGGTTCAAGGATCGTTTCCGCAGAATATAGCTTTGATGGCGCTTCATGGTTCCCGATGGCTGCTGAGGACGGGCAGCTGGACACGCAGCTTGAGCGGTTAACCGCGAAAACCCTTATTGAAAAGCCAGGTCTATACCCGCTTATAGTGCGCGGCGCAGACGAAATGGGCAACGTAACCGCACAGGAATGCGGCGTAGTCATTGTTTATGATCCAAATGTGGGCTCAGCAATCGGCGAGGGCTGGATTGAGTCCCCTGAAGGTGCATACACAGAAAAGCCGCAAGCCAAAGGCAAAGCTACCTTCCAATTTACTGTCGGATACCAAAAAGACACGGGTGCACCAGTAGGGCAAGCTGAATTCGCCTTTTCCGCTGGCGAATTAACTTTCAGAAGCGAACGCATCGACTGGCTCGTAATCACTGAAAACAAAGTGCACTTTACAGGAACAGGCTTGCTTAATGGCGCAAAAGAATGCGCCTTCGCGCTGATTGCAATACCCGCCAAAACCGAGGAAAACAAACCTGCCCGATTCAGACTGATCCTCTGGGAAAAGCAGACAGGTCAAGTGATGTATGACAGTGACTTAGGCAATCCTGACAGCGGCTATCCGATAACTAAAGTTGCCGGCGGCGTCATAACCATCGATACAAAGGCCCGCGGTTTAGTTAAAAAGAAATCGCGCAAAGCCGATAGCGCTGATTAAAGCATGAGTTAATTTCTAAAACCGTAGCCACGCATTTTTTGCGTACCGTTTTAAATCCAAATTTTTTTGGGTTATATTAATAGTGTTAATAGGCGGAATGCAGCTCCGCCTAAGAGTATTGCGAACCCTATTTCAAACAATGTTATAAACAGCGCTTTTTTCCAGCCGAACTCCTTAACCAGCGCCGCTATGGTTGCTACGCAGGGTATGTAGAACATTGCCACCAAGGTGAAAACAACCATCTGCACTGGCGTCAGCACCGTGGCGAAGTTGGTTGTGCCCAGAAGAGCCGCCAGCATAACTAACGACAGCTCCTTCCGCAGTACGCCAAATATTAGCGTTATCCCCGTGATGGCTGGCAAGCCTAGCCACGCTGCCGTTACGGGGCTGAGCACTGTTGCTATGGGCTGCAGCACTCCTGCAACTTCCGCAAGCTTCAGCGCAAGGCTTCCTGCGATTATTAGTGGAAAGGCTATTTTTATGAATTCAGCTACTCTGAACCAAGTCTGTTTTAGGATAGTTTTCATGTGTGGCCAGCGGTAGTTATGCATCTCCATGATTAGCGCCGTTGGTTCGCCGGGGACGACTTTGAAAGCCAATCGTCCCAGCAGGAAGATTATTAGGCAGTTAAAGAGGTAAAGCGCCAGCGCCCAGTGAATGCCTAAAAAGTTGCCTACAAGCCCGAGTATGATGACTGTGGTTGCAGCGCAGGGCACAAGTGTCGTGACGAAAGCGGCAAGCAGCTTCTCTCTGGGTGTTTCCATTATTCTGCATCCCAAGCAAGCAGGAACGTTGCAGCCGAAGCCGAGCATGATGGGGATGAAGGCTTTCCCATGTAAGCCCATTTTATGCATGATATTGTCCATTAGGAATGCGATGCGGCTTAGGTACCCTGAGTTCTCGAGAAAGTAGAGTATTATGTAAAAGGGGATTATGTAGGGTAGGACTATGGTGATGCCCGCGATGAGTCCTTCCATGACGCCGCCCCAAATTAAGTCGCCAGCGATTCCCGTTCCGAAAGTGCTTCGGAACAGTGGCTCTATGCCATAAAGCAAATCGCTAAGTAACCCTGAAGCGGCGTCTCCGAAGGTGAATATGGCATAGAAGATTAGAATCAGCGAAGAAATCATCGTCAAGTAACCCGTGATTTTGTGCGTTGTAAAATTGTGCAGGCGCTCTCCCATGGTTGGCTTTATGGGCGGCATCAGAGTCTGAACCGCTCGTGCTATGCAGCCAGCCGCCTCGTATCTCTCCGAGGTTATCACGGTTGAGCATCCGTGACCATGGAGCTTCTCAATTTCTAATGCAAGCTTTTTGGCTGTGGCGACCACTTGCGGCGCGATTCGTTTAATCTCCCTTTCTAGCTCTTCATCTCCTTCTAGCAGCTTGATAGCCGTGTACCGCCGTGGATAAACAAACTCCACATCTTTCATCGCATCCATAAGTAGACTTATTTTTTCTTCAATCTCTCCGCCATACCTTATCTCGGCTGGTTTTTTATCTGGCGACTTTTCGATTATTTCGATGGCTTTCTCTAGGAGTTTGTCGATACCTACGCCTTTAACCGCGATTGTTGGCACGACGGGTACTCCTAAAATCTGCTCCATCTTTTCTATGTCCACATGGATGCCTTTACTTTTCGCGATGTCCATCTGGTTCAGCGCAATTATCAATGGGGTTTCCAGTTCCATAAGCTGCAGAGTGAAGAAGAGGTTTCTCTCAAGCACCGAAGCATCCACAACGTTTATCACAATGTCTGGCCGCTCAACCGCTATGTATTTTCTTGAGACAATCTCTTCCAGCGAATATGTGGACAGCGAGTATATTCCCGGCAAATCCACAATATCTATCGTGTAGCCCTTAAACTGAAGTGTT
>JAWCMT010000053.1:0-3158 GCA_038849555.1 Bathyarchaeia archaeon | reverse complement strand
TGTTTTTCCCGGCCAGTTGCCTATATGCTGATGTAAGCCTGTTAAGTGGTTAAAAATCACAGATTTTCCAACATTGGCGTTTCCAGCTAGGGCCATCTTAATTCGTCGGCCACATTTTTGGCTAGTACTCTCTTTATTTGCTGGGTAAGAGCCGCTTGACATAGAGTTCACCTGCTACTTTTCTGCTTTTTCGGGTTCTACAAAAATCTTCGAGGCAACACCTTTCCCAATAGCAAGTTTTGAATCTCGCACCGCCAGTTCTACGGGGCCTCCGAGCGGTGCGATTCTGACAACGCATATGGTTGTTCCCGGCGTAAGCCCCATGTCTAAGAGCCGCTGAACCATGTTGCGGCCGCCTCTGATTAAAGCTATTTTGCCGCATTGGCCTTCTTTGAGGCTGCTTATGGCAACCAAGCTTTGTTCGTGTTTTCCTGCTTCTTCTAAGCCTTTTTCATGTAGCTGTATGCATTTGGCGCAGCTTTCTATTTGTAGATTGCATGGCGGGATCATTTTTCCGTCGTCTGGGCAGCGGTCAGGATGCCTTAGAAATCGGCATAGTGACTCTTCTGCCTCGTCTGAAAGCGAGTGCTCCATTTCGCAGGCTTGACTGTGGACTTTTTCTTTATCAATCCGCAAAACATCGTGTAAGAAGCGTTCTAGTAAGCGGTGTTTGCGTGCTATTTTTTCAGCGATTTGTCGCCCTTTGTTTGTTAAGATTGTGCCGTGGTATGGAGAATATGTAATGTAACCTTTGTTGGCGAGTTTTTTTAGCATCTCGGTTACGCTGGCTGGCGCTATTCGTAGCGCTTGTGAAATTTCTGTAGTGCCCACTGCTTTTCCGTTTTGGGATAGATCGTATATTGTTTTTAGGTAGTCTTCGCTGCTTTTATGTGCCATATGCTCACCAATTTTAGGCATGCCTAAATTATGGGGTTTTCAGCGCTCCTAATAAACTTTTAGGTGCGCCTAAAAATGTCTACAAATCAATTACACAACCAACAAAACCCAAATCCAATACATAAGCAATCTAAATTCTAAAAGCCCTAGTAAGGGCTAAATATTTCCAAGTCTATTTCGGTTGCGTCAAAAGAGGGAACAAAAAAGGATGGACGACTTCGCAGACCTATTCATCAAGTTAATAGAAGCAAGCCGCAACCATGAACAATACCGGGATGTAGAGTGTATAAACCTAATCGCCAGCGAAGGCCTCAAATCGCCAGCAGTCAAGCAAGCGCTCAGCTTAGCCTCAGATTTGGAAGGGCGCTATGCGGAAGGCGAAAACGACTTGGAGGGCCACGTGAAAAAGCGCTATTACCAAGGCCAAAAATACATGACACTTATCGAGAACTACGCCACCGACCTCATGAAAAAACTCTTTAAATGCACATGGGCTGACGTGCGCCTGGTTTCAGGCACGCACGCGAATTTAGCTACCTTCAAAGGCTTATCCACCGCGGCGAAAAACCGAAAAATGGTTGTGACACCGCTAAGTTGCGGAGCCCACATATCACATGATTATGCAGGTCTAGCCGGCTCCGTCCTCGGGCTTGAGAACATAAATCATGTTTACAGCATAGAAGAATTCAACATAGACGCCGAAAAATCCGCCGACGTGATAAGAGCTGCCAAACCCGGCATAGTAACGTTCGGCGGAAGCCTCTTCCTCTTCCCACACCCAGTTAAAGAGCTAAAAGCCGTGGCTGATGAAGTCGGAGCCTATGTAGCCTACGACGCATCCCATGTCCTCGGACTTATCGCCGGCGGAGTCTTCCAAGACCCCTTCAGCGAAGGCGTCGACATCATAACCTCGTCAACACATAAAACCTTCCCAGGACCGCAAGGCGGCGTCATACTTGGAAACGCAAAAGACACGCGCATGGAGAAGGCAATAAAGGCGATTCAGTTCGCCATCTTCCCACTAAGCGCTTCAAACACTCACTTGGGCCGATTGCCCGCGCTCGGTGTGGCTGCGTTGGAGATGAAGCTTTTCGGCGCGGAACTTGCAAGACAGACGGTAAAGAACGCGCAAACAGCCGCCCAATATCTATACGAGAATGGGCTCAAAGTTTTATGCGAGAAAAAAGGTTTTACTCGGTCGCATCAGATAGCAGTTGATGTCTGCGGCTTCGGCGGTGGCAAGAAGGTGGCACAAGACCTTGAGGACGCTAACATAATCGTGAATAAGAATCTCTTACCATATAACAATCAGAATGACCGTGATAACCCCTCGGGCTTGAGAATCGGCTTCCAAGACGTGACACGCCGCGGATTCCGAGAAGGCGACATAAAACACTTATGCGATTTGATGCTTAGTGTAATCAAGGGCAAGCGTAAACCCGCTGAAGTTAAAGAAGACGTTATGGCTCTGAAGAAAGAATTTAGCCAAGTGAAATATGGCTTCCAAAGTGTAGAGGAGGCAATAAATTACCTTAAAAAGGCCTGAAATTAAAGCGTAATCGCATGTAGAAAATATAGGAGATATTTCCGAGATGAAGGTATTACTGAATGATGGTTTAGAGCAAGAGGGCATACAACTATTTGAATCGCTTGGAATAAGCGCGGACACTAAAAAACGAGATTTGAAAGCGCTAATCGCTTGCATCAGCGAATTTGACGCCTTAATTGTGAGAAGTGCGACGCAGGTTACACGAGAGGTTATCGAAGCTGGCGCCAAAGGGAAACTTAAGATTATTGGGAGAGCAGGCGTTGGCTACGACAATATTGACGTAGCTGCGGCGTCGGAACACGGCATCGTTGTGAAGTCAGCGCCTTACGGAAACACAAATGCCGTGGCAGAATTAACTATACTCCTGATGCTTGACATCTCAAGACATGTTTCGCAAGCACATCACTCACTAAAAAATGGCATATGGGAAAAAGCCCGATTCAGAGGCAACGAGCTTTCCCACAAAACATTAGGCATCCTCGGCTGCGGGAAAATCGGGCAACGTGTCGCTGAAATAGCTCGCCGCGGCTTCGACATGGAAATCATCGGCTACGACGTGAGACCATGCTATAACACAATTATAAAATTCATGTCTAAAGAAGAAGTGCTATCCAAAGCCGACTACGTGAGCATCCACACAGGCGGCACCGAGGTTATAGTGGGCGAAAAAGAGCTTCGGTTAATGAAGCCAACCGCCTACCTCATTAACACT
>JAWCMT010000052.1:0-7900 GCA_038849555.1 Bathyarchaeia archaeon | reverse complement strand
TGCATACATTAGCGTATTCTTCACTAAACCTTTACCACCATCATATGGCACTGCATTCGGCGGCGGAGTATATCACAATCTGACGCTTGTTATCACTGATCCAGATGGAAACAGACAAACTCTTGGACCATACACTACTGATACAACAGGCGGTGTGGGTGGCATAAGTATTGTGCCCAGCAAGGTTGGGACCTATACTGTACGAGCAAGTTATCCTGGTGAACTATTACCGGGATCCACAAACATATATCTGAAATCTGCTACAAGCGACGAAGTTACTTTCACGGTGCAAGAAGCACCAGTGCCAGGCTATTCTAGTCCACCGCTTCCAACCGAGTATTGGTCTCGCCCGATTTATGCGACTAACTATGCATGGGCGCAGCTTGGAGGCAACTGGTGGGGTCTAGGAAGACCTCCTTTCATGAATACTGGCGGATATGATGCTTCTGGAAACAACTTCAACGCTTATAGTCCTGCGCCAAACAGTGCTCACATAATGTGGACCAAGCCAATATCTTTCGGAGGCCAAGTTGGCGCGCCAATCAACGCTGATCAAGAAAGCCAATACACATCTACCTCCATAGTTTACCAGCAATTTGAGCCTGTGATCCTTAACGGCATACTCTAATATGACCATTACCCTAACATTCCCGCCGTTAGACCTGGCCGCATTGCTGTGGACATTCGCACAGGACAAACACTATGGACAAGTAACGTTACTGACACGTTAGCTTTTGGCGCAGTGCTGAAATTCCACACAATACAGGAATACGGAACGCAAGCATGGTTATGGGCAATGGCCCGAGAAGGAAGTACATACCTATACAAACTATATGATCCAATGACCGGAACATTTGTTGCTAACGTTACTAATCTTCCCAGCTCCCTCGTAGGTATCTTTGGTGCTTCTCCCGCTGGTTTAGTTGACATCTCGCCTAATGGCCCACAAGGAACTGTGCTAATCCACTGGGTTGAGAGCGGTAACCTTACAATGTGGAATTCAACACTATGCTTGATGAGTAGTCCTACCGCAGCTACTATTCGCCCCTCTGGTAACATCAACTTTTCACGTGGCATACAGTGGTCGGTGCGACTTCCTACGCAGCTGGGTGGCGTTACAATAAGTCCTGCGTTCAGTATTGCCGCAAAAACCAACGAAGCAATACTATTGACTTCATATGCCGCTGTTATTCCTACGTTCTCTGTTCAGTTTGGAGAAAGCTATGCTGTAGATGCAGCCTATGATACAAAGACGGGACAGCTGCTATGGGGTCCAATAAATCGAACATTGGTAAGATTCAACGAGATTAACATTGTGGCTGCGGGTGAAGGCTACTATGTTAGACATGATAAAGACACAAACCAAGCGTACGGATACTCGTTGACTAACGGGCAACAACTTTGGGGACCAGTCCAACTTAAAGGCAATTCTTTGAGTACTCTTGCGCGCGGCGCGGCTATAGCGTATGACAAAGTGTACATCTGGGATTTCGGCGGTTACGTAAATGCAATTGACCTTCAAACAGGCAAGATAGCGTGGACTTTCCACCGTGGAAGCGCTGGATATGAAAATCCATATGGTGTATACCCAATTTGGCACTATGGGTCACAAAGCATCGCCGACGGAAAACTGTTTCTTTCTGAAGGACGCATGTATGATCCGCCACTATTTCCCAACGCGCGGCGCCTTGTCATAAACTGCACTACTGGTGAGCTTGTCTGGAGTATACTCGGCTTTTACGCTAGAAATACAGGCGCCATTGCAGACGGTTTCCTGTTATCATACAACAGCTACGACGCACAAATCTACTGCTTCGGTAAAGGCCCAAGCAAAACCACCGTGTCCGCGTCTCCGAAGATTTCTGTACATGGCAGCAAGGTGCTTGTGGAGGGTATGGTGACTGACGAGTCTCCAGGCACAAAGCACTCCGATAGAGTAGCCCGCTTTCCGCAGGGTGTTCCTGCTGTTAGCGATGAAAGCATGAGTGCTTGGATGGAGTACATATACATGCAGCAGCCTAAGCCCACAGACGTTAAAGGCGTTGAAGTCACAGTCACAGTGCTTGATCCAAACCACAACTGCTACGAGGTAGGCAAAACAACAAGCGACGCTGATGGCATGTTCAGATGCGTTTTCACTCCGCCAGTTCCAGGTGAATACACGATTATCGCAACTTTCTCTGGAAGCGAATCATACTGGCCATCTCACGCTGTAACATCCATATACGTGGAAGATGCTCCGCCTGCTTCGCCTGAGCCTACGCCTACGCCTGCATCGCTGGCTGACCTGTACTTCCTGCCAATGTCAATAGCCACGATCGCAATAGTGGTCATAGTGCTGATCCTGCTAATCCTATTACTTAGGAAGAAGTAGCCACATCGAAAAGACGCAACAGCAATCATCCCTCTTTTTTATTTTCTGTAACAAACCTAAACTAAACGTAACTAAGCGTATGAAAGGGCGCCGGCTCTATCTTTTGTGCTTAATGGTTTCTATCTGAAATGTATGGATTTGTTACCATGTGGCGCATTATAGAACGGCAGATAATCTTCTGCAAGAGTCAATCTGATCATTTCATTCGGGTAAACGCCCATGTCCCAATAATTATCATGATTATGTCAAAGGCGCCTAAGACGGCAAGGTTCACATGTAAAGCTTGAAGTGGCTGCCACGCTTCGCCTAGAATTATGGTTCTTAAAGCGTCAACCCCGTAAGTCATGGGATTCGCTTTTGAAGCAATCCTTAACCATTCGGGGATGCTCGGGTTAGTAAGCGGGAAAAGTGCGCCGCTCAGGAAGAATAGTGGCAAATTTATGAAGCTCTGGATTACTCCGAAGCTCTCCAAGCTTCTCATGAAGCTTGCTATCGTTAATCCTATGCTAACTAAGCCGAAAGTTATGAGCAGCATCACGGGCAGTGCAGCGAGATACGTTAAGAGGTCTACTTTTATGCCTATTAGTGCGGCAACAAGGAATATGATTGTTCCCTGAAGTACTGCGTCGGTGCTGTCTCCGATCATTTTGCCCAAAAATATGGTGACACGTGAAATTGGCGCCACCAAGATTTCCTTCATAAAACCGAACTCCTTGTCCCAGATGACTGATATGCCCATAAACATTGACGTGAACAGCAATGTTTGCCCGATTATACCGGGGAAAAGGTATTCTTGATAGTTAAGTTCACCTATTTGCCCAGCAAATCTGAAGCCAGTACCGAATATGACTAGCCACAGAAATGGTTGGAAGAAACTGCTGACTATTCGCACTTTGTCGCGGAAGTACCTTTTGACTTCGCGTAGCCAAAGAGTATAGAATCCTCGAAGTTCAGTCATTTTATCCTTCTCCTTGCAATAGCCAACAAGCCATGGCGCTCTCGGCTGCTGTCCGCACGTATGGTCTTTCCAGTGTAATGTAAGAAAACGTCTTCAAGGTTTGGCTCACGCAAGGCAATGGATTCAACGAAAATGTTATTCTGAGTTGCAGCTTCAACTATTCTAGGCAGCATACTTTTGCCGTTTTTCACGGTGACTTCGACGGTTCCGTTAATTACCCGCGCATTCTGTAATCCCAGTTTCTCGGTAACCAGTGAAGAAAGCGACTCAAGATTATTCGCTTTAATTATCACAACATCGCCCGATAGGGTTTCCTTTAGCTTAGCAGGCGTGTCCAAAGCAATTATTTTGCCGTAATCCATTATGGCTATTCGGTCGCATAGTTTATCGGCTTCATCCATATAATGTGTGGTCAAAACAATTGTTAAATCATGTGTTTCTTTCAACTCGCGAATATACTTCCAAACGTGGTCTCTTGTCTGCGGGTCAAGTCCTATTGTTGGCTCATCAAGAAAAAGCACTTTAGGATAATGAATAAGCCCTCGCGCCAGTTCTAATCTGCGCCTCATTCCGCCAGAGTAAGTTCGCATAAGATCATCGGCTCTGTCTTCCAACTCCACGAGCTTTAGAACTCTGTAGATGCGGCTTTTCTGCTCGCTTGACGGCACACCATAGAGATTCGCATGCATAAAGAGGTTTTCACGTCCCGTCATTCTATCGTCAATGCTGGGGTCTTGAAAGACGATGCCGATTGATTTGCGCACTTGCATGGATTCTTTGACTATGTCGAAACCATTAACTCTTGCAGTGCCAGAAGTAGGCTTCAGAATAGTGCAAAGCATTGAAATAGTAGTGGTTTTTCCTGCACCGTTCGGTCCAAGTAAACCGAAAACTTCTCCAGCTTCAACGCTGAGGTCTAAGTGGCCTACTGCTGTAAGACCGTTAAATATTCTTGTTAATTTGAAGGTTTCAATAATTTTATTCATCGATTTTTCTCAGCTAGGTAAAGTTGCTCTGTCTATGATTTATGTTTATTTGAGAAATTGTTAAGAAACCATTCATGTTACTATTTAATTTTAACCGCATTGAGTGATTCACGTTAGGCTTAAATATTGTTCTCAGGTCTTATTGCACCAAGAGGTTGTTAACCACGAGCGGCGCCTTAGCTGTTGAACTGAAGGGTGTTGTGAAACGTTACCACGAGCTTTTGGCGGTAAATCAGCTTAACTTGAGCATAAATACGGGAGAAATTTTCGGGCTGCTAGGCCCCAACGGTTCGGGTAAGTCAACTACTTTGAAGATGCTTTTGGGTTTAGTTAAGCCTGACGAAGGCTCAATCATAGTGTTAGGAAAAGACGTTCAGAATGACCCTGTGGCTGTGAAGCAGCAAGTGGGCTATGTTCCAGAGTTTCCGCGATTATACGAGTTTTTGACAGGCATTGAGTATTTGGATTTTATAGGCGACATATACGGCATGCCAACAGAAGAAAAGAAGAGCAGAATCACCGAGTACCTGAAGGCCCTGCAGCTTGAAGGGCGAGAAGGCGACATGATCAGCAGTTACTCCGAAGGCATGAAACAGAAAATCGCCCTAATTTCTGCTTTCCTGCACAAGCCACGCCTTCTGATATTAGACGAGCCATTAAATGCTTTGGATCCACGTTCAGCGCGAATCGTCAAAGAAGTTCTTCACAAACTGAAAACTCAGGGCGTAACCACCATAATGTCCACGCATGTGCTGGAGATAGCGCAGGCGGTATGCGACCGCATAGGCATCATGTATCAGGGAAAACTTTTGGCTTTAGGAGACATGAATGAGCTGAGGCAAATGGCTAAATTGCCCGATTCTGGTCTAGAAGACATCTTCTTGAAGTTAACTGGCTCCGCTGACCTAAAAGCCGTGGTTGAGGAACTCTTGAAATGAATTGGAAAAACGTCCTCATCCTTATGCAGGTTGAACGAAAATCAGGCAGGCTTCTCAGAGGAGTAAAGCTCACAAGGTACCGCGAAAGCGGCTTTCGTGCTTATTGGCCTTACTGGGTTGGCTTAGGCTTCGGCATAGCTGCTGGCTTGTTGGCTGGCTTTGTGTATAACGCTGCTTTAGCGGCTGATCCAGCCCTTTCGCCACTTTTTCAAGAGGGCACGATGAGCATTTTTCTGTCGTTGCCCACGCTCGTTTTAGTTTACAGTCTGGTATTTACCATGCTGCAGCAGATTCAACGGAGCGGCGTAAAAGCATCCGTGCAAGCACCTTATTGGCTGCCCGTAACGTGGCAAGAATACACTTTAGCCTCAATCTTAGCCAGCTTGATGGGTTTTCCATTTGCTTCCGTGATATTTATCACGTCCGCAATTGTAATTTTCTCAGCGTTTATCGGTCAAGTTCTTTATGCCCTTATGACTTCGCTTGCAGTATTAGCTGCTGCATTTATGGCAAGTGCAGTCACCGAAATCTTGAGAATTCTGCAGGTTAGATTCATCGGCGCCGTCTACAAGTCATCGGGCAGAGCAGCAGTGTGGGTTAGATTCTTCGGTTCGCTGCTGTTCTTCTTGGCATTCTACATAATTTATTTCTACGTGACTTCTGGCGGAGCCATAACATTCATCCAAACAATTGCATCTGCGCAGACAGTAGCCTGGTTTATACCTTTTGTGTGGCTTGGTATGACTCTTTACTCCTTCGTAAGCGGGCTTTTACTACGAGGCTTCATTTTTCTGGCTCTTTCTGTTCTTTTCATCTTAGGTTTGTTTTTCCTCGCGACCTTGCTGAACAATCGATTTGGGCTTTATGAGCCTCCGGCGATAACGATTTCGCGCGGCACCTATGCACCAAAAACAGGCTTCTTAGGCAAACTCGGCTTTACCAACGTTGAGGCATCTTTAATCCGAAAAGACATACGGGCATTCACTCGCCGACGGGAACTTATGTCAGTATTTATAATCCCCATAGTGCTCATCCTAGTTCAGGTTATGCAGACTTTAAGTTCACCGATGGATACTGTGCCAGCGCAGGTTTTCGTGTATCTAGCGGCTTCAACTTTTCTTTTACCATCCACTGTCACAGCCATAAGTCTAGGCAGTTTTATGATAGGAGAAGAAGGTCAAGTTGTTTGGAGAATTTATGCCGCCCCAATTTCCGCCAGCACATTGGTTAAAAGCAAATATTTCTTCATAATTTTCTTTTCTGTCATAGTCTTAGCAATAACGGGCGTTTTCGCCTTCGCCGTGTATCACCCATCACTGCACGCCACGATTGTGGCTTACATTGAGGCACTTTTCCTAATCTTCGCGTTAGGCGCAATCTCCCTATCAAATGGCATAAAAGGAGCAGACTTTACCGAGATTCCCAGGCCTAGAATGATACGATTATCATGGAGTCTGATTAACCTTGGCACATGCCTTGTAGCCGGAGTAGTAATATTGGCTCCGTTTTTCCCATTCGCGCTGTCAGCTATGCTGCCAGAGATCATGCCCAGCCTGACGTTGGAAGCATTTTTAAATCCTCTTTTGTCCCTTGCGGTAAGCGCAATTATCGCGATTATTTTCACGGCAATTTTCTATAAAATCGCCATCAGAAATGCACGAGAATTTTTGGCAAAAGCTGAAATTTAACCGTTGCATTTTGTAAGCAAATAGTGAATGTAATTGACTGCTTATGAGACTTTCCAAACACTTGATTCTTTAAGTTTCCACCAAATTGCGCCTTGAGTGCCCATGCTGATAAAATTGCTTGCGTCATATAATTCGACAAGCATACCTGTGGCTTTGTCAAAGTAGTAATCAACCTCTGCTGTGTAATAACCATAATCTTCGTCGCGACCGGTATATTGCAATTTAAAATAATTCGTTTCGCGGGGGCCACTTGCATATTGCCTAATTACCGTTTCGTTAACAGCAATTTTGTTCTGCCCAGTAGGATGCAGTAAGTCATTCTTCCCCAAATTGGCAGCGACAATTGGCCAAAAGCCACCCGTATTATAGCCCGTCTCAACGTTTATCATGCTTGTCGAGTTATATTCTGTTCCATTTTTAAAAATCCATGTCTCGCGCGTCGTAACCATCGGACCAGTAACATTTGTTATAGTAACACGGAACGCTGCTGTTTGGTTCATATCTAATATTCTCTGAGGGATCGTCGAATTTACAGCGCTCACATTCCAAAATCCAATAATATCATAGGTAAAGGTATCACCCACAGAAACTCCTGGAACCCTAACTTGACTTTTTGTTTCAAAATATGTTAGGATTATAACGGCTGTAATAAGAATTGCAATTATTACTATTGCCAGTAAATAGCCCGTATACGATCTTTTCTTACTCATAAGTGCATAACTGCGCTTAATCGAGTATTTAGTTTTTGTGTTTATTGACAAACTCAATAGTTGCGATACAGTACACAAGCGCTTTTTCTTTATAATCAACAGCTTCGTTAATTCGCTTATAAAACTCTATTCTCTGAAAGGAAGGAAAAGAATATAAAAAGAAAAAATGGTTGCTAAAATTTATCTTAGGAAGTCGTCGAACGACCAGTAGTGTTCTTCTTCTTGTAGGATTATGTCCTCGAACAT
>JAWCMT010000051.1:0-8424 GCA_038849555.1 Bathyarchaeia archaeon | reverse complement strand
TGCTGATAGATTACTGTGCCAACTTCTTGAAGCACCTTTTGCAGCTCCTCAGTTTTCGCTTTTACCTTCGCCATGTCATTGCTGGCCAAGGCATCCTTGAGCGCTGATACTGCAGCGTCTATCTTTCCTATCTGCTCCTGCGTCAGCTTGTCTGCTAAGTCTTTCTTGGTTTTCTCCGCCGTGTAAATGAGGCTGTCCGCGTTATTCCGTAATTCAGCCTCTTCCCGTTTCTTTCTGTCCTGCTCAGCGAACTGTTCGGCTTCTTTGATGAGGCGTTCCTTCTCCTCTTTAGACAGCTTCGTAGACGCCGTAATCGTAATTTTAGCCTGCTTCCCTGTGCCTAAGTCCTTAGCGGTTACGTTAAGTATGCCGTTCGCGTCGATGTCGAATGTGACTTCTATCTGCGGCACACCCCTGGGCGCTGGCGGAATATCCGTCAAATGGAACATTCCAAGTGACACGTTATCCGCTGCCATCGCCCGCTCGCCCTGCAGCACATGAATCGTAACTGCAGTCTGGAAGTCTGCTGCCGTGGTGAAAATTTGGCTGCGTCTGGTGGGGATGGTTGTGTTTTTCTCAATTATCTTCGTGAATACGCCGCCCAGCGTTTCCACGCCCAGCGACAGCGGCGTAACATCCAACAGAAGCAGGTCGGTTACCTCGCCTGTGATGACAGCGCCCTGTATTGCTGCGCCGACGGCGACACATTCCATTGGGTCAACACCGCGTTCCACGGGCTTGCCCATTATCTGCTCTACAAACCGCTGAACAAGCGGCATCCGCGTCATGCCGCCGATGAGAATTATTTTGTCGATGTCCCTTGGCGTTAGCTTGGCGTCCTCCAGCGCCTTCATAATTGTTCTGCCCGTCTTTTCGATCACCGGCTGCGCTAAGGCTTCTAGCTTGGCGCGAGTAAGCGTTAGATGCAAGTGTTTGGGTCCTGTGCTGTCTGAGGCGATAAAGGGCAGATCAATGTCTGTGCTCATCAGCGTGGACAACTCGATTTTTGCTTTCTCCGCTGCTTCTTTAAGCCTCGTCATAGCCATCTTATCGCCAGATAAATCGATGCCCGTCTGCCGCTTGAACTCCTCTATGATGTAGTCCATGACTGCTTTGTCCACGTCCATACCACCGATTTGCGTGTCTCCGCTGGTGCTGAGAACTTGGAAAACGCCTTTACCGAAATCCATTACAGTAACATCATGTGTTCCGCCGCCGAAGCTGAAAACCAAAATCTTCATTTCTTTCTCGAGCTTGTCAACGCCGTAGGCGAGGCATGCCGCAGTAGGCTCATTAAGAATGCGCATGACCTCGAAACCTGCGATTTCGCCAGCGTCCTTTGTGGCTTGCCGCTGGTTATCGTCGAAGTGTGCTGGAACAGTGATGACGGCCTTGCGTATCGGCGTACCCAAATAGGTTTCCGCATCCTTTTTGATTTTCTGCAGTATGAACGCGGAAATCTGCTGTGGCGTGTACTCCTTCCCGAAAACGTTCACTTTATAATTCGTTCCCATCTTCCGCTTTATTTCAAAAATTGTTCCTTCTGGATTAGCAGCTGCTTGCCGCTTTGCTGGTTCACCGACAAGCAACTGCCCATCTTTTGTGAAGGCAACCACCGACGGAAACATTTTTCCCGCCATGGTTGGGCCTTCAGCGCTTGGAATAACTATTGCTCGACCGCCTTCGAAAATAGCGGCCGCTGAGTTTGTAGTGCCTAAGTCAATACCTAATACTTTTTCAGTTGATTTGGTGCTGCTCATGCTTATCAGCCTCCTTTTGTGATTTAGGTGACTTTGAAACTTTAACGATGCTGGGTCTAATCACTTTCCCCTTCATTCTATAGCCTCTTCTTACCTCTTCAACCACAACATTCTCTTCAACATCATCTTGCTCTACAGTGGCAACAACTTGGTGGCAAGAGGGATCGAAAGCTTTGCCCTTCTCGCACTCTATAGGACAAACGCCTTCTTGCTCAAGAACTTTTCGCAGCTTCTTCAGCGTCATATGCACGCCCTCAATAAGCGGCTGCGCTGAATTGGTTGATTGAGCCGTTTTAAGCGCCATCTCCAGCTCGTCCTGAACATCCAAAAGCTGGACAACAAGGCGTTCTGTGCAGTAACTTTTAACCTCCTCAATTTGGCGGTCAACACGTTTCTTCAGATTCTCAAAGTCCGCCTGCAAATACTTTAGCCGCGTTAAATACTCCTCTGAACGCTTTTTCTCCGCCTCCAAGAGTTTCTGAAGATCTGTTTGCTGCTCTTTAGTTTCCTTCGTCATCAAAGCACGCTCCCGTTGTTGCGTTTCCTAGAAAAACTTAGCTTACTGCAAACAAAAATATAAGTTTCGCTACGTTTTAAACGAAACTTTATCTTTTAAAACCGAATATAAGCCTATCCAAGCAAAGAGGAGAAAGTAATTGCTTCACAACTCGCTGACAATAAGTCTCGCTGGCATGTCGCTGAAAAACCCTACCCTGCTGGCGTCAGGTATTCTCGGGTATACTCCTGCCTCGCTGCAAAGCATTGAGGAAAATGGCGCGGGCGCCGTCGTCACAAAATCTATTGGGCTGAAGCCGCGTGCTGGATACCCAAACCCAACTGTTGTCCAAACAAAATGTGGGCTTATAAATGCCATGGGACTTCCAAATCCCGGAATAGGCGCGTATACAAGCGAAATTCGTCATGCAAAGGCCCTTTTAACCGTGCCGCTTATCGTAAGCGTCTATGGTTTCTCGGCTGGGGAGTATGCGGAAACAGCTCGGAAAGCCGCTGAGGCTGGCGCGGATGCGGTGGAGCTTAATGTTTCCTGTCCGCATGTTAAAGAAACAGGCTCAGAAATTGGACAAAACCCAAAAGTCCTCGCCGATGTTGTCAGAAAAGTCAAGGCTGCCGTGGGCAAGCCAGTTATTGTAAAACTTTCGCCAAACGTAACTGACATTACAGAATTGGCTAAAGCTGCAGCAGATGCAGGCGCAGACGCCTTGACAGCTATCAATACTATTCGCGCCATGGCCATAGACATTGAAACTGCCCAGCCGATTCTAAGCAATAAGCGTGGTGGGCTTTCAGGTCCAGTAGTAAAGCCTGTTGCATTACGATGCGTTTACGACCTTTACGAGAGAGTAAAAATTCCTATAATCGGTTGTGGGGGAGTAACTGACTGGCGAGACGCTGTTGAATTCCTGCTTGCAGGCGCATCTGCCGTTCAAGTAGGCACCGCTGTTGCGCTAAAAAGCCCAGCCGTGTTTAGGGCCATTAACCGAGGCGTAAGCGCCTATTTAAGAAAGAAGAAACTTGGGAGTGTGAAGGAACTTGTCGGTCTCGCTCACCGCAGCTAACACTCTACGCGTCACGTGCATTTCCAGCGTGCGCGTTGAAAGTCCCACCGTTAAAACTTTCATCTTCGAGGATAAATTGTGTGCAAAAGCCCGGCCAGGCCAGTTCATAATGCTGTGGATACCAGGCGTAGACGAGATTCCGCTGAGCATACTGAACGTTGAAGAAGGCCAAGTCTCTGTTGCTGTCAAGGCAGTTGGCGAAGCAACAAGGGCCATGCATGGCATGAAAGTTGGCGATAAAGTGGGCGTGCGTGGGCCTTTCGGCAGCTTCTTCACAGAGAACTATGATCGCGTTTTGATGGTTGGCGGCGGAACAGGCATTGCACCGTTGCTGTTCTTAACCAAGAAATTAGCTGGAAAATCTAAACGCTTAGCCTTTGTCATGGGTGCAAAAACAAAAAGCGAGCTACTATTCCTAACCCAGCTCACAGCGTTATGCACCGCGCAAAGCACGATAGCGACAACGGAAGACGGCAGCTACGGCCTCAAGTGCTTAGCAACCGAACCCCTGGAAACATTGCTCCAGAGGGAAAAGTTTGACATGATTTATGCTTGCGGGCCAGAGCCTATGATATGCCAAGTTTTCCTCATAGCAGAAAAGCATAGAATTCCAATGGAAGCCAGCCTTGAGCGGCTGATGCGTTGCGGCATAGGCTTATGCGGGAGCTGCGTAATAGGCAAGTACCGCGTTTGCAAGGACGGGCCAGTTTTCACTGACGTGCAGCTGTGCGAGGTTAAAGATGAGCTTGGCGTTTCAAAACTGGATTTTGACGGCAAAAGAATCAACTTCTAAGCCTACAGTCTCTTGAGAAGAGCATTTGAGCTTGCTTGCTGTTTCATTTTTTTGGTTAATTTAAAAATGGAAAGGGTGTTTCTGCTTAAAGCTCTTCTTCTGGGATGCCCATTTTCTGAAGGTAAGCACTGACGTATTTGGGGTTAGTGGCTAATTCTTTGCTTCTTAGGAGTCTTCTGTCAAGCCGGTCTAGCGCTACGCGGAATGTTGATTCTACACCGTAGCCTTCGCTGGAGCTTACGAAGGCGCCTTTCACGGTTTTCAAGTGCATGCGGCAGTGGATAAGCGGTATCCCTTTGTGGCTTGCGCCATGGGTTTTCATGTAGACAAATAGTGTTCCCGATTCAAGGGCATCTTGATATTTACGTGCGAAGGAGTCGAACTCCGCCATTATGAAGCCTTGCTGGTCTGGGTTTATGGCTATGCCTTTTACTCCGAACTGAATCGTAAGCTTCTTTTCAAGCGCTTCTATCTGAGATATTGGCTCAAGAAAGTCCAGTTTTGTTACTATTCCCGCTATTTTTTCTTTTTCCGTTACTACCAAGCATGAAATGTTGAAGTCATGCATTTTCTTCTCTGCTTCCCTTAGCGTTGTCGAAGGCGAGACGGTGATAACTGGCTTGCGCATTATGCCCTTAGCTGGGACGCTTATTAATGGAACTTTCTCGCCTACAATCTCGCCGAGTGTCTGGCGACGCTGAGGCTGGAAAATATGCTCTATAATGTCGTGGGTGCTTATGATTCCCGCAAGTTTTCCGCCGTCAATTACTGGCACATGCGAAATTCCCTGTTCCCTCATTAGGCTGAGCACTGCGCCTACGGAGCGATGCGACTCAATCGTGTACGGCGCCTTTGTCATTATTTTATCTATTGTTGTGTTGCCCCATTCCTGAGTTACGGCGCCATGGATGATGTTTTCGTCGGTTACAAACCCCACTAGCTTATTTTTCTCGAAGACTGGTAGCTGCCTGATGCCGCTTTCTATCATTAGCTTAGCCGCTTTACTTATGGAAAATTCCGGCGAAACTTTTGGTGCAGTTCGCATTAGAGTTTTCACCTTCGCCGTCGCGGGATCCATCCTTGACCTTATAATCCATCTTCGCGTGATTACACCCACGTATCTGTCTTTGTCGTCTATGACTGCGAGGACTGGCGGCATCTCTTTTTTGAACAGTTCAAGACATCTGGAAAGCGGGTCGTTTTCGTAGACTGTTGCGAATCCTTTTGAGCAAACTTCTTTCACAGAAATCGGGTTCATTGTTTCCTTCCTCTTCTTGGTTATTGGCGAGGTGTAATTTAAACATTCTAAGGCGCTGATGCTTTACGCGGGTTTTTCATTAAAACTTGTTTGGGTGTTCTAGATGATTCAAACGCTTATGATAGAAAAATATATGAATGTTCTAGATAAATTGTATAGATGTTTCATTCTGCATTGTTTATATAACGGGATTCGAAAGGAGAATGAAGGAAAGGGGGAGCAGCGCGGTAAGAAGAGTGCTGACAACGCCTTTGTTCTTATCCGCTCCTGTCAGGGAGGGATTTGATACCGTTGAGTCTTAATGACAAAGAACTGGTCGAAATCCTCAAGATTGAGTGGAAGCGGCTGTGGAGTGAACGGTTAGACGATAAGGTACGCGCTGAGGGCATAGCCACAACCGATTACTGCAATCTATTTGTTGAAAGGGGCCTGATAATCCACGCCACAAAAGATTACAAGGCCTTGAGTTTCCGAGAAATTTTGGAGCAGCACCAAATCGCCAATGCTGACCGCTATGTTCCGCCTCCGCCTCAAATTGGAGGATGGACCAAATTTATAAAGACAAACATCACCTGCCAGCAAACACGCCGAAAAAAGCACGCGCAGCTTTACTGCGAAGAGCAAAAGCAGAAGCAGCAGCTTAAGAAAGGCGGCAGAGGCTGGCTGCACCTGTAGGCTTTCCCGTTTTTCTATTGTTTTTGGCTTATTTTTTGGCTTGGTTTTTCGGTGTTTTCCTTTGGGTAGTTATAGAGATCGGCTGGGCATTATTGCCGATATTCTGCGTGCGGTCAGCCAGAACGCTAAAAAGACGCAAATTATGTATCAAGCAAACTTGAGTTATCAAGTTCTGCAGAAGTATTTGAATGAGGTTAGTGAGGTATTGCTTATTGAGTTTAATTTTCAAGATCACTGCTACGTGCTTACTGATAAGGGTAAAGCGTTTTTAGAGGCTTACAAGGAGTATTCACGCGATTACATGTACCTAGAGAAGCGAATGAATGAAATTCAAGACAAAAGAAAAGTTCTAGAAGCATTATGTTCAAGGAAATAGCCTTTTATGACTTAATCTTTGCGGGTAGAGAGTATTGGCAATTAATGCGCGTAAAAAAATTGTTACTTTAGGCATACTGCTTCTTGCGGCAAGCGCTTTTTTCCCTATGGCTCGTGCAGATCAAGCTGCTGCTGCAGCGGCCATTGCTTCCGCTAAAGAGCAGATTGCTACTTGCTACAGCGCGGCTAAAGCGGCGGAGAGCGAAGGAGCCAACATAACTGCGTTAACTGCAATTCTTAACGATGTAGGCGAGCTTATTTCACGCGCAGAATATGAATACTCGATTAGTAACTTCGATGCGGCGCAGGATCTTGCAGTGCAGAGTCAGCGTCTCTTAAGCAATTTTGGCGCTGAGGCCAATGCTTTGAAAGAAACCGCTGCAGAACAGCGGAGCCAAGACTTTATAATCAACATTGTAGGCTCAACCGCTGGTGCTTTTGCTGTTTTAGGCGTTGGTAGCGCCATTTGGGTTCTCTTGCGTCGAAGAGAGCGCGCAGCTGAAGCACAAACCAATAAAGCATAACGAATAACACATAGGGAGTTTTGGGGAAGTTTGACGCGCTCTGAGGAATTGTTTGAGAAGGCTAAGCGGCTGATGCCTGGCGGCGTTAACAGCCCTGTTAGGGCGTTTCAGCCTTATCCCTTTTTCACTAAGCGAGCTTATGGTTCGCGCTTGCTTGATGTGGATGGTAACGAGTACATAGATTATTGTATGGCGTATGGCGCGCTACTTTTGGGACATGCGCATCCGAGCGTTGTTGAAGCGGTTAGGGCGCAGTTGGAGAATGGCTCGTTGTATGGTACTCCCTCGGAGCAGGAGGTGGAGTTGGCGGAGCTTATCTGCGAAGTGGTGCCTTCGGCTGAGATGGTTCGTTTGGTGACCACTGGCGGAGAAGCCACGATGAGCGCGTTAAGGGCGGCGCGGGGCTACACGGGTAAGCGTAAGATTTTGAAGTTTGAAGGTTGCTATCACGGCGCGCATGACAGCGTGCTGGTGAAGGCTGGTTCAGGCGCCACAACTTTCGGCGTGCCCAACTCGCTTGGTGTTCCCGAAGAGGTTGGGAGGAACACGGTTGTGGTGCCATTTAATGATGCCGCGGCGTTCGAGGCGGCAGTAAAAGAGAATAAGGCGGATTTAGCGGCTGTTATTGTGGAGCCTGTAATCGGCAATATTGGCTTGGTTCTGCCGCGGGAAGGCTTTCTGGAAACGCTCCGAGAAGTGACAGAAGCTTACGATGTAGTTTTGATTTTTGATGAGGTCATCACGGGTTTTAGGATGGCGCTTGGCGGCGCACAGGAATATTACGGTGTAACGCCTGACGTGACGACGCTTGGGAAAGTGCTAGGCGGCGGTTTTCCGTTAGCCGCTTTTGTGGGGCGAGAGGAGATTATGCGGATGATTGCGCCTGAGGGCAAGGTGTATCAGGCGGGGACCTACAGCGGAAATCCAATAAGTGTCTCAGCGGCCTTAGCTACATTGAAGTTTTTGCGTCATCGTGGAAGGGACTTTTATGCGGAGTTATCGGCTAAGTGCCAGGCAATTGTGGAGCCGTTGAAGGAGACTGTTGTGGATGCGTCTTCAGGTTAGTCATGTAGCTTCCATGTTCCAGCTATTCTTTACTGAGAAGCCTGTTTATGATTATGCAAGCGTAAAAACGGCTGATGCTGCAAGATATATGCGCTTTCACAGCGCACTACTACGGAAGGGCGTGTTTTTTCCGCCCTCACAGTTTGAAATGTGCTTTGTCTCGGCGGCGCATTCAAGCGTAGACTTGGAAAAAACCGTTGATCACATTTCCAGCGCACTTGAGAGAGGTGTTGTAAATTTAGAATTAGCGAATACGGCGCACTTTACTGGGTGGTCGTCGGCGTTTTAGCCTTGCTTATCGCTTCTCCAGCCCTCGACAGGGTGCTTGTTTATCCACAGACAGAGTTTTTCACGGAACTTTGGCTTTTAGACGCGAACCACAAGGCTGCAGATTATC
>JAWCMT010000050.1:0-8598 GCA_038849555.1 Bathyarchaeia archaeon | reverse complement strand
CATTCTCTGCACATCCCTGCCTATGGCTGGCGCTACAAGCACTCCTCGGAGTTCACGGTCTGCTTTGCCTTTTATGGCGTCTATGTATTTGGCAAGCTGCAGCACCGCTTCCTTTCCCGCCGTCCGCCGTTTGACCTCAACCACTACGAGTTTGCCGTTTTTGTCTATGCCGTATACGTCTACGAATCCAGGCTCCACCTTTTTCTCGTAGCTTATGGGCGTGAAGCCTTCCTCCAGAAGCGACGGCTTCAGCAGAATGGCGCGGTGCATGTCCTCTTCGCTGGCGTAAAGCGCAAACTCGCCGGAGTCCACGAGGCTCAGGATGGAAACCATGAAAACCTCCGAAAAGGTTACGATGACGCTTTCGCGTGGCTTCTGCCTAACCGCATGCATCTCCACAGCGTCTTCCCTGGCATGTACGTGGAAAACGCTGCCCGAGGGCTGCCAGTTCACGGGTTCATAGCCGACTGGTCGGTGAACAAGAAGCGAACCGTCTTCTTTGATGATTAGTATGCGCTCGCCCGGCTCCAGCGTGGAGTTTGCCCTGCCAGCGTAGCGAACGCGGCATTTGCCGGCGACAATAAGCGTTTTCCTCTGCGTGAAAGCCTTCTCGATGGCTGCTGCTGCCTCCTCCAGCCTTGGATTCGTGAGCACTGTCAACTTTTCTTTCTGCACTTTTCGTCAGCCAAGTATTTTAGAGAGAGAACTACGTACATAAAATTTCTGAAGGCCCAGCCATGAACAAGTGGAGCCAAAAGCGCAGGATCATGCGACGTTACGATTTAACCGCTCAGCTTTACGATGCACGCTATTCGGAGGAGCAAACGCTAAAGTACCGCGCCGCTCTGGAGCAGCTGCGCATAACAAGCGACAGCCGTGTCCTCGATGTTGGATGCGGCACTGGTCTGCTGTTTAATCACGTAGCTGGAGCTGAAACAATCGTGGGCGTCGATGTTTCAGGCAAATTGCTGCTACAAGCCAAAGAACGCGCGAGAAGCCTTCGCAACGTGCATCTGGTGCAAGCAGACGCTGACCACTTGCCCTTCCGAAACAATTCTTTCAGCGCAGTTTTCGCCTTCACTGTGCTTCAGAACATGCCTGCGCCACTGGAAACACTGAAGGAGATTAAACGTGTCGCCGCGTTCACCGCGCCAATCGCTGTGTCTGGTTTGAAAAAGGCTTTCGCGCTGCATGCTTTTAGAGACCTATTGGAAAATGCTGGTTTAACAGCTATTTCCTTCAAGGATTATGATGCGCTGAAATGCTACATCGCTGTTAGTGTTCAAAAATAATTGTCGCCATAAAAGCCTTCCCTATTGCCAATTCCTGTTTCCCTTTAAGAAGGCAAATTAAAAAGATTATAATTTCTTTTGAAGCCCGTTTTTGGCGCCGTAGTAAAGTGCTCCCGCGGTTAGGCATATGATGCCGATTACCCACGCTTGAGCTGCAGCAAAGAGAGCGAAGAATAGAAGTGCCAGGCAAGTGCTTAATCCAACGGCTGGTATCAGTCTACTGTAGCGCCGCTGCTCCGTTTTCAGCTTTAACGCAGCTATGTTCGTTAGAGCGTAGTAGAAGAGGGTTGCAAATGTGCTTAGGGCAACGACTCTTGTAAGGTCAACAAGCAAAACAAGCGCCGTCATCAGCGCGCCTACAATGGCGATTGCATAATATGGCGTGCAGAATTTACGGTGCAATCGGGCTAAGGCTTGCGGCATGTCCCTGTGCCTAGCCATGGAGTAAGCCATGCGTGAGACGCCCATGATTGACGTGAGCAAAACGCTTGCCGTGGCTAAAAGCCCGCCGAAGGCGACTATTTGCACGCCGACGATGCTGCCCGTGGCGCTTATGGCTTCTGCCAAAGGCGAGTTTGACGCGGCCAGTTTCGCGGCGCCCACCAGCCCGACAGCGACTGTGCCTACTAAAACATAGATTATGGTGGATAAGCCCAGCGACAGGAGCATTGCGCGTGGAACGTTGCGTTTTGCGTCTTTGATTTCCTCTGCCAAGACGGCGACTCTTGCGAAGCCTATGTAGGCGAAGAAGATGAAGCATGCGCCGTAGAGCACGCCGACGTTGAGGGGTTCAAAGGGTGTGAAATTAGCTGGCGACGTGTAACATGCGCCGAGGATTATGAAGAATATTAGTATCAGCACTTTAGCTGCAACGAGAATATTGTTTAGCAGCGCCGATTGCCGAGCGCCAACAAAATTTAACGCTGTAAAAGCGATGCACAGGACTGCGGCAACCACTTTGCTTGGCAAAGCTGGCAGCATTGCTGTGAAGTAGTATGCGAAGCCAAGTGCGACAGCAGCGCCTGTAAAGGTGTTAGAGAGCAGCCACATCCAGCCCGCCAAGAAGCCTGCGAAGGGCGAAATAAGCTGGCGTGCATACTCGTAAACGCTTCCTTCCACAGGCTGCCACGCAGTTAACTCTGCAAAACTCAGCGCTGTAAACGCTGCAATCACCGCGGCGAGAATCATGGACACCACGAGGGCTGAGCCTGCTAAGCCTGCTGCAATGCCTGTTACGACGAAGATGCCGCCGCCGATGATGGCGCCTAAGCTTATGGCTGTGGCATCAAACAAGCCTAAAGAACGCTTTAACGCTGCTTCTGCCTCTTTCTTTGCCATCTTTTCCACGTTCAAACTAACCTTTTAAGGCGCCGCGAGTAGAAGCGGCACGATGCCTCCTTGCTTTATCAAGCCGAAGCCGCCCTTCTTCGCTGAATCCTCATCAAACTTTCGCACGTCATCCGGCTCGATGCTTGGCGATTTAATCGCGAAGGGCACTGGCTCTCTTGTGTGCGTTCTGATTTTAATTGGCGTTGGATGGTCTGGTAGCACAGCGATTGCGTAAGGCTCCTTCAAGCCGTCGATTATCCTCCCAAGCAGGCGGCTATCCAAGTCTTCTATGGTTTTCACTTTCAACTTGTAGTCTCCTGCGTGTCCCGCTTCGTCTGGCGCTTCAACATGAACAAAAACCAAATCATGCTCTTTAAGGGCTTTTAGCGCCGCGTCTGCCTTGCCCTCATAGTTTGTGTCTTCCCTGCCAGTGGCGCCCGGCACATCGATGACCTTCATTCCCGCGTAGACTCCTATGCCCTTCACTAAGTCAACAGCCGAGATAACAGCGGCCTTTAAACCATATTTCTCCTTGAACGAGGGTAAACTTGGCTTTCCGCCGCCGCCCCATGGCCAAATCATGTTTCCCGGATTTTTTCCTTCCTTACGGCGAGCCACATTAACTGGATGCGCCTCAAGCACCTCTTTCGATTTGAGCATTGCCTCCCGCAGTAGGCCCGCTGTTTTTTCCGCCGCAGATACCTTAGCTTTAGGCAAAACTTTCGTGATTTCCGCGCCGACGACATCATGCGGCGGCATACACTCCACTTGAAGCGCATACGGCGCGTTTCTCAGAATTAGAAAATGCCTATAATCTAATCCTGGATAAAACTCGATTTCGCCCTGTTTTTCGCAAGCGCGCTTCACGGCTTCAATAAGCGGCACAGAGTCCTTGCTTGTTATGTGCCCCGCCGAGTAATCCTCCAGCACCCCTGCTTTTTCGGTTACCAAGTTGCACCTGAAGGCTACATCCTTATCTTCCAGCTTAATGTTGCGCGCAGCGGCTTCAAGGGCGCCTCTGCCTGTGTAGCACTGCGTAGGGTTGAAACCCAGCACGGAAAGGATAGCTACATCCGAGCCTGGGCTCAAGCCGTCGGGTACGGTTCTGAGGAGGCCGCTTCTGCCCTTTTCCGCTACATTGTCTATGTTTGGTTTATGCGCTGCCTGAAGCGGTGTTAAGTTTCCCAATTCAGGAATGGGGTAATCTGCCATTCCATCCCCAACAACGATCACGTACTTCATACGCTTACTCATCCTGGGCAACTCCTCTTTTTTATGCGCAACAATCTCAGAGCCTAAATGCGAAGTGCTTTTGCTCAGAAGGTATCTGTAACTCGCATATTTAACTTTCATTTGCCTGGTCTCTTCTATTTCTAACGGGCAAACGCGCCCAAAACCGCAGGAGTAAATCACATGTAACCAGTAGGTCTCCGCTTTAGTTGAGCTTCAGTGTCCTTTTTTGGAAACGCAAATTAAGTTGCTCCGTTTTCCTAGTCTACTGGACGATGAGGAAATCGAGGTACGAAGACGCACTCGCGGATGAATACTTTTTCCGCTCCTGAGTCCACGTAAACCGGGCCTAAAAGAAAACTGCCTCGTGTCTCTTTTTTGTTTTCATTGATGATAAATGGGAAATTGGCTACCAAGCGCCTTAGAGCGCAACTGCTCACTGGACAAAAGAAAGAGGCTGGAAATTTATCTGGTTTATCTGTCTTTTCTCGTCATGTACGCCCATGCTGTTATCAGCACGAGTGTTAGACAGGCACCGGCGAACCCTGAAACCACCCACTTAATGTTGATAAGCGCTGGCAACACTGTCAGAAGCCACGGGATCACGTAGTCTGCTGTTAACTGCGCTATTACTCCGGCCATGAATCCTAAGAGCGCTATCACTGCGAATACTTTTAACCTTTCACCCATTCATTTCACCCTTTTTGCTTTAGCATTGGATTAAGCCTCTTTTTAGTCTAACTAACATATTTTTGTCTATTACCCACACAGTAGCCACCTTACCTTTTAATTTTCCAATTAAAGCCAAAAGATGGTTTTTCCGCCATGTATATCTCTACGTATATACACGCATATTTTCAACATATTAACAATGTATAAGATTTTCAACTCATCCTTTTGGTGCTTGGAGGTTATCAATTTGTCAGAGAGATTCGCAAAAAAATGGGAGACTAAACGCGATGCCCAGCCGTTCACGGAACGCATCAAAGACGCTGTCTCGCCGCCCGGACCACTAAAGCCAAGACTTGACTTCGCCGTCAGACGCATCGAACTTCAAGTGCAAAAGCTTGACCAAGCTGCAGACCGCTTCTCACAACGCGATAAGGCAATCTTTGCAAGAATAGTTGATGCTTACACGAAGCATGATACTGCACGCGCAAACGTTTTCGCCAACGAGCTAGCCGAAGTCCGCAAAATGGAGAAACTCATCATAAACGCCAGACTTGCCCTCGAGCAGATAGTATTAAGGTTACGAACAGTATCTGAACTTGGTGATGTAGTATCCACACTAGGACCCGCTGTGGGCGTTCTACGCAGCGTCCGCGCAGGACTAGTAAGCGTTTTCCCTGAAGCAGAAACTGAACTAGGCGAAATCGGCAACTTGCTAAGCGGAATCATGATCGAAGCAGGACAAAGCTCAGGCATGACACTAAACTTCGACACGGTAAACGAAGATGCACAGAAAATCCTCGCAGAAGCCGCCACAGTTGCTGAGCAGAAGGTTAAAGACAAGTTCCCAGAATTGCCGCCAGGCATGCCCTCAATAGCCACGTCGCAGACAGAGAAAACTTCGGAGAGTTTCTAAACTAAAGGAGGAAAAACATGTCCAACGAATCCAATCTTTTTCTTTCTATTGGTAAACCAATAAAAGATGAATATGGCCGTGCAGTAGGCAGAGTTGCCTCTTTCGCACTGACGCCAAGCGGAAAATTCGACAGCGTATTCATAGAATATAACGACGGAAAATTCTCAAAGGTCCCAATGGAATACCTGCAATTTAATGGTGCCGAAGTCACATTCCTCTCAACCATAAGATCCCAAGCAAGCATACTTTGCGACCAGATCCCGCTTATATGGCGCAAAGACCAAGCCCTTAAAGACTTAGCTGAAAAAAGAAAGATTGCTCCAGACCTTTACCAGGAGCTTCATAACAATTTCGAAGGTGTCCTAAGCCAACTGAAAAAAGACGCACAGGCGCTTATAGATACGGTCACGAAGGAAATTGCACGCTGCGACCAGGAGATCAAAACACTGGGCTATGCCGTTGTCAACTTGGAGCTGGAACACGAGATAGGCCAAATCGATGATGAAGCCTACAAATCAGCTTTCAACATGCTGCAAGAAAATCTCAAGCGCGTCCACAAAGAAAAAAGCGACCTTGAACTTACCAAAAGCAAGCTTTCAAACATACTCTTAGGCGATTCTAAACCGCTGGAGCCAAAGCCCACAGTAGTCCACACTGAGCCACCTGCTAAAAAACCCGCAGCTAGCGAAGCACCTATTGTAACGACTGAGCTTCCAGAGCCGCCAGTTGTTGTCTACGTGAAAGAAGTCGGAAAGGCAGGTATATAGCCTACAGAATGAATAAGCGGGCGGAGGGAAAGGGTCATTAAGGGTCTAATGAATTCAAGCCCTCCACCGATACGGGAAGTTGCCACCAAATCCATCCTCACTCTTCGCGTTCAGCAGAACAAGCTGGAGCAGGCAAGCTACCGGTTAAAGGAAAGAGACCGCATACTTTTTGAATCTTGCATGAGTGCTTTAAAAAAGAATAACAAGGAAAAAGCAGCAATCTGCGCTAACGAGATTGCTGAAATTAGGAAGCTAATCAAGTTTCTTTATAATGTGCAGCTGGCAATTGAACGTGTCATTCTTCGTCTTGAAACGATAAAGGAACTAAGCGACATTGTTGTTGATTTAAAGCCCGCTTTGAAGCTTCTCCAAAGCGTTTCATCAGAACTGTTCCAATTCCTGCCTGATGTCTCGAAGGAACTAAATAATGTTAATGAAGCAATTCATGAAACGCTCTATGCAGCAAAGATTAATGCAGATGAGTCTCTGATACCTGTAGGTAAAAAGACTGAAGCCGGCGAGGAAATACTAAGCGAGGTATCCAGCTTCCTTGAGCGAAGGCTGTCAGAGACTCTTCCCGAACCGCCCGCTACTTCGCTTCCAGCCGAAGAGAAGGCTGCGCCGATAAAAGAGATGGTTGCGCTTTCAGCATCTTCCTCGCAGATAATTGGGCGTAAGGCTGCTAATGAGCTTGGTTTCAATCCCTCAGAAACACTGATTTCTTACAAGAAATCCGAAATTAAAGAAATCTCATTAAAGGTTGAGAAGCCTTCCCTTGAGGATGCGCTTCTCGAGTACGTGCGAAAAAGCAATGGCGAGATAGATTTAACCCGTTGTTCAGTTGATTTGAAAACTTCCTATGAAGAAATTGAGAAAGCTCTAGAAAACTTGGGAAACCAAGGAAAAATCAAAATCGAAATAAAATCTCCTGAATGAGAAAGGTGAAAACGCATGAGTGCCTCACATGAACTTGAAAAAGCCGCAACCGCTTACGCGCTAGATGCGGTACGTTTGGACAAGCAGGGCGCAAAAGGCAGAGCCATAACCCTGTATCAGAAAGCCATCGAAAGCCTTCTGCAGCTTGTGCAGCTCTATCCTGATTACAGCCTAAACAAGGTTTATGTTCAGAGGGCAATTGCTTACCAGGAACGAATCAAAGTCTTGCAGGGCTCTGTTTCGCCCAGTGAAATGCGCGCAGAATCCAACAATGGCGGCGAAGGCGGTGAAACAGCCACTGAAGGAGGCAACGGTGGAAAGCAGAGCGAGGAGCTTGTTGTGACTGAAAAGCCTAAAGTAAACTGGGCTGAAGTTGTAGGTTTGGACATGGCTAAAAAAGCCGTTAAAGAAGCCATTGTTTACCCAGTGCAGAGACCCGACCTATTTCCGCTAGGATGGCCCAGAGGAATCTTGCTTTTCGGCCCGCCTGGCTGTGGTAAAACACTGCTTGCTGCTGCAGTCGCCACGGAGATAGATGCCAACTTCTACTCCATAGATGCTGCTTCAATAATGTCTAAGTGGCTTGGCGAAGCGGAACAGAATGTTGCTAAACTCTTCAATTCAGCACGCAAATCCTCGAATGAAGGTAAACCCGCAATAGTCTTCGTTGACGAGTTGGACTCGCTGATGGGGCAGCATCAAAACGAAGTCGGCGGCGAAATCCGCGTCCGCAACCAGTTCCTGAAGGAGATGGACGGCATCGTTGATAAAGGCAAGAACCTGCACGTCTACGTTATCGGCGCCACTAACAAGCCGTGGGATCTGGATTGGGCGTTTATACGGCGTTTCCAAAAGAGAATCCTCGTTCCCCTGCCAGATCATCATACCAGATTAATGATGCTTAAGCTTTACACCGCTAACCTTCAAATAGCGCCAGACGTGGATCTGCACGAGTTAGCACGGCTTTCAGAGGGCTTTTCCGGCAGCGATATACGCGACGTGTGCCAATCAGCCCAGCTAAAAATTATAGGCGAATTCTTCGAGTCAGGCAAAGCCATGGACAAGGCAGCTAAGCCGAGGCCTCTGACAATGAACGATTTCAAACAGATACTGGAAGAGCGGAAACCAAGCGTCTCGTTGGACATGCTGGCGATGTATAATCGCTGGTTTGAAGCCTTCAAAGCGCTATAAAAAAGGAAGGGAGTGAAAAAGCACAAAACCACAAAAACAAGTTGGGTGGAAAGGTTTGGAGACAACCCTAATTTTTGCACGCTCTCCCTTCTCCCCCTCAAACCTCATCTCCAAACCCCACAACCCAACAAAACTACCCTAATTTTGAGCGAAATTAAACCACTGCGCCTTCATATTTGGCGCATATTAGAAATTCAATGCAGAAACCTATAGAGGGTAGGTCTCTATTAACGCCAGACACCCATGTGCCGCCTATTAGTCAATCAAA
>JAWCMT010000049.1:0-8716 GCA_038849555.1 Bathyarchaeia archaeon | reverse complement strand
CTCTTGCGAAATTAATGAATAGGCTGGCAAGTATTGGTGTTACACCTTACTATGTTTTTCAATGTCGCCCAGTAAAGCGAGTTAAACATCACTTTCAAGTTCCAATTTGTGAAGGGGTGCGCATAGTGGAGAAGGCAAAAGAAAACTGCAGTGGCATAAGTAAACGTTTCAAGTATATCATGGCGCACAGAACAGGCAAGATAGAGATACTTGGTATACTGAACAACGAGATATATTTCAAATATCACCAAGCTAAAGATAGAAAAAACTTGGGCATGATGTTCAAGCGCCCAGTTAACGAGCAAGCAGGCTGGCTAGACGACTTCGATTTAATATCGGAACTAGCTTAAAACAAGCAAAAATTCGGCGCCAAAATAGTTTATTTTGGTGGCAAAAAGAAAATCGGCTGCAACTTCCTTTAAGCAGAATTGTTTCACTTCAGCTTTTTCATAACATACTCAGCAAATAACGCCAGACCATCCAAGCAAGGAAGGTCACCGAAAAACAGCATGAAGTGAGTAAAGCCTAAATCAAGGTAGGACCGAAGTTTTTTCAGGCAGACTTCTGGAGTTCCTATAAGGTTAAGACGCTCGAAGTCTTTTCGACTGACATTTTTGGGCTTGTGTGCCAAAACTGCTTTGCTTAGCTCTTTTTGGCTACTAGCAATTAGCACTTGGCCACCCGGCCAGCATGACATCACTATCTCATTCGGGTCTCTTCCTGCCCCACGGCAATGTGTCTCTAAAACCTCTATTTTGCGTTTGTAAAGCTCTATTGAAGGCAAGTAGCCGAAGTCACATCTGTCAGCGTACCGCGCCGTCACCTTTAAAGTTAATTTTTCTCCGCTGCCTCCTATCGTTATTGGGGGATGCGGCTTCTGCAAGGGCTTAGGCACACAAACAGCCTCATTAATCTCGTAATGCTTCCCTTTGTAACTGGCTTTTTCCTCAGTCCACAGCTTCTTTATGATCGCAACAGCTTCCGCTAACCGTTCTATGCGGGTTCGCGCTTCGGGAAAGGTGAAGCCATAGGCCATGTGCTCCTCTTTTTGGACACCAGCGCCTATGCCAAGCTCTAATCTACCATTAGAGATGACATCGAGCGTAGCGGCCATCTTGGCGAGTAAAGCAGGATTTCTGAACGACGCGCAGAGCACCATGGTTCCCAGTCGTATCCTCGTGGTTAGTTGGGAAAGCGCGGTGAGAGTGGTCCAGCACTCGAGCACGGGGCGGTTACCAAACATTAAGTGGTCATCCAGCCACACGGAATGATAACCCAAACGCTCACACTCTAAAACAACATCGCGCACACGACTAAACAGCACAGAAGAGCTGGCCTCTTTAAAGCCAAAAGCATAGAATGGGAGAAATACGCCGAAATTAACTTTAGACCCCACCATAGCTTCCCCCAAATTACTATTATGTAATTATTTTATAAAGGTGAAATACGATACATGGCTTGCGGTATTCACTACACAGCAACGTTGGAAGACCATAGAAAGAATTGTTGCTATACAACAAGCCCAAAGCAAGCTTGTATGATTTTGAAAAATTTTAGTATTGCGCATATCGCCATTGTCTTTTCTTTATAGCCCTTGTTAGGTATTGTGCGGTAATAGAGCAAACAATTGCGGTAACCACGAGGAACAGCGCCCAAAGTAAGATGTCAGGCATAGCAACATAATAGAATACTATTGACGCTGTTGCGAACGGACAGAGGAAGAGAAAGCAATAGATTATTGATGAATCGAGACTTGTGAGCAGCTTTAGTAATTTCTTGCGTGTTTTCCCTTTTTTCTGTTTTTCCGCAATTATTTCTTTGAAACTTTTGCTAGGTGGCAATTCATCTTCTGACATATTTATGGTTCACCAGTGATATAAAGTGCTATTAAGGTTCCATGCATTCTTATCGCAACCATACAAGCCATAGTATTATGTTTGAAGTTGCCACGGCAGTAACGGAAAGCGGCAAGCCTATCTTCATGTACTCTTTTGTGCTGACTAGGCAGTTTTGTTTTTCAAGTAAACCGCATGCAAACACGTTTGTAGCAGCGCCCATAGGCAGTATGTTGGCGCCGCTTCCTGTAGCTACCAGTGTGCCAAAAAGCAATGGCCAAGCGCTTATGTTCGCGAGGTTTGCTAGTTGCTGGCATAAGGGAATCATTAGAACCGTGTAAGCGTTAGGGTCAATAAAAGTGGATAACCCCACAGAAAGCCACATGACAGAAGCCAACATAACAATTGGATCTGTTATACCCATGGCTACCGCGGCTTGAGCAAAATCTAGTAGTAACCCAGACGTTGTCACGGTATAGATAACGCCAAATATGCTTGCTAAGAAAATGAATGAGTTCCAATCGAATTCGTAAAGCATTTGCTTTAGCTTTTTCCGCCCTAGAAGTAACGCAACGAAACCCACTGCAATTCCCACCACTCCTGTGCTTACTCCAATTTGAGGTGCTATCGCTAAAACAACTATGCCAAATACAAAAAGCAAACTTGGTAATTTGGACACTGATATTGCTTCAGGCGCAATTTCTATTTTTTTAGTCATATCTTTCAGCAAAAAGAGCAAAACCAATAATGCAGCGGTTACGCCAAGAATTGTGATAGAACCCAGCCCCAATTTACCTTGAAACCAATAGAAATCTAGTGGTCGTAAACCTGTCTGAGCAGCTAGAATTAGCGCTGGTGGATCGGCAATTATTGTTGTGGTTGTTACCATGTTTGCGCATACACCTACAGAAACTATGTAGCGAAAGAGCGGTGAACCAAGTTTTCTTGCCATTTGCATGGCTATTGGCGCCATTAGGAAAAGCACCGCGACGTTTGCCATAAATGCTGAAAGGAACGCTGAAAGAGCACATAAAGCTAACAACGCGTACTTTTCTGTTTTTATGTGGGTAAGTATCTTGTTTGCAATAAGTTCAGGCACTTTACTTTCGGAAAATACGAATGAAACCATCATGAAGCCCCAGATAACCGCGAGTACGTCCCATTGTATCGCTTGAAAGATTGTGTCTTGCCAAGATATTATGCCTAGGATTATTAGTGTCGCCAGTGTTCCTGTTGATATGTAGGCAAGTTTTACTTTACGGCTTATGGCGAGAGCGTAGCATGCGATGAATATGGGTAGCACTATGATTTTGGCGTCAAGTGGCAATATGGCTCAACCTTCATGGTCCTGTTTTGGTTATCCATAGGTCGAGCTTGATATAAAGTTGGTTGTGATTTGTTCATAATTTTTATGAAAAAATAGAAAAATCACCATAAAAAATTATTATTGCTAAACGTTTGTAGATATTTATGAGCTAAAATTACGACAAACGTTTTTATTAAAAAGGCGAGAGAGGATTTTACAAATAAAAAAAGAGAAGGGAAGGTTAATCGTCTTCAGTATCTTTGCGAACCCATTCAGGATCTTCAGGTTTCATGACAACCTCAGGGTAAGCAGCAAAGCCATGTTCACTTAAGTCTAAGCCCTCAATTTCATGCTCTGGTGACGCCCGCAAACCTACCGTGTACTTTATCAGACCAAATATCAGAAGGCCCATACCGAAGCTGAAGCCGGCAACAACGACCATGGCAATTGACTGTGCAGCGAGCTGACCTAAACCTGCAGTGCCATTTATGAGGACACCTTGTACGCCGCCGTAAGTTCCGTCTGCGAACAAGCCGACTGAAAGCAAGCCGAAAAGACCGCCTAAACCGTGTATTCCGAAAGCACCTACTGGATCGTCAATTTTCAGTTTCCGTTCCACGAAGAAGTTACCGTAGATGGCTATTGGCGCAGCCAGTAGACCTATGATTATTGCTTCCCATGGCGCGACATATGCACAGGGCGCCGTGATAGCAACTAAGCCTGCTAGAGCTCCGGTGCAGACGGCTTGGACATCAGGGCCTTTGAAGTTGCCTTTGTCAAAGTAAGAGATAATTAGCGCCATCGCCGCACCAGCGCCTCCAGCCAAGTACGTGGTAACCGCAACTAAAGGTGTCCTGAAATCGAGTGTAGTCAATGTACTTCCTGGGTTAAAGCCAAACCAGCCTAAGAAGAGAATCATTGTACCGATTACTATGTAGGGCACGTTTGTGTAACCGAAACTTCTTGGCTTACCTTTTTTATCGAATTTGCCTATACGCGGACCTACTAGCAATGCACCAGCAAGCCCTGTAAAGCCACCCACCGCATGGACTACACCTGAGCCTGCGAAATCCCTGACACCTACGCCCAAGGGCAGGGTGGCAAGCCAACCGCCGCCCCAGACCCAGTGCCCATAAACTGGATAGATGAATATGTTGATGAGCACTGTGTAGAGTAGGTATGCTTGAAACTTCAATCGTTCAGCCAACATACCAGCGACTATTGTTACTGTGGTTGCTGCAAAGACTGCTTGCCAGAAGAAGAAAACCAGTGTCAAGCCGTTATACGCTTCGCCTGCAAGCGCAAAACCGCTCCAGCCTATGAAAGCGTTGCCGTGCTCCAGTCCTGGAATTGGTGTGAAGATAATGGCGCCTGTTGCGTCGAAGCCTGTTGGGAAAGTGGCGCCTGAGCCTCCGAACATCAAGCCGAAGCCTATTAATGCAAAGATTATTACGCCTATGCTGAAGTCTAGATAGCTTTTTGACCAATAGTTAACTTGGTTTTTTTGTCTAATGTAGCCTGCACCTAAGAAGGCAAAGCCCAGCTGCATGAACCAGACCAACGCGCCCATTGCTAATGTCCAAGCGATGCTTATCGCTGTACCGGTATCTGCCAAGGGATTAGCTGTCTGCGCATATGCTCGGCCAACACTCATTGACAGGCATGTTACTAGAATACCTGCTAGTATGAACCATTTTTTGCGCATGAAAAGTGTCGAATGCTTTGCCAGTGCTGTTTCAGCTATTCTACGTGCTTTTGATGTTTTTCCTTTTTGCATGTTATATTCCCAATTTATTTTTGACAGAGGAAAGCACGGCGACTTCATATAAAGCTATTTATGATTTGTTCATAAAATTTATGAAAAAATAAAAAAATATATAGAAAAATGAAGCAAAGTTCTTCATATGTTCATTAATTATGGCTTAATATAGACGTTCAGCTTTGTCAAGTTTTCCTTAATCTCAGCTTGAACACCTATTGCAGCGAAGAATTCTTCGAGCAGGATCTTGACAAACTTTTTAGACTGCTCTAAGCCCAAGATCAAAGTAAAATCTTTATCAGAATTTTTTAGCAACCTGAAAAAGTTGCATGCTTCCAGCCTCACCAACACTTCTTCGGCAGTATGAAACTTGCTTTTTAATTGATCTCTGTGAGATTGAGACACTGTCCTATGCATACTCCAAAACTTTTCTTGATCAGGCAAGGATTTAAGCAAATTCAGAAATAGAATCCAATGGTCAACGTCCAAAATGACATGTTCTCCACTTAGCAACAGATCCATGTAAATGTAAACTTTCCTTTTTACAGTTGGATCCAGCAACATCTTGTTTTCGCTATAAAACCGCAGAGCACGCCGCATTACTTCGCTTTGTGAAAGTTCGGTTTCTTTGCTGATCTTTTCAAGTAAAGCCGCGGTTGCAGGGTCGAAGGCCACGGTTATTCTTGTTGGGTTCATGCTTTTTCACCTCAAAATTGATTACAATTTAATTCTCATGTCCTCTTTGACTATGTTGAGAGCAACATTGGTGACTGTTCTTCTGACATTAGGGCGGGATAGCAGATTTTTTATATAGGCGTTTAAGCTGGCGCGATCTTTGAATTTGGCAATAACAGCAATATCGTAATCGCCTGTGATATCGTAAACAGCCACCGCAGCCGCTGTATTAGCAATTTCTTGTTCGATTTGCGAAAGCTGGCTCCCTTCGGTTTGAACTAGTATTAAGGCAGTCAAAGTGTAACCAATCTTGGCAGTGTCAACAACTGCCGTATAGCTTTTTAATATGCCCTTTTTCTCCAAATTTTTGATGTGGTTAAAGGCTGTTCCAACAGATATACCAAGTTTGCGTGCTATTTTATTGAAGCTTAATCGACAATCTTCTTGAAGCAAACTGATTATTTGGAAATCAATAGAATGCATACTTTCAACCGAGTTTGTTTGCACCTTAATTGCACCTCACTGCTAACCTCACAAACCTTTTTTTAAACATTTGTTCATTTAATTAAAAGTTATATAAACATTTCCTATAAAAAGTGGGATGCTTGCGCATATATTTATACGAAATTACACAATTAGCTTTACAAATGTTCCCCAAAAATGGCAAAGGAGGAACAGAAAACATCAAAACAGGTAAGCAGTCCAAAGATCACTTGACAAAAACCAGTTCAAAGCCACCCATTCAATCAACACAGGCATTTCATTAAAAAGCAAAACATGAAACCGTGAATTTCTAACTCCACTGCTTCTCATTCGTTAAGACTTGCTTTTTCGATTCTAAACATAAATATCAGCCATAAACCGCAAAAAAGGCAAATTTTTACTTTTCCACGAAAAAACGCAACTGATTCGGAGCCAATTCAGAAAAAACTTTTTAAACAAAACCGATGTTTAGGCTTTTGTGGGTAAAGCATGATCGATTGGAACCAACTCATCACAGATTTTTTGAACCCACCAAATACTTACCAGCAATTGACTGTAGACCGGGTTTTGGTGGCTTTACTTGTATCTTTTATCATCAACATGTTTATTTTTTACATTTACCGAAAAACCTTCAAAGGTGTAATCTACACCAGAGAATTTAATGTGGGACTGGTCCTCACAGGCCTCGTTGTAACGCTAGTCGTCCTGCCCATCAGCTCAAACATCGCCCTATCATTAGGGATGGTTGGCGCATTAAGCATCATTCGCTTCCGCACCGCCATCAAAGACCCAAAAGACATAGTCTTCACATTCTGGGCAATAGCCGTAGGCATCATCTGTGGCGCTGGCTTATATATGATAGCCATCGTAGGCGTTCCCGTAATCGGCTTACTGCTACTTGTATTGGAGCGAACCAGCTTCCGCGGCCCCGACCCATACTTGCTGGTGATCCATTACGATAACGAAGCAGAGGAAGCCGTGCAAGTAGCCCTTCCAAGGTATAAGCTTCGATCACGCACCGTCAGCGCCAACGGCGTAGAGCTCATGGGCGAAGTTAGAATGAGCACAAAAGAGGCAAACAAAGTGGATGAACTCTTGAAGATAAAAGGCGTAAAGGATGTTTCACTAGTCAGCTATAGGTCTGACTCTACCTGAGAAATAGCTCCATTAGAAAAAGCCATTTAAAAAAACTCTGGGAGGCGAGTATATTGAAAAGCCCGTCGTGCATTATCTGGCTTTTAGCATTTTTACTGTCGCCAATACTTGTACTGGCATCAGGGCAGTCAGAGGGCGGGCTAGTAATTAACGAGTTCATGGCAGACAACGACGGCGCAGTTCCCGGGCCGTACATGACTTTTCCGGATTGGATTGAAATCTACAATGGCGGAAGCACGTCGATTGATCTAAGCGGGATGATTCTCACAGAGGATTTAACCAGTCCACCATGGAGGTTCCCCAACGGCACTATATTAGCACCAGGGGAGTTCCTTATAGTCTGGGGCAACAGAGGCTCTGGACCAGACATGCTGCACACAAACTTTTCGCCCAACGCAAACGGGGGCACACTGACGTTGTTGGCTGCAGACGGAACCACAGTAATTGATCAAGTAACATTCAAAAAACAAATTAGGGATGTGTCGTATGGTCGAATCCCCGACGGGTCATCCACTTGGTGCCACCTAGTAAATCCAACACCAGGCAAACCAAATATAGCAAATCCTCAAACTGGCATCGCAACTAATTGGCTAATTTGGGCATTCATCGGCGGTGTTCTTGCCGTTTGCGCGTTTATAGTTATACATGGAAGGAAGCGGAGCAAGTAAAACTATGACTGCCCGATTGCTTTGCTTGAGACACGAGTTCAAGTACAAGATTGACCGCCTACAGTTTGATGTTCTAAAGAAGAACCTCGCCAAGGTTCTAAAACCAGATCCGCACATGGGTGCTGCCTGGCAATATCATGTTAGAAGCCTGTATTTTGATGACTTCAGAAACTCGGCTTTTTGGGAAAAGCAAGCAGGCGTATACAGCCGAGATAAGTATCGAATTCGCATTTATAATTACAGCGATGCATTCATCAAGTTTGAGCGTAAAACCAAAATCCACAATTACGTTCTCAAAGAAAGCGTGAGAATCACACGGGAAGAAGCAGACCGCATTATCGCTGGCGACGTGGATTTCCTAGCTAATTCGCAGCATAAGCTTCTCAGAGACTTTTATCATAAAGCGCGATGCGACCTTATGAAACCCGTTGCTGTTGTAGAGTACAATCGCGTAGCCTACGTTCACCCAATAGGTAATGTTCGCATAACCTTCGACAAAGAGATACGTATGGGCTTAGGAGCAATTTCCCTTTTTGACCCAAACATTTGCACAGTCAACATAATTAACGAGCCAAGCATCGTTTTAGAAGTAAAATACGATGAAGTGCTGCCAACCTTCATCAGCGGTTTATTCCCTGATACTATTCAGCCAAGATCAGCCATAGGAAAATTTGTGATGTGCAGAGAACAGTACTTCACATTGACAGGCAATCCTGCTTGCTACTTGAAATGTAGAGGTAGCGGATAACATGACCTTTTCTATGCAAGTCTTGCTAAGCTATCTTGAAAGAAACGAGTGTGAGCCGTTTGGATAAAGAACTAGTAGCCTTAGCCA
>JAWCMT010000048.1:0-9509 GCA_038849555.1 Bathyarchaeia archaeon | reverse complement strand
GCGGGCTGGAAAGGCTGTAGAAATACAAGCGTTATGGTATAATGCGTTGAAGACCATGCAGCGGCTGGCTGAAAGGTTTGGTGAACAAGGTTTAGCCGAGAAATACGCTGGAATGGCGCATGCCGCGCAAAAAAGTTTCAATAAAAAATTTTGGAACAGCGAAAATGGCTGTTTATTTGATGTAATCGATGGATCAGGCAGAGACGCGACTCTTAGGCCTAACCAGATAATCGCAGTAGCTCTGGATTTCATCATGCTTGACGCTGAGAAATGCAAGCGTGTTGTTGAGGTGGTGCACCGAGAGCTTCTAACGCCTTTCGGCTTAAGAACGCTGGCAGCAGGCGACCCGAGATACAGGGGCATGTACGTAGGTGATAGGCGAAGCAGAGATCAAGCATACCATAATGGTACTGTCTGGCCTTGGCTACTTGGCCCCTACGTAGCAGCAGTTCATAAGACAAAAAGTAGCAGCGCGCAAGAGTTGCAGAATCTTCTAATGTCTTTATTTACCGAGCAGCTTACTCAAGCGGGCCTTGGCACTTTAAGCGAAATTTTTGACGGCGACCCCCCGCATACACCACGCGGCTGCATCGCGCAAGCTTGGAGCGTCGCTGAACCATTGCGGGCTTACTTGGAAGACGTATTGCAGATTAGGCCGAAGTACGAGAAAGCGCTTCTGCAGTTCTAAGCAGTTATCGCTTTCCTGAGCGCTGCAGCGGTGGTTTCTGGCTTTACAGTGTTTATGTATACTCCCGTGTTTTTTTCGAAACCTGCCCATATTGCTAATTTTGGGTAAACTTCCAGATGCCAATGATAATAGTTCTCTGCGCTATGGTCAATCGCCAAATGGAAGCCATAATTGTAGGGCGGGTCGTTCACCACGTCTTTCAACGCTTTCAAGCTTATTTTTAATGTTTCGGCAAACGCGGTTATTTCAGCGTCTGTTAGGTTAAGTATGTTTATGTCGTGCTTCTTGGGAAGTACCCAGAATTCTAGTGGATGCACGCTAGCGTACGGCGCAAAAACTATAAAGCGTGGGTTCTCATGTATCAACCGCGGGCTTTTGGCTTCTTTTTCGATTATGTCGCAAAATACACATTTTTTATGTTGTTCATAGAAGTTTTTGCTTGCCGCCATCTCTTCTTCAACTATTCTTGGAATAGTGGCTGTGGTTATTATTTGGCTATGCGCATGCGAAAGCGAAGCGCCTGCTTCCTTTCCATAATTGCGGAAAATCGAAACATACTTTACATAGGGTTTAGCTGATAGCTCGCGTAGCCTGTCAATGTACGCGTTGATGAGGTGCTTTAGCTGTGGCAACTCGGCGTCCGCAGGGTCTTCATCGTGATTTGGGGATTCCACCAAAACCTCATGATGCCCAATAGCGTAGCCGAAATTCTCACTTTCCAATATTTTTGGCGGCTCCTTTTGTTGCTCTTTTGGGGGAATAAACGCGGGATAGAGATTTGGGATAACACGGATAAGCCAGTTCTTGGGTCGGTTGCCATCGTCATCTTTGCCTTTTTTTATTTCCCCATTCGACTGCTTTAAGTAAAGCAGAACGGCTGGCGGCGTCATATGCTCATTACCTACACAAAGAGGACAAACACCGCCTTGCGTTGCTTCAGTTTTTTGCTTGGCAAAATCTGTGGGTCTTCTGCTGCGTTCGGTGGCAATTACGACCCAGCGGTTTAATAAATAATCTTTCCTTAACTCATTGTAAACCATTAAGGCAAGCACCCTGTCGAATTAGAGAGATGCACCGGCGGCATTTTAGCGTTTCCGAAATAGTCACCGTGACTATTGGCATGCGTAAATTGAAGTAGGAATTAAGCGATTATAAGTAAAAGTGGCTGTTCTACTGGAAGAGTTTGGGCGAGTTGATGGCGGTTTTAAAGTGAACTCTGGAGGAGGCGTGCCCTTTTCCGCCAGCCAACTTCGCCCGCTTTGCCCAAACGCATCTCTGTTCCGTCTTTGGGGGTCTTTTCCTTGCTGAGACACAAATGCCCTTATTTTCGCTTCTTATTATGCAAATCTGGAATAAAATGTTTAGGAAAGCAAAATAAAGACTTCTGATAATCCGTATTCGGAATAAGCCAGAATAAGCGTCTAAATTACATTTAAAACTCGTTTTGGGCAATGTAAACTGGTAAAAGAAACGTTTAAGAACTGTGCTAAAAAGTATAAAGAAGGTTCTGATTTATTTTACACATCAGGAGAAACGTGAAATGCATCTAGAAGAGATGAAAAAAGAAATCGAAGCGCTCGTCATAGAAAAGGGCTTCTACAATAAGCCTGAGGACATCCCCAAAAAACTCCTCTTTGCCTTCATAGAATTGGGCGAGGCGAGCGACGCTTGGAAAAAAGGCGAAGCAGAAGAGAAAATAGCGGAGGAACTAATCGACACGATATTCTACATTTTAGACGCAAGCCGGCTGGCATGCCCAACAGTGGACATGGACGAAATGTTCAAAAAGAAACTTGCCAAAAACCACAGCAGACCGTATCAGTATGGTGAGGGTCACAGAAAATTGGTGAAAGGCTAGGCGCTTTTACGGAAAATCTTGTTCCATCCGCATGTATGGCACTGGGCTGCCTTCTGTTTTGTATCAATATCTAACTTGCCACTGCAAACTGGGCATTTCATGTTTGGCTACCTCCCCTTTCGCCTCACCAAGAGGAAGCAGTGCAAGTTAATAACGTGTTATTCCGAATTTTGTAATAATCTACACGCGCATAGGTTAATGCATATATGTCCTATAGTGTTCCTCAAGTTTTTATGGTAGCTTCGAATTATGGACTTGTTGAGGAAAGCATGAGCTTTGATTATCCTGCTGGCGTGCGATTTCGTTGTATAAAATGCGGAATATGTTGTGGCGACACAGAAGAAAAGGTTCGGTGTATCCTTCTTTTGAAGGCGGAAGCAGAACAAATTGCCAAGGTAACTTTGAAACCCATCTCAGATTTTGCTTTTAAAATTGATGGTAAGGCGCCTTACATCTATGAAATGAAAAAAACGAAAGGTAGACAGTGCGTCTTTTTAGAAGGTACCAAGTGCACCATTTACTCTGTCCGGCCTCTAATCTGCAGGTTTTATCCTTTTGAGCTTAAGGTTGGTGAGGGTGGAAGGTACACGTTTTTTTGCACATCCGAGTGCTTGGGATTAAGCGTGGGTTCCGTGTTGGGCAAGGGCTATTTTAGAAAATTGTTTCGCTTGGCGTGCCTGAGAGTTGGTAGCGGCAAGTCTGAGTGAAAGGCGGTTTAGTAGGTTGTGACGGGGAAGCCTGTTTGATCTCTTCGGGTATGATAAACGGTTTTGTGGGTGTTGCATACTATGGGTCGTGTTTGTTGGTATTTGTATCCGCATTCGCATTCGAAGCCTGTGATTTTGCCGTTTTTGAGTGAAATTGGGCGCCATTTGTGGCTTTTGCAGTTGGTGGTTTTCTTGTGGATTTTCCATAGTGTTTTTGCTTCGTCGCGTGTGATTGTTACGTTGTGTTTGGCTGCTGTTACATACCATATTAGGTAGCATGTGAATGAAACCCATATTGCGGATAGGGCTATTATCATCATGTTTTTTTCACCTTGTGTATTTTTGTTCTACACTCATACAATATGTCTGAATATAGACATATTGTTGATTTTAGAATATTGCATCTTAAGATATAAACTTTGCTATTTCTTCCGAATAATACCCCATACATATTAGAGATTCTGCAGCACATCAGCCTTTTCCAAAAGATAACCACAATAATGACATTTCAACCACAAAGGTTCCTCACTCTGCACATAAAATTTAGAAACCGCCGGCTCATTACTGTTGCTCACACATGCTGGATTCGCGCACTTCACTATGCCTTCTATCACGCTCGGCAATTTAACCTCCAACTTTTCCACAACACAATAATCACGAATAATATTAATAGTGGCATGAGGCGCCACCAACGCGATTTTGTTAACTTCCTCAGCGTTAAGCGCGCGCCCCTCAATCTTCACGATATCCTTCACTTTGAAACGCTTGCTTGGAACATTAATGGCTATGGTCATAACCCTCTTCTCATGGCCTGTTATCCCCAAAATTTTTACAACATCTAGAGCGTACCCGCCGCTTATATGATCAATAACAGTACCATCCTTAATTTTAGATACACGCAGCTCCTTTTCCGTCATTTTAAAATTCTCCGTTAAGAGCTTATGCGGCAGGTGGTAAATAAAAATTTTACATGCCCCGCAATTGCCAAATATGCCCAGCCGAACAGTTCGGCGCGGCTATAAAAGGGACTAAGAAATGACGCTTTAATGTTTCGTTGCGTCTAAAACTATGTAGAGAATGTTGTTTCCGCGCAGCAGCACATTTCCATAGTTTGTAAGCGGCTGCTCATCCTTGCTTTCAGTTGCTCCTTCCAAGAGAATATTCATATGCCCATCACACTTAATCATCTTCCCCTTATATTCGCAACCATTCTTGAGAACAACCTCAATGTTCCCATGCAACTGTTTAATGAGCACATTAAGCGGTTTTTTGCTTGGTTCCATTATCACACCGTGTTTTATTGGCTGATATATGCATATGCACACTCCATCACATATAAAAATTTTATGAAGAATGAACAAAGAACACTGTGGAAAACTACCACTTGCAGAAAACTGGCTTTATGTGGTTCGACAGCCACATGCGGCAGCTTCGCCTGAATCTACGCGCCTCTTCTGTTTTCTGTATTGTTTGGTTGATAGGCTTCGGCTTAAGCAGCGACCTACCCTCTATAGGTTTCTGCAATGATTGGCTAATAGCCGCCAAATATAATGGCGCTTTGCATGGAAATAGTAAAGTGATCTATCTACAAGGGTCATTAGTTTGGGCTTTAAGCCATTCCCTGTTGAAATAGTCCTACGGCAGTGTCACCATTTAATGTCGCTTTGCCTTTTTCCTAGTTTTATAATGTTCTATGCTCGCGTAGTTAACTTGGCCTTGATTATTTTGTTTATGTTTATTTCGAAGGCTGCAACGGGATTCTCAAGTTTCCACGCTTCCAGCACTTGCGGATGAACCTCGCCCAAAACGCCTACGTTTACGCCGTTAACCATTACTGCTCCAACTCGGCCTTCAATAAAGCTGGAGTGCACTGTTTCTTTTATCTGCCAATTAACGCCTAAATTCATGAAGAAGGCGTCCAGTGCAGATTTGATTTCGCTAAAGCTTGCGTTTGGATGCGCTGTTGCTGCTGCAAGCCAATCTTCGTCGCGAGTTTTGGTTTCCCTTGTCTCGTCCAGCAACGTAACCTTGCCTAACTCGAAGATTTTCTGCGGAAACGCCACTGACTGGTTATTGCCAAGGAACTCCATTAAGCCCGGTAAAAGCCAGTTCCGTAGGCATGTCATAGTCACAACTTTTGGGTTAGCCACTTCTACAACAAGGGTTCTTTCGCAGTTCATCTTGTCGAAGAGGTTTTCAGGATTTGTTAACGTGTAGGTTAAGATTTCCTGAAAGCCTAAGCCGACCATAAGCTCGCGTGCAATGTTAATTAGCCGCTGTTCGGGTCTCTCGCCGCCGGTTGTGGGCAATTCACGCCAGAGCGGCTCAATGTTGTCGTAGCCGTAGGCGATGGCAACGTCTTCTACCAAGTCCACTGGGTGCATTACGTCGACGCGGTAGCATGGAACTATTACGGTGATGGTGCTTCCGCTGATTTTTTCCACGCCCAGCCCCGCCTTTAAAAGCAGTTGAGCCATCTGCTCGATGGTAAGCTGGAAGCCGAGGACTTTTTTCGCGTAGTCAGCGCTTAAATCCATGCGTCTGCTGCTGAAGTCTGGAGTTATAACCCGTTTGGCATGATAAAGTGCTTCTTTAGGATAATGCACTTCGGTAGCGTACGCCTTACCTCCGCGGTCAATCAGCGCCAGCGTCACCAGATTTAACGTGTTGAGCACGGTTTGATGAACTGTGCCCGTAACTTCCACCAGCACATTCCGAGTTGCCTCTGTAATCTTGCCCAAGTCGTTCGAATTTATAATTGGCGGAAACGAAAGCACTTTCTGTTTTGAATCCAGCAGAATTGGATACACGCTGTGCTTTTTGACGATGTGCCCGTACTCTAAGCCTTTCGGATGCTGCTCCAGAATCTCCGCTAAGCTCAGCGTTTTCTCAAAGCCAAGCGGGACAAATCGGATAGCATCGGGCTCTGTAACAGCGTATTTCAGCGGCGGAGAAATCAAGTCATAATCATAAAGTCCGATGGAGGTTTTTTGTCTACTTCGTCCATATGTCTGGTCCAGCTTGTCTTGTAAATGCATGAGCCCGCGGATTATTGTGTCGGTTAGCTTTACGTCTTTGACTACGGCGCAGCAGATGAACGGGCGTATGCCGCTGAGCTGCGGGTCAACATGCACCTCCAATATTGGCGGGTTAACTTCGTAGCTACGGGCGCCCTTCTCAAGGTTAAGGAAAACGCGAAGCACGCGCGCTAAACCTTCGACGCTCCACAAGTCAGGGCGGTTTGTGTCCTTCAACTCGATGCTCACAACGTTTTCCTGCTTGCTGTAAAGTTTAACTTCCGCTTTGACGAATGCCAGTAGCTCATCCAGCTTTTCGATGTCGCCGTGCCAGCTCCAGCCAAGCAGCCGCTCCAATTCAGCGCAATCCACATCTATAGTCGGCATCTTATGCCACCTCCTTTCTCCTGAGCCAGTCCAGATTCTGGCTGAAAATATAGCGGATGTCATCCACGCCTGCGCGCATCATGAATAGGCGGTCTATACCCAAGCCCCATGCGATAACAGGCACTTTTACGCCTAAAGGCAGTGTGACTTCTGGCCTGAAAATTCCTGAACCGCCGAATTCGATCCAGCCGTAGCCTTCTTTGTAGGCGCTGAGCTCCACGCTGGGTTCGGTGAATGGGAAATAGTCTGGTTTGAAACGCACTTTGTCGGCGCCGGCGATTTCAAGAGCGAATTTCGCCAGAACACCCAGCAAATCCCGTAGCGTAAGGTTCTCGTCGACGACTATGCCCTCTACCTGATTGAACTCGCTGAGATGCGTTTTGTCCACCACTTCTGGCCTATAGCAGCGAGCGATGGAGAAGTATCTGCTGGGAATCTCCAACTTCGGGCTTAACAGTGTCCTCGCGCTCAGACAGGTGCCGTGGCCCCGGAGAATCAAGCGTTTTGCCTCTTGAATCGAATATTTGTAGCCCCAGCCTGTTGAGCCTGTGCACCAGCCGTTCTCGTGAGTAGCCTTAACGTTTGCTACTGCCTTCTCGTAGGCGCTTATATCACCGTATTCAGGGTTCTTGACGAAGTATATGCCGAAGATTTCGCGGGCCGGGTGATCCTGAGGCGTGTATAAAGCGTCAAAATTGAAGAAGGACGTTTCCACATTAGTGCCTGTCATCTCCTTGAAGCCTAAAGTAACCAGTTTAGCGCGAACCTCCTCTAAGAAACTTAGGTATGGATGCTTCTTTCCAGGCCAAGTTTTAGCCACAGACGCCGCAATATTATACTTGCTAAGCGTTACGTTACGCCATTTTCCTGTGATTATGAGTTCTGGCGTAAGCTGAGTAACTTCCTCTGGCGCGACAGATGCATGCACTGCAGCTTGTTTACCCGCCTCAGTGACTTCAATGATTCTGCGAGTTTTCTCTTCGGTTACAAGCAGTTTGCGCTTCTTGAGCGTTTGTACAGCAGCTTGTAGCACCGCATTTAAACTGTCAAGCGCCACTTGCCTGTTGCCATGCACGTAGCTGAGGAGTTGTTCGTCATCACCCTCGGGAACTTCGCCTTGCTGAAGCAGGTTGGCGGCAACGCGTAGCGTGTTGGTTTTTGAGTCGTAAGCTGCCCAGTTCTTCTTTATAACCCAACCCAACGCGATTTGCTTAAACTGCGGATCCAAACCAGCTTCAGCTGCCGCGCTGTCCAAATTTGCTTCGCCGCCTAACTTTAGCAAAGCCTTTATGAGACGTCTTTCAGGCAAGCCGCTTTCCGCGTGCATAGCGCCTTCCGCGCTGGGCTTGACAATAACCTGTGGCTCCGCGTGAATTTTGACGAGCCCTTGCTCCTGAAGGGTTAACGCTGCGCGCATGATGGCGGCGTCAGGTAATTTAGCCTCGCGGATTAACTGTTCAACTGGGGCTTTGCCGCCTGAACGGGTTATTGAAGCGAGGACTTTAAGTTCTTGTGCCCTAAGGTTAACCATGTTCTTGTGCCTTCGTTAATGCAAGTGCGCTTTTTGCTATTGTAGTTCTAACGTCGCTAATAAAAGCATGTTGATTCGCGGATGCTTAAAGATAAGGGCTTGTGTTTTCGAGTTTTATGCGTGTTTTATGCAATTTATATAGAGAAATCTTCAACACCTAATACTTCGGTTAACTTTGGTGAAATTATGGGTAACCCCGCTGTGGAAGTGGATTCGCTAGTCAAACGTTACGGGCAATTAGTGGCTGTTGACCACATATCATTTGAGGTTTATGAAGGGGAGATTTTGCGCGCCCCTAGGCCCAAAAGGCGGAGTTCTTGCGAAAAAAGAATATATGACCGCCAGCTTTCCTTTCTCTTCAAAAGCAGCTGGTGATTACAACGGCATCGCCTAATGGTTCAGGAAACGAGATGGTTGTCACTCCATGGGAAGTTAAGGGGAAAGTTGACTACGAACGCTTGATACGCGAATTCGGCACCCAGCCCCTAACCGAGGAGCTACTCGCAAAAGTTACCCGATACACGGGCAAGCTGCATCTTCAGCTGCAGAGGCGCATTTTCTTCTCCCACCGCGACTTGGATACCGTGTTAGAGCTTTACGAAAAAGGCGTAAAGTTTGTGCTTTACACGGGCAGAGGCCCATCTGGCCCCGTGCACATTGGACACCTGGTGCCATGGATTTTCACGCGGCACTTGCAGGAGAAGTTTGGCGCGCGGCTGTATTTCCAGATGACTGATGACGAAAAATTCATCGTGGACGACGAAGCGAATCTTGAGGAAACAAGGCGTTACGCTTACGAAAACGCGCTAGACCTAATCGCCTTGGGCTTCAAGCCAGAAGACACCTTCATAATCTACGATGTCGAAGACATTGACCTGCTTTATGACATAGCGCTGGAAGTTGCAAAGCGCATAACCTACTCCACTGCAAAGGCAACCTTCGGCTTCCAAGACAGCACCAACATCGGCTGGATTTTCTGGCCTGCATTGCAAGCGGTGCCCTGCTTCATCCACAAGAAGTTAACTGGCGAGAATGTGCCTGCGTTGATTCCAGCAGCCATTGATCAGGATCCGTACTGGAGGGTTACCCGCGACATAGCGCAGAAACTCGGCTACTACAAGCCAGCGCAGATTCACTGCCGCTTCCTACCAGGCCTCGGGCCAGGCGGGAAAATGAGCGCCTCAATGCCTGAAACCAGCATATTCACCATGGATCCGCCGGAGCTGGTTAAACGGAAAATCTGGAACGCCTTCACAGGCGGGAAACCCACTGCGGCGGAGCAGCGGAAAACAGGCGCGGACCCGACCGTATGCTCGATTTT
>JAWCMT010000047.1:0-9586 GCA_038849555.1 Bathyarchaeia archaeon | reverse complement strand
TCCGAGGATTTTTCTGCGACCTTCCTCGGTGAGCTCAGCCACTATGGCGATTTCACGGTCGTAATCTATATTGCAGTAGCGCACGCGAACTTCATGCGGCGTGTCCTTTATTACTTGGAAGAACCTGTAGCGTATAGATTCCTCAGAGAAGCTTTGGAACATTTCCAGCCATAAAGGCTCATCCTCAGGTTTTATGGGTCTTAAAAGCACTTCCTGCCCATTTCGAAGCGTCCACAAGGTTTCATACTTTTTCGGGTAAGGGCTTATAATCAAATGCTCGTGAGGCTCAAACTTTTTGAACACAGCTTCTTTGTCAATTGCCATTCTCGCGTCGAGAATCAACGCCTCTTTCTCGTTTATTAAGAGCGGGTTAAGGTCAATTTCCTTTATCTGCGGGAAGTCAATTAGCAACTGCGAGAAAAGCAGGAGAATTTCTTCCAAAAGCTTGAGGTTAGCTGGCGGAAAGTTCCCATAACCCTTTAGAAGCTGATATACTCGTGTTTCTTCCAGCATCCGCCTTATGAGAGTTGTATTTAAAGGCGGAAGCCCTATTGAGTAATCTTTGAACAGTTCTGCGCCTACTCCGCCCATTCCGAAAAGTATTACGGGCCCGAAAGGCGGCTCTTTTTTCCCGCCAATTATAACTTCATAACCTTTATGCTTAATCATTGGTTGAACAGTAACGCCGATTACGTGGGCTTTTCCGTCGTATTCCTTTGCTTGCTGCATAATGAGATTAAAGGCTTGCCTAACCTCTTCGTCTGAGTTTATATCCAAAATTACGCCGCTTGCATCAGCCGTATGTGTTATTTGCTGGGAAAGAACCTTTAGAACCACGGGATAACCCATCTGCTTGGCGTAAGCCACAGCTTCCTCAGCAGTTGTCGCGACCATGGTGTTTACGACTGGAAAATTGTAGTATTCCAAGATTTTCTTGGCTTCGACTTCAGTCAATAACTCACGGCTTTCCACGGCAGCATTTCTAAGTATAGCCATTATGGGCCTTTTAGGCGGAGCAGCATCAACTGGAAGCTCCTCAGGCGTCTCATAAATAAGTTCAAGATTACGTTTATACTGATACATGTACATATACGCCTTGACGGCATGCTCTGGCGTGGAATAAGTTGGGATGTTATTCTCCGTGAAAATTCGGTTTGCATCTTGCACTGCACCGTAACCCATGAAATTGGTCAATATTGTCTTGTTCTGATACATTTTACTTTTTACAAGCGCAACTATGTTTTTAGCGATTTCAATCGGCTCTGACATAGACTGTTGAGTGAAAATTATCAGTATACCATCTACGTTTTCATCATTCAAGCACGCTTCTAACGCGATTCTGTAGCGCTCAGCACCGGCATCTCCGAGAATATCAAGCGGGTTGCCTTTACTCCAGAAAGACGGCAGAACGCCATTGAGCATGTCTATGGTTTTTTTGCTTAATTTTGCAAGCTTACCGCCCTTAGCGATCAGGGCATCCGTAGCCATCACGCCTAAGCTGCCAGCGTTCGTAATCACAGCCATATTCGGCCCCTTTGGAAGAGGCTGGTTTTCCAAAACTTCAGCAGTGTTAAATAAATCTTCAATCTCCTCTACTCGAACTATGCCTGCACGCTTAAAAGCGGCTTCATAAATCGCATCTTCACTCGAAAGCGAACCAATATGCGTAGCCTCCGCCTTTACACTCTCTCTGAATTTTCCGGCCTTAACCACAATTAGGGGTTTGGTTCGCGCAAAGTGCCTCGCGGCGCTCATAAATTTTCTGGCTTCGGACAGGTTTTCCATGTACATGAGGATGCTACGGGTCTGCGGGTCAGTGCCGAAGTAGTCTATAAGGTCTCCGAAGTCTACATCTATCATCGAGCCGACAGAAACAAAGTTGCTGAAGCCAATGTTCTTATGTATAGCCCAGTCCAGAATTGCTGAGCCTAAGGCTCCGCTCTGCGTTATGAAGGCTACTTTGCCAGGCTTCGGCATCTTATCCAAGAAGGTGGCGTTCAGATTTATTCTCGGGCAGATTACGCCTATACAATTTGGCCCTATTACGCGTATGCCGTATTTTCTCCTTGCTTCCAAAATCTTCTCTTCAAGCGCCTTACCCTCAGCACTTGCTTCTCTGAAGCCCGCTGAAACTATGATTGCACCTTTAAAACCAGCTTTACCGCATTGTTCCAAAACGCTTGGAACAGTCTCCGCTGGTGTAGCAATAACCGCTAAGTCAACTGGCGCAGGTATTTGCTCTATTGACGGATAAGTTTTCACTCCAAGAATCTCAGGCTTATGCGCGTGTACTAAGTAGACTTTTCCGGCGTAACCGAGTTGAGTTAAATTTTTGACTATAGAATATCCTACGGAGCCTTCTTCGTCGCTGGCTCCGATTATGGCTACACTTTTGGGGTTGAAAATTTTGTCAAGGTTCAAGGTTACCATTTAAGTCAGTAGCCTTCCCTGAGTTATGGTGATGCAAATTAGTAATTAAAGGATTATGCAGTCTTACTCACTTTCATGTTATAACCTACTTGCAAAATTACACCGTGCGTTTCACAGTTGATAGAAAGCACTCTTCGGCGAGATGGCTTTAAATGAAAAAGTTCATTCCATATAAGACGCTTTCAATTTATTCCAACAATCTTAAATAATTCTGATGCGACCTTTCAGCGGGGAACCATATGCCTTGCACGGTTATTGTAGGCGCCTTCTGGGGCGATGAAGGCAAAGGAAAAATAATCTCCTATCTCGCACTGAAAGATAAATTGGATTTCTGCGTTAGAACAGGCTCCGTAAACGCTGCACATACAGTTTGGATGGAAGGAAAACGCTACGCACTACACATGGTGCCAGCTGCCTTCCTAAACCCAAAATGCCGCTTGCTAATTGGTGCAGGCGCCAACGTCCATGTTGGAAAATTTCTCGAAGAAGTAGAGTTAACTAAAGTGCACAACCGCATAGGCGTGGATTACCAAACCTCAATAATCGAAGAGAAACATTCTACACAGGATAAAACTAGCGCTCACTTGAAGGGGCTGGGCACCACAGGTTGGGGTGTAGGCCCCGCCCTTGAGGAACGTGTTCGAAGAACCGCTAAGCTTGCCCGGGACATTCCTGAGTTGAAGCCGTATCTGGCAGATGTGGCTACAGAAGTTAACGAGGGCATCGATGCAGGTAAAAATGTTTTGCTGGAAGGAACACAGGGCTTTATGCTTTCGCTTTTTTACGGAACATACCCATATGTGACGGGAAGAGACACGGGTGCCTCGGCTATATGCTCTGAAGCGGGAGTAGGCCCAACAAGAGTAGATGACGTTCTCATAGTGTACAAGTCATTCATAACCCGTGTTGGCGCGGGTCCCTTGCCTGGCGAATTAAGCAAGGAGGAAGCCATAAAAAGAGGCTGGTTTGAAACTGCTGCGGGAACAGGCCGCGACAGACGCTCAGCGCCTTTTGATTTTGAATTAGCAAGGAAAGTGGCGAAAATAAACGGTGCGACACAAGCAGCGGTCACAAAGCTTGACAGCCTCTTTCCAAAGTGCCAAGGCATCAGAGAATTTGACGCTTTACCCTTGGAAGCTAAGCAGTTTATCAAGGAAATTGAAAAAACGGCTGATGTGCCAGTGGTTCTAATAGGCACAGGTCCAGACGCGCTGGACATCATTGACAGAAGGAAATAGTAAACCTTTATTTTCAAAAACCAGTATGCTTCATTTAGAGGTAACGCTAAATGTACGCTTCAAACGGTTATGGTAAAACATCGCTTAGTCTGCTGGCACTCTTCTTTGCAGCAGGCTTACTCATAGGCGCACTATCAAGTTTCTACATAACATATCAAGAAATGGCAGAATTAAGCGATGAAGTGTCAGCGCTTCAAAACCGTGTAGCCGGGCTCACAAGCACACAGAACATCACCTATCAAAACATCATAATCTATCAGAATGAAACCGAGTTGGCTAACATTTACGAGAGTGTCCGTGACTCGGTGGTTTTGATTCAAGGAACCACGAGAAGCGGCGAAGCGCAAGGCTCGGGATTTGTATACGCTTATTCTGGTAGAAACGTGGTAATAACTAACTATCATGTAGTACATGGCGCAACAAGCCTAAGTGTAACTTTCTCAAATGGCAACGGCTATCCAGCACGGGTTCTGGGAAGCGACCCCTATGCGGACTTGGCGGTTCTTTCGGTTGACGCGCCAGAGAACGAGTTTAAGCCTGTCGAAATCGTCAGTTCATCCACGCTACGCGTAGGCGACCCCGTTATAGCCATAGGAAACCCCTACGGCTTGGTCGGTTCATTAACCACAGGCGTCGTTAGCGCTGTCGGCCGAACAATTACTGAAGAAGAATACGCCGGCGGTTTCGCAATCGCAAATATTATACAAACAAGCGCGCCGATAAACCCTGGAAACTCTGGAGGACCACTGCTGAACGCGGCGGGCAAAGTGGTAGGCGTAACAACCGCTATCCTATCAGACTCGCAGGGCTTAGGCTTCGCTGTTCCATCAAACACAATCCTTAGGGAAATATCAGCCTTGGTTACAACTGGAACCTACCGCGACCACTCGTATCTAGGCGTTACAGGACAGGACCTGAGCTACAGCATAGCCCAGCAGATAGGGGCATCCGTTACTTACGGCTGGCGAATAGCTTCAGTCGTCGCCGGAGGACCCTCAGATGGCAAGCTGAGAGTTAACGACATAATAATTGCGCTGAATCAAACGCGAATAAGGAATAATGATGACTTGGCAAGTTATCTTGCGGAGAACACGTTGCCTGGGCAGCTTCTAAGGATAACCGTTGTACGCGGCAATTCAACAATCGATGTAGATGTTACCTTGGGAAGGAGACCCGCACCTTCAACGTAAACTCTAGCTTTCAAGGCCAGACCCAAAAAAATAGCATGGAGCATGTTAGACTTAATGACTGAAACGTGGCTTAAACCATACCATGTAGTTATCGCGGTGGAAAACAAGCAATGCAGAGTACTAGAAGAATTTGCTTCTCTTGGACTTAAGCAGCTTAAAGTAACAGACATCAGGGGCTCAAGCAACGGCACAGTTAAGCATTTAGTGGAGCTTGACGCGAAAGATGCCGAGAAAATCTCAAAAGATTGGAAATCAACATCCCGACGTAAAGCTGAAGGCAAGCATTCGCTGTGGTTTGAAAGTCAAGGCTGCGACGTCTGCAACACCATCCTATCTCATGGGGCCTTTCTGATTTCAGGCAGAAGCGTAGAGGAGCACATGATAATGTATAGCTTTATCGTGCCCACGTTTGAAGTGTACACGGGCATCATATCTGCACTAGAAAATTCTGGGCACAAAGTCAACGTGCTTAAGCGTGGAAGTTTTGAAGCAAAAAGCGGTGTTTTGACTGAGAATCAGGAGAGAATATTTTGGTTAGCGTTGAAAAGCGGGTTTTTTGATTATCCACGGAAAATTGGTTTACGCGAGCTAGCCGCTAAACTAGGCGTGAGACCGTCAACTCTTTCGGAGATAATTCGAAGAGGAACAAAGAGGCTTTTGAAGCAGTATTTTGAAAGGGAACAGGCTAAACTGGTAGTCAATCCCTAACATTTTAGGGATAAGCGCTATTTGACACTGCTGACTATTAATCTTACGTGGAATGAGAAAAATGAGTCGAGAACAAATGTTTTGTTACCAGTGCGAACAAACCGCTAAAGGGCAAGGCTGCACAATAATCGGTGTCTGCGGGAAAACTCCAGACGTAGCTGCACTACAAGACCTGCTTGTTTATTTGCTCAGAGGGCTTTCACAATTAGTCATCGAAGCGAAGAAGGTAGGCATCAGAACCGAAGAAATCAGCGTATTCACTTGCGAAGCACTGTTTGCTACTTTAACGAATGTTAACTTCGACCCAGACAGAATTATCGAGTACATTAAGAAAACGGCGGATTTGCGCGAGCAACTGAAGAAGCAAATACGGCTTGTGGGAGGCAACATCGATGCAAGCGATGGCCCTGCCAACTTGGCTTTAGATAAAACCAGAGAAGGCTTAATAGCGCAAGGAAAACTGTATGGAATAAAATCGGAACCCATCGTAAATGAGGACTTGCACTCGCTTCAGTGGCTGCTCACTTATGGCTTAAAGGGCGTAGCAGCCTACACCTATCACGCATATATCCTCGGCAAAAAAGACGAGAAAGTCTTCGATTTTATCCACCAAGGACTCGCTGCTCCATTAGACAAGTCGCTCGGCGTAAACGATTTTGTAGGCTTAGCCATGAAATGCGGCGAAATAAACATCCGAGCCATGGAGCTCCTTGACGCTGGAAACACTGAGACCTACGGGCACCCAGTGCCAACGAAGGTGCCGCTTGGCGTGAAAAAAGGCAAAGCTATTCTCGTGTCCGGGCATGATCTGAAAGATTTAGAGGAGATTCTGAAACAGAGTGCAGGTAAAGGAATCTACGTTTACACACACGGCGAAATGCTGCCAGCGCATGGATATCCAAAGTTGAAAGCTTATCCGCACTTTTACGGTCACTACGGTACGGCATGGCAAAATCAGCAACGCGAGTTCGCAGAATTCCCCGGCGCCATAGTTATGACAACCAATTGCCTCCAGAGGCCAATAGAAAGCTACAAAGACAACATCTTCACCTCGGGTCCAGTTGGCTGGCCGGGAACGCCGCATATAGAAGGCAGAGACTTTTCTCCGGTGATAAAGCGGGCGTTGGAGTTGCCGGGCTTTTCAGCTGATAGAGAAGGCAAGTATGTAACCGCCGGTTTCGGCAGAAACGCGGTGCTAAGCGTGGCAGACAAAATAATAGCTGCTGTGAAAAGCGGCAGCATTAAAAAGTTCCTGCTCGTCGGCGGCTGCGACGGCGCGAAACCTGGAAGAAGCTACTATACCGAGTTCGTGGAAAAAGCGCCTAAGGACACCGTCGTGCTAACGCTTGCCTGCGGAAAATTCAGATTCTTCGACAAGGACTTAGGCACAATCGACGAAATTCCGCGACTCCTAGACATAGGACAATGCAACGATACCTACTCGGCAATTAAAATCGCGCAGGCGTTGGCCGAAGCATTCAACGTGACAGTGAATGAGTTGCCGCTTTCGCTGGTGCTTTCTTGGTATGAGCAGAAAGCCGTGGCCATATTGCTGTCGCTGCTTTACCTGGGCATAAGGAATATACGTTTAGGACCGAGCTTACCAGCGTTCATAACACCGAACATACTTAAAGTGCTGGTGGAAAAGTTTAACATAATGCCCATAACAACAGCGGAAGAAGACTTAAAGGCAATCATGAAGTAGCGCTGCTTCTTAGGCGCTCACTTCACATCCCGTTTTTTATGTATCACTTGGCAGCAAGAGAGTTAATGTTTATCGTTGCTCGATTGGAATAAAAGGCCTTCCATATTCGCCGACATATTTTGATGAGGGCCGTAGAAGCACAGCGTCCGCATATTGCTCGATTACATGAGCAACCCAACCAGAGATTCTGCTTGACGCAAAGAACGGAGTAAAATATTCCTTCGGAACACCAAGCGCGTCCATGGCAACTGCAGCGTAGAAATCTACGTTCGGATATATCTTTTTCCGCTCATAAACAATCTTTTCAATTTTTATGCATTTATTATATAAACTCAAAGTTCTTTCGCGGTGACAGAGATTTTCAACAATTCCTCTCAGATGTTTGGTGCGCGGGTCTTCTGTTTTATATACGCGGTGGCCAAAACCCATAATCTTCTTGTTTTCATCCAACATTCCTTGAATATACTCTTCAACTTCTTCTTCCAGATTTATATCGTCAAGCATATCCATCACTTTTTCGCTAGCTCCTCCATGCAATGGACCTTTAAGTGTTCCAATAGCAGAAGTCACTGCAGAATACATGTCGGAATTTGTGCTTGCGGTCACACGCGCAGCGAAAGTGGAAGCGTTAAAGCCGTGGTCAGCGTGAAGCACCATATACTGGTGAATAACAGCTGTCTCATTATCATCAGGCGGTGATCCACGGAACATATAAAGGAAGTTTTTGGCCAAGTCAAAGTCTTTCCTTGGCTCTGGAACAGTTTGGCCAATACGGCTCCTATAGATGGTAGCAACTATAGCGGGAACCTGAGCTATTAGTCTCGTGGCTCTTCGGATGTTTGCAGGTCGCGAAAGATCATTTCCTTCAGGATCATATTCTCCGAGATGGGAAACCTCGGTGCGTAAAATATCCATTGGATGGCAATTTTTAGGCGCCGCTTTAATGCTTTCGACAATAGCATCAGGGAGTCGCATCTCAGAAATAAGATTACTTTTAAACTCAGCCAATTCATCCTTGTTAGGGAGCTTCTTGTGAATTAGCAAGTAAGCAATTTCAGCGTAGATAACTCGACCTACAAGATCATCAATATTATAGCCCAAATAGTATAGAGCACCATTAGGGTCTACAAAGCTAAGTCTGGTTTCAGCTGCGGCAACATCTCTTAACCCACGGATTACTACTCTATCTTCAGTCTGCACCATCTATTTCCATCACACCATTGACTATTAGACTACTTTGCCGTGCCTGGTGCAGAAACTAGGAACCCTTGTAACATGATATATGGCATGCAACTGCACGCTTTAGACCTAAAAGGTTGCAACCAAGCACTATTCAGCACAAGTCTGCAAGTTATAATCAGATAAGTTTAGTAGCTTAAATTTTTTTCGAAAAGACCCCCGTAGATGAAATGTAGCTGCGGCATAACTTTTTTAAGTGATAAAAAGTAATTTAATTATGGAAAACCAGTTGAATTGATTAATGTTATGTCGCTTTGCTTATTTCTGCTGGTTTTCCGAAGCATAGAACTGCAATAGGGGTAGAGTAAAATGCCAGAACATAAAGAATTAGAGGAGAACATCTCAACATTACAGCAGCTTAAGAAGCACACAACCATTCCGCCACAAGTGGAGCGGCAGCTGGAGCAAGTTATTCAAATTCATCCAATGCGAATTAGCCCATACTACTTATCGCTGATAGATTGGAATGATCCGAATGATCCGATAAGGAAAATGGCGTTGCCGTCTATTGAGGAGCTTAATGTTGAAGGGGTGTACGATACAAGCGGCGAGGCGGAGAACACGAAAATGCCAGGGCTGCAGCACAAATACAATGAAACCGCGTTAATTCTGGCGACAAATCGTTGCGCTGTTTACTGCCGCCACTGTTTCAGAAAAAGACTTGTTGGATTGCCTACCGATGAAATTTTGAAGCGCTTCGAAGAGGCAGTCGCTTACGTGGCTAAGCACGAAGAAATAAATAATGTATTGATTAGCGGTGGAGATCCGCTGGTGCTTAAGAACGAAATTATCGAAAGATTTCTCGAAGCACTATCGAGCATAAAACATATCCAGTTCGTGAGGATTGGCAGCAGGGTTCCAGTAACCCTTCCACATAGACTCTTTGATCAGGGGATACTGGCAATTTTCAGAAAATATTCAAAGAGTGAAAGGAGACTTTACGTTGTTACGCATTTTAATCATCCACGCGAAATTACTCCTCAGTCTATTAAGGCGATAAATAATTTGATTAAGTCAGGCGTATTGTTGTGCAATCAGACGGTTCTTTTAAGAGGAGTTAACGATGATCCAGAAAC
>JAWCMT010000046.1:0-10362 GCA_038849555.1 Bathyarchaeia archaeon | reverse complement strand
AAACACCAGCATAATCGCGCACGTAGACCATGGAAAAACCACCCTTTCAGATAGTCTCTTAGCCGCCGCAGGCATAATTAGCGAGCAAACCGCAGGCCAGAAACTGTTTCTTGACTCATGGGAGCTTGAACAGAAAAGGCAAATGACCGTTTTCGCTTCAAACATAAGCCTAACCCACACATTCAAAGGAAAAGATTACCTCATAAACCTCATCGACACGCCGGGACACATAGACTTCAGCGGAGCCGTAACCAGAAGCCTCCGCGCAGTCGACGGCGCACTAGTCGTCGTAGACGCCGTAGAAGGCCCAATGACCCAGACAGAGACCGTGCTAATGCAAGCGCTGCGCGAACGCGTGAAACCAATTCTTTTCATCAACAAGGTTGACAGGCTCATAAAAGAAATCAAGTTGACCCCTGAAGAAGTTCAGCGCAAATTCGCGAAAATAATTGTGCGTGTAAACACGCTCATTGAGAAGTATGCACCGCCCGAGCATAAGAAAGACTGGCAGGTTAAAGTTGAAGATGGCCGCGTGGCTTTCGGTTCAGCGCTTCACAAGTGGGGTCTAAACCTCCCGCACATGAAAGCGAAAGGCTTATCGTTTAAAGACATCATTGACGCTTACACGGGCGCTCCAGAAGAAATTGGCAGGAAAGTTGACGAGTTAAGCAAGAAAGCTCCGCTGTACGAGCCGATTTTGGACATGTTCTGTGAGCACTTGCCAAGCCCGCTGGAAGCACAGCCATATAGGCAGAGCCAGATTTGGCCAGGAGATGTTAACAGCCCAACGGGCAAGAGCATGGCGAAAGTTGACCCTAATGGTCCTCTTCTAATGTGTATTACCACCATCGAGGTTGATCCTCACAGCGGCACAGTCGCTATAGGTCGAGTTTTCAGTGGTTCAGTGGCAAAAGGAAAAACTGTGCAGCTTGTAAGCAGTCGTCAGCGAGGTACTATACAGCAGGTTTACATGAGTATGGCCACTGATCGAGTGATTGTCGACCGAGTTCCAGCCGGAAACATCGCTGCACTATCAGGATTGCCGTCAATCCACGTTGGCGAAACTGTTGCAGAAGACGGTGTGGAAACACCATCATTTGAAGGCTTAAAATACGTGTCAGATCCCGTTGTGACCGTTGCAGTGGAGCCTGAGGACGTCAAAGACCTACCGCTATTCGACAAAGTCATACACAAGCTGACAACGGAAGATCCTAACCTGCATTTCAAGATGGATAAGGAAAGCGGCGAATTCCTGTTAAGCGGCATGGGTGAACTTCACTTGGAGATCACCGCGTACAGGATGCAGGAAGCAGGCTTAAAAGTGAAACTCAGCAAGCCCATTGTGATTTACCGTGAAACCATCAGCCACGACTACCGAGGACCGCCAGTGATGGGCAAAAGCCCCAACAAGCACAGTAAGCTCTGGATAACTTTGGAAAAGTTGTCTGATGAAGTTATCGAGGCAATAAGGGCAGAAAAAATCTCTGAAATGCAAAGTCGCGATGAACGGCAGAAGATCCTCAGAGAGTTGGGCTGGTCAACTGAGGACGCTCGAAACGTTATAGCAATCGAGGAAAGTAACATACTGGTTAACAGGATAAAGGGTCGACAATACGTCGAAGAAGTGCTGGATCACATAAAATCAGGTTTCCGTGAAGCAGTACACTCGTCGGTTTTAGCGAAAGAGCCAGCGTACGGATTGAAAGTTAACTTAGAGGATATTTTGGTGCACGAGGACCCAGTGCACAGAGGTCCAGCGCAGATACTGCCGATGACGTGGCGACCGATATGGTGCGCTTTCCTGCTTAGTGATCCGAAGCTTTTAGAGCCGCTGATGAGCTTTGAATGTAAAGTTCCAAACGAGTTCGTCAGTCCCGTCATAGCTTTAATTCAGAAGCGCCGCGGCAAAATCTTAGACATGATAAACGAGGAAGACATGATAATCGTCAAAGCCGAGATGCCTGTGGCAGAATCCTTCGGAATCTCTGATGAACTGCGTTCATCTACGCAGGGCAGAGCTTTCTGGGCTACACAATTCAGCCGCTGGGCTCCAGTACCAGAACAAATGCAAGCTGAAGTGATACGGCAAATCCGAGAACGCAGAGGATTACCACCGACACCGCCGAAGCCAGAAGAATTCTACGAGGCAGAATAAGCCTCCGCCATTTTCCCTTTAACTTTTTAGGCTTCCAAAATGTTATTTTAAACCTTTTTTTGTTTCACTATTTTTTCAAGTGGCTTGCGTATACAATTAGCTTATTACTAGTTTCTGGAAAGGTTTATTTTTGGCTATGTTGGTAACATTCCAAAATGTAGGCGGATCATCTTGGTCCGCTGGGATGTAGCCCAAACAGGGCTGAACCGTAAACATGTGATGTGAGGTGAAAAAGTAAGATGGCCTACAAATACATAGCCGAAGCATGGTCTAAGCCAGAGAAATCCTTCGTAGACGAGATTATGCAGCAGAGACTTGTTGAATGGCGGAAGCAGCCTACAGTTGTTCGCATAGAAAAGCCCACGCGCCTTGACCGCGCCAGAAAACTTGGCTACAAAGCCAAACAAGGCTTTGTGGTTGTGCGTACCCGTGTTAGAAGAGGTGGACTACGGAAGCAGCGTCCCAGATCTGGAAGGCGTCCGAAACGTATGGGTGTTGCCAAGTATAAGCCTGCAAAGAGCTTACGGTTGATTGCTGAAGAGCGTGCAGCACGCAAGTTTCCAAACTTGGAAGTGCTAAACAGCTATTGGGTCGGCGAAGACGGCCGCTCAAAATGGTTTGAAGTGATTCTCGTGGATCCGAGTCATCCTGTGATAAAGGCTGACAAGGACGTGAACTGGATAATTGAGAAGCAGCACAAGCGCCGCGTTTTCCGAAGCCTAACAAGCGCTGGCAAGAAGGTCAGGAGTTTGCGTAGAAAAGGTAAGGGCGCCGAGAAGGTTAGGCCCAGCAAGCGTAAAGGAGCGAAAGGAGAGCACTAGCATGCATCATGTAAAACCCCAGATTCTCAAGCCAGATGGGCGGCAGCGAAGTGGCAGAGGCTTCAGCATTGAGGAGCTTAAGAAAGCTGGCGTAGATGTAGCGGAAGCGAAAAGAATGGAAGTGCCTGTTGATAAGCGGAGAAAAACCGCGCATGAACAGAATGTCAAGTTATTAAAGGCTTACGTGGAAAAGAAGAAGGCTGAAGTTAAGCCAAAAGCTAAACCTGCCGTGCAGTCGCAGTCAAAGAAAAAGGCTAAAAGCTGAAACCGCCCATAAAAAGAAGCGGTGCTCCCGTGGATTCTAAACTTCCCATAGGCTACATAACTATACGCGCTTTTGCTCATGCCACCGAAGACCCCGAAAAAGTTCTGACAGCAATACGGAATACACTGCCAAAAGAACTCGGCGAAAACGCAGTTTTTCAAAAAACAAGCCTAACAGGGCATCACAAGAATCCAATAATTCTTTTTGAAACTAAACTTGCAGATAGAGAGCATTTGCCTAGTGCCTTGGCGAAAATCGCCGCCAGTTTAAGCACATTAGATAAGGAGAAATTAGCGCAAGAGATACGGCTGCATGTGGAGAAGCAGAACCTTTACCTCAGGTTCAATAAGCAATCAGCTTATCAAGGCGAGTTAAGGCTTTCTTCAAGCGACCCCATACACTTCAGAATTCACTTTAGGAATAAGACGCCAAGCGAGATAATGGAAATTTGTAGAAACGCAGGTGTGCTTTCATGAAAAAAATCTTCGCAGACTTGCACCTGCGCCTAAACATAAGAGATCAAACCGCAACTTTGAGAATGATAACCAAAGCGGCATCACTTGGTTACCGCCTAATTGCAGTTCCTCTTTCGCCTGAAACGCCAGAGAATGAAATCGCACAGTTGAAGGCTGCTTGCAACGAGGCAAAGGTGGATTTTGCTTCTCGGGTAGATCTGCGACCGAAAACGCCGAATGAGCTCTTGCGAGCGCTGCGACGGTTGAGGCGAAAATTCGAAGTAATTTGCGTAAACTGCGATAACAAGCAAGTAGCGCGTCAAGCAGCAAAAGACCGCCGTGTGGACCTGCTGAATTTTTCTTCATTAGATTTTCGAAAAAGGTTCTTTGATAATGCCGAGGCGGAATTGGCCAGCAACAGTTTAGCCGCATTAGAGATTGACATGCGCCCTCTGCTTGTCTTGGATGGCCCTTCTAGAATTAGACTACTTTTAAGTCTGCGCCGAGAGGTTGCTGTAGCTAAGGAATTTCAAGTTCCAATAGTAATCTCAAGCGGCGTCTCAGAGGAAAAACTGCTTAGAAAACCGAGGGAAATGGCTGCTCTTGCGTTTCTTTTCGGGTTAGACGAGGCATCAGCGTTGAAAGCTGTTGCACAGGAGCCCGCGGCTATTGTTAAACGTAACAGAGAAAAGTTAAACCCCAACTATGTTGCGGAAGGAATCCGAGTAGTTAGAGAGGGAAAGGACTGTTGAAAAGGGTGAAACGACGCTACTTAGCACTGCATATTGATTCTGATAGCGTGCCCAGCTCTAAAGAGCTTATGGATGCTATTTGGAGCGCCGTGGTTAAGCTTTATGGCGAGGTCGGTGCAAGTCAGACGAGCCTATCGCTTATCGAGTACAACGCTGAGAAAAAAGTAGCGGTGATTCGAACCGCGCTAGTGAAAGCGAATTTGGTTAGGGCTTCTTTAGCCGCGATTACGTCTGTTGCAGGTAAAGATGCGGCATTGCATGTCTTGGCTGTTTCCGGTACAATTAAGGCATTGCGAAAGTTCCTGTGACTGGATGTTCTTTTAAAAGTAAACTTTTTTGTTGCAATAGGTAAAAATAAAATGAATCAGCGTCACGATATACACTGAACAATTTATCAAATACTGTGCAGAAAACTTTATCAATGACTATTATGCGTAATTTTGAGAGATTTACCATCATGGAGAAGGAAATAACAAGCAGAGCTGTGCAAAAATGGAGTTAGAAGATTTTTATTTCAAAATGTCCCTAAAAACCGAGCCTATACTGGATGACACCACATTACGGGACGGCATACAAATGCCCGGCTTAGCCGTGAGACCCAAAGATGCCGCGAAACTAGCGCAACTCTTGAGCGAGGTAGGCGTGGAAAGGATAGAACTTTTCCATTATCAGAAGCCTGACAAGAAAGCTGCTAAACTCATCCAAAAAATGGGTCTTGATGTTAGAGCGGCTGGCTGGTGCCGCGCCGTCAAAGAAGACATTGACAGCGCCATCGAATGCGGCTTCAACGAAGTGGGCATTTCGCATCCAGTTTCAGACATACACTTTAAGGCGAAATGGCCTGACAAAACGCGAGAGCAACTGTTGGCAAACATTGTTGAAGTCGTGGAGTATGCGGCTAAGACACACGGGTTGCGAACGTTTGTACATGGCGAGGACAGTACAAGGGCAGACTGGAACTTCGAGCGGGAGTTCATTAACGCCGTGGCGCAAGCTGGCGCTGAATGTTACCGCATATGTGACACTGTGGGCATAGGCCTTTCAGACCCTGATGCGCCTCTACCTAATGGCATTCCCGCTAAGGTTAAGGCAATTAAAAAAGAAACTAAAATTCCCGCCATCGAAATTCACGCACATGATGATTTTGGCAATGCCGTGGAAAACACTATGGCTGCAATTCGCGCGGCTTCTGGTCTATGGGACAAGGTTTACGCGAGCACAACATTTCTTGGAATAGGCGAAAGAGCGGGCAACGCTGAGACAGAAAAAGTCATCTTGAACCTCTATCTTCAATACGGCGTCAAAAAGTTTGAGGGAAAAACCTTCAAGCTTAAGCAGACAGCCGATTTTATAGGCAAGGTAACTGGCTATGTGGTTCCGCCTAATAAGGCGATAGTCGGCGATTACGGTTTTGCGCATGAGTCAGGGATTCACACGCACGGCGTCCTAAATGATCCTTGGACGTATGAGCCTTATCCACCTGAGCTTGTGGGCAACACGCGGCGATTAACTATAGGAAAACAATCGGGGAAAGGAATAATCAAACACAAAATAATGGAGATCACGGGGAAACCGCCGACCGATGAGGAGTTGATGCAGGTTGTGGCGAAAATTAAGGAAATGTATGCAAACGGCCGGCGCTCTTCGCTGAAAGAGGAAGAATTCAAAAAGCTCCTACGTACATTTAAATTGCTTCAAGATTAACCTGCTGATTTTTTGCATGCAAAAGCCAAATAGAAGAAAGTAGCGTAGGCTTATAGTAGATGTCTTGCTATACTTACGAGTCGCGGCTTTCTCATTAGAACTTTCGCTAAGACGGAGAGCTTTGCGCCTCGGGTGAAGTCAATTATGTCTTCTGGTTTAAGTGCGTCAACAAGATCATTCAAGTCTGCGTCTGATAGCTTTTCAAGGATCTCTCTTAACTTTTCCACTTTCCTCAGGCGTTCGCCCCTTTCTTTCCACCATAGCTCATTAAACTTTGCCAGAGCACTTTTTGATACATCGTTCTTTTTTAGGCATTCAGCGATGACGTCAGCGGCCATTTGCCCGGATATGACGGCTTCCTTGATGCCTCCGCCGTGAATTGGGTTAACATGATTTGCGGCTTCTCCGCAGAGCACGAAACCGTTAGCAACCATTTCTTCCACCATTCCGCCCACGGGAACGCAGCCAGCGTTAACCTCCAAAATGGAGCCTTTGCCTATTTCAGGATGTAGCCTTAGAAACTCGTCCATGTAGGCTTTCGGCTTTTTCTCTTGCGGAATAATGCCCAGACCAACGTTTGCTCTATGTTCGCCTTTTGGGAAAACCCATACGTAGCCTCTTGGCGCCAGCACATTTGACATGTAAATGTGTATAAGGTCAGAAACCACATCTACGTTTGCCATCTCATATTGTATGCATGAATCCACTAAGGTTACTTTCGAGAACACCCCTAAGGCTTTAGTCCGCAAAGGTGATTCCGCACCCGTAGCGCAAACAATGACTCTGGCTTTTTCTTCGAATTCGCTGCCTAGGAAGTCGCCCTTAACACCGATGAAGTAGCCTCGCGAATCCCGTATTAGGTCCGAAATAAAAGTGTTAGCTTGCACCATGGCGCCTGCTTTGACGGCTTCTTCGGCAAGCCATTTATCAAATACTTTCCGCTCAAGCACAAAGCCGCCTTCAGATAATATGGCGTCAAGGTATCTGCCGTCAGGCGCATAAATCCTGGCGCCTCTGATTTTCCGCGCGATGCACCTCTCAGGGACTTTCCCTAGCAATTGCTGAGATGACTCGCTTATGCCTTCGCCACAACGCTTTGGCGCGCCAATCTCCGCTCTTTTGTCGAAAACCTTAACTGAGAAGCCGTTTTCAGCCAGCCTTTTCGCGCAGGAAACGCCCGCTGGGCCAGCACCGATTACTATCACATCATTCATTGTTTTGTCACCTTTATGGCTTCAACCGGGCATGCTTTCTCGCATATGCCGCACAGAGTGCATAGCGCCGTGTCGTGGATGATGTTGTCTCGTAATTCTAGCGCAGCGGTTGGGCACACGGAGACGCAGCCGCCGCATCTGAGACAGCGATTATTGTTTATGCTCCAAGCCATGGAGGCATCAACCTCGATGTATTTTGTATATCTTGTTGTATAAGTAAATCCTTATAAACTATGAAGTAAGCTACTGCACACCAAGTGTGAACCACATGGGTGCACAGTTACCTCTTAGCGCCGATTTCCGTAAGCTCATAGAAGCCCGGCTTACGCAGACACTTAACGGCATCGAGGACACGCTTAATCAAATACTTGAAAAACAACCAATGTCGCTTCAAGAATTGAAGGATGAACTGCAAAGCCTTGAAGAAAGCTTTTCCATCTTATTTCAGAAATGGAATTTGGAAATTCTCTATATGCTTTTCTTTAAGACCACCGTTGGCTTCAGTGGATTCAAGAAGACTCTCGGCATTAACTCACGCACTTTGTCTGACAAGCTTAAACTGCTTACGTCATACGGCTACATTAACCGCGCAGTTGACGCGGGCCCGCCGCTCAGAGTGGAGTATGCGTTAACGGAGAAGGGCCGGAATACTGTGCTGCTCGCTTTGCCTCTTCTGTATTACGCAAGCGCTACCTAAACGCTAAATTCCGCGGTTCTTCTAAGGTCTCTCAGCTCTTTTTATTGGCAACGGTACTTTAGTTGTTTCTTTCACGGTTTCGAAAACCATGCAGGTAAGCGTTTTCTCCAGACCCTTTATGCGCCGCAGCTTATCAACTACGAATTTTCCAACAGCCTCTACATTTTCCGCTCTAAGCTTTATAAGCAAGTCCCAGTCGCCCGTGATTATATGCACCTCTTGCACTTCTGGAAATTTGGCGATTTCTTCTGCAACCGCGCGTTGGGAAACGGGGATGTCCTCAGCCTTTGCCCTGTATGAGACTGATGCTAAAATGAAGGCGACGGTGCTAGAGCCTAATTTTTCTGGAGCTAGAATTGCCCGGTAATCTCTTATGATGCCGAGTTCTTCTAGGCGTTTTGTTTTGGCGAAGACTGTGGTTATCGGCGCGTTTACTTTTTGCGCAATTTGTCTAGCGGTGAGTTTGCTGTTTTCCTGTATTAGCGATAGTATGGCGGTGTCCTTTTCATCGAGTTTTACGCTCATGATTGTAATAATTACAATAAACCACTATAAAAATGTGTAGTTTTTGGAAAAATTATAATATTTATCATAAAAAATTTATTATATAGAATGTGCACTTGTTTTTCAACAACCAGCAAATCGAGAGGAAAAAACTTGACAAGCAAACAATTCACGATCCAAGAAAATAGAGTAAATGAATTACCCAAGCCGTTAGACCAGCTTTCCCCAAGCGAACTTGAAAGAAAATCCTGCATCGGGCGAATAATGACCTACACACTGAGGAATCTTACATCTCAGTTTGTCGATAAAGGCTTCCAATGGCTGTTACCAGTTGCTCTTTCACAATCCACTGATCCATTGTGGCCAGATCCAGGCGCCTCCATCGAAAAGCGCATCGAAGTAGATATTTATGGAAAGACCGTCAGAACCACGGCGAGCATGATAATTCATAAGCTAATTGCTGCTTCTTTGGCTTACCCAAAACTGTTCATTTTATCGCCTAACATACGCATAGAAAAAGCTGAGAGGGCATACACTGGAAAACACATCTACGAGTTCACACAGTTAGATTTCGAAATAAAAGATGCTCCCTCAAAAGACGTGATGAGCCTAGTTGAGGAAGTAATCTGCAACTTGCTGACGCAGCTAAAACACGACTTAAAAGATGAGCTAACCGCACTTTGCCGGCGTGACACGCTAACTTTACCGAAGAGGCCATTCAAAGTTTACGATAGAGAAGACTTGGAAGTCAAGTACGGTGTGAAATGGGACGAAGCTATTACGAAAGAAATCAGCGAACCAGTGTGGATTACAAACATCCCACGTGAATTTTATGACTTTGAGGATTTCAAAACTGGCAAATGGGACAACTATGACCTGTTTTTGCCGCAGTTTGGTGAAGTGCTCTCTGGAGCCAAAAGAGAATGGGAATACGAGAAGATACTTAAGAAAATCGAGCGCGACAAAGTTAACAAATCCAACTACACATTAGTGCTGAAGTTGGCGAAAGAAGGAAAGCTGAAACCCAGTGCAGGCGGCGGCATCGGCATTGAACGCTTAGTAGCTTGGATAAGTGGCGTAAAACATATTGCCGAGACACAACCATTCCCAAGAGTGCCTGGAACAGTTTACGAATTATAAGCTTGAGCGATTAATCATGAATGGGTATCTTGAAGCATTACAAGCAAAAATGAGCGAAGTTGACTTCAAAAAGTTGGCTGCGATACCCCACACTAAAGTTCACGAATTCATTGCAAAAGCCAGCGACCTATGCAATTGCGAGAAAATTTTCATATGCAACGATTCCGCTGAAGATGTAGCATACATTCGACAGCAAGCCCTTGCTACAGGCGAAGAAAAAGCTTTGGCAATGCCCGGCCACACAGTCCATTTCGACGGCATACACGACCAGGGAAGAGACCGCGAAGCCACCAAGTATCTTGTGCCTAAAGGCGTAACACTCAGCAAGGCTCTTAACCAAATTGACCGCCAAGAAGGCTTAGCCGAAGTGAAAAGCTTACTTAGAGACTCAATGACGGGCCGCACAATGATTGTCCGCTTTATTTCTCTAGGACCACCAAACTCGGTTTTCACTGTTCTAGGCTTACAGTGCACCGACTCTTGGTATGTTGCTCACTCTGAAAGCTTGCTGTACCGACCTGGCTACGAGGTTTTCCTTAATGCAGATCCCAGCCAAGAAATCCTGCGTGTGCTTCACTCGGCTGGAAAACTAAACGAGAACATGGTTAGTGTGGAGCATGAGAAAAAAAGGATCTACATTGACCATATGGATAAC
>JAWCMT010000045.1:0-10630 GCA_038849555.1 Bathyarchaeia archaeon | reverse complement strand
GTTGGGCAAGCAGAACTAAAATGCGAATCAAACTCATGCGAAAAGGAGAATAGAGCATTGTGTCCGAGATAGAAGAGACATATTGGGAGAAAATGAACCGAAGAGCAATGGGCGTTTACATAACAAACATTGAGATGCACTTTATATTTGATTCTAAAAATTTAAAGATAGGCGGCTTAGTTGTTGATGTTGGAGCGAATGCTGGACGTTTTTCTCTTCCTGCTGCAGAAATTATGGAAGTAGTTGCCATAGACCTTGATATCCATGCACTTAAGCGATTACGCCTCCATAGCAGAAAGGTTAATGTCATCGTGGCTGATGCAAGGTTCCTTCCATTGAAAGACAGTGTGGCGGACAATGCTATAATGATTGAGTTGTTAGATTGTGTTCTGGGATCAGAAGCGCCAATATCTGAGTGTTCACGTATTCTCAAAGGTGGCGGAGTGCTTTTTCTTTCTTTTGGAAATAAATCCAGTTTAAAGGGGAAGCTTAAAGGATTTCTTGGAAAACCCTATCTCCATTCCTACAAGGAAATTTTAAGCGTCCTTAAAGCTGAAAAAATGAAAATTACCAAAAAGGTTGGGTTTAACTGGTTGCCCTTTGACCGTATATCGGACAATCCTTTAGTTCCGCTCTTTGCTAAAGGAGAAAAAATTTTTGGGTTAAGGAAGCTTGTGCGATTTAGTCCTTGGGTGATAATTCAAGCAATTAAAGTTGCAGAATGAAAAAACATTTGTCCTTTAATTTACTTTGTCGCTTTCTTGGTTGTGGTTTTTGCCGTTGTGGCTGAAATCGTTTTAATCTTTACTCTTGTGGATAAGAAATTTTGAAGTAGAGTTGCATCAGATAAACTGATACGCCAGGGGCTTTGAGCTGTTGTAAGTGCGTCCTGTTACGCGTGATGTCTATAATTTACTTTTCTTGAGTTTTGGCAATCATAAGTGGAAAGTAATCATAGACTTCTGTTTCCTGCTCTTTGTAAATCAGGTAGGGTGTGTCGCCTATGCCGTCGCCGTCTGCGTCTGTGCCGTTGTAATCGCTCCAGTAATTGCCCTCTTTGCCGTTGTCCCATGTGTTTGGCAGATCTCCTGAGACGTGGCCTGATGGCATGTTATCTATGAAGCTGTTGTGGTAAAGGACGTTATCGGTGGATTGATAGAGGAAGATTCCCATGTTGTTATTTTTTATGTAATTCTTTGTTATGGTGGTTTTGTTTGCGTATCGCATGTAGATTGTGTAGTTGGCGTGGCGCGTAAATGTGTTTTCAGAAATGATGTTTTCTATGGATTCCTTCAGCCAGATTGCGTACATTTTGTTTTTTGTCAGATTGTTTTCGTAGATTATGTTGCCGTTTGAGGATTCTTCAAGCCAGATGCCGCAGTGATTGTTTGTTAACATGTTTTTGTAAATCGTGTTGTTGGATGCGGCGCTTAGGTAGATGCCAAAATCAAAATTTTGGATTTTAAGATTTGTTACTGTCACATTTTTTCTTCCAGTTAGGTCTATGCCTCTGGATAGGTATTCTTCTGTGCCGTTGAGTGTGTATCCGTTTCCGTCGATTATGATGTTGTCTTTTCCGACTATGATTGGGTTGGAAATGTCCGCGGTGAAAGTGTAACGGTTGTTTCCGTCATACAAAATTGGCGCATTAGATGGGTTAACTTTTCCGTCGGGCATGATGACGATGTAGCCGCTTACAGGCGTTACCGGCGTCGTGCCATCTGTAGGCGCGGGCGCTGTTGTAAGCTGCCACAATCCATAAACTCCCAGAATCACGATGAGCGCAAGAACCGCCAGAAGTATTTTGACTTTCGGCATTTTCCGAGGTTTTCTCTTGGCTTCCCGTTCCATCTGGATTTTGAAGGCTTCTTCAGCGCGTTTCTGCTTTCTTTGACGCTCGCGCTGTATTTCTTTCCAACTTTTCTTTTTTTCTTTTTCAGGCATACTTTTCTCTCTTGCAACCTTCAAACTGGGCTCTTTATGCCTTCTCGATGGAGGCATTGCCTATTAAAGATTTTTCGAAATTAAGCCAGCATCTCTAAAAAACAGCGTATAGTTCATCAAGGACACAATTTGCAAACCGTGCTAGCCTTGCATTTTGAATCGCAGAATCGCTGCTATGCCGCCAAACGCGCTCTTTAGCATCTGCCCTTCTTCGGTCTCCGTTGAAATGATTTCCACTTCCGCGTTAGCTTGCTGCGCCAACTCTGCCAAATCGTCAATTATATCTTGCTTATCCGCTACAAGCAAGGATGGTGCTTGGCATTTCGGGCAAGCTTTTCCTGTCAAGCCTTGCTCAAACTCCATTAGTGCTTGTGTTTTAACGGTGTGCTTCTCTTCGTAGCCGCATGCGCTACACTTAACTGTAACGCGTAAAAGGTCAACTTTCTCCGAAATCAGAAGTGTTCGAACAGCGCCAGCCGCAAGTGCATTGCGGACTTCTACTTCGCCGTAAGTAATCATTCCAGTGTCATGACCAACTTCGTAAAGGAACTGCTGCATAATCTGCTTTTCCTCGATATAGCGGACTTTCCGCATTATTTCAGGCGCTTTCTCCACAACTTCCTTAACGCCTTGCTCTTCCACGTAAGCCGTATCAATCGTATCGATAATCTTATTCTTCAACTGGTAATTCAGGTAATCGCCCTTTTCAAAATCATACTTTGTCGGGCCCGGACCAGCAAGAATTATCCCTTTCAACGTGTCTATGGGCAAAAAAATCTCGTTAGCATGTTGACCTACACGCGTAAAATACTCGTTAAGCTGCATCTCCCGCAAGCGCTCGTATCTTCTCGCCGATTGGCCACCTGCACGCGTTTTTCCAGCAACACCCGAATACATCTGTCTGATTATCTCAAGCCGTTTACCCTGAAGTGTGGCGATGGTGGCGCCTGTGGCGTCGATGAGGAGAATGCCGTAGGTCTCTTTTTCCTTAAGCAACTCCTGCAAATGCTCAGTGTGAAAACGTGAGTCACAACGGTACAAGTAAATCCTAATGGGCTCAGGTGGTACAATAACATAAATTTCCATTCTTTCGCTGCCTGGTCCTCCGCCTTCTTGCGGAATGGCGCCGCAGAAAATAACAAGCCCGTTCTCTCCAGAATCTTTGAATAGTTTAAGCCGCTGCTGCACTTTCACGATGGCTTCTTGCACGTTTTTGCGTGTAGTAGTTGACTTAATGTTAGAGGCTGTTCCATACTCGTCACGTAGCATGTTGATGACATCGCTGATCTGCTTTCCAGGCGGAATATAAAGCGTAATCAACTCTGTATGACTGCCCGTTTTGCTCGCTAATATGTTCAGCATTTTTCGCAGTCTAAACAGTTCCAACGAGGATTTTTTTGTTGTGCTCACGAATTTCCACTCATCAGGCTATAAGCCACAAGTAAGTTATTAATGGTTAAAATAAAAGTTGCTACCTTAAAAAAAGGTGTAATTATGGCGCTTGAAGTACTTCCTTCAGAAAAGCCTTGTAAGGCCCAAGCTTACCGCCGTAATTGCCTGAAGAAATCTTTACCACGCCATGCACGCTTGCCGCTGCGGTTACACCTTGCCTCATCGCATTTTTTACAGCATCAAGAGTTAACCCGTTAATGACAATTTCATAAACGCAATTCACGTTTTCTGGAACAACCGAGTCAGGAACCACTGATCGCAGTGTTGGGCAGTAAGGATGATTAGTTGAAGCCTTCATCTTATACTTAAGCGAACCTGCCTTGCTGCCTGCACGGCATATGCCACCAGGAAACGGCATAATAACATCAGGCGCATTCTCGCGTATAGCATCCGCTGCAGCCTCAGCTGCTTTAAGCCCAGCCGCTTGGTTCTCCGCGAATATCATGAAGTTGCCGCCTGCCACTGCCTCCTGCGCGCCAAAGCCATCTTCAACTATAAAGTTCCCTTCCATAACAGGGATTTTCCAGCATCTGCGTTCGCCAACAACGGTTTTTTTCTGGAAGCCATCGCCAAAGTAGCGTAGGCTGCTGCCGACTCTGAGGACACGCTTCGCAGTTGTCAAGCCATTGAAAGCTGCGGTTGTTGGGCAAGTCATGACACATTGGCCTATGCGTTCCATAAGCTGATGCTTAAGTTCAAAGCGGTCACGATTGTAAATTTGAACGAGTATACCTGGACGTTTATCTGGCGTCTGAGTCGCTGGCACCATCCGCTCGACGGCGGCTTCCGCTGGCGCCATAATAACGCTCGTGGCAAAACCTGTAGTCACATTAGCAGCCGTTAATGCCCACTTTTCATTTTCCGCGGTGATGAGCACTCGGCTAGCCCATAACGGAAACATCTCTGCAAACGTGTCGACAATGGTGCATGTATGTTCTGTTTTGGTGGAGCGAGTAGTAAATGTCTTTGTTTTCTCATCATAATTGAGTATTTCCAGCTTATTTTCAGTTTTGGAGGTCATTTCTTGTTTCATCCTTGCCAGTTAGTATACGTTAAATTGTGATTCAGTTATTTCTCGCTCTCATTTAAGAGTTTTCGTGACTAACACGCCATTTTTAGGTATGCCACACGAATTTCCCAGTTTTATCCCATCCCCATTCAAACCGCTATCAATCTCAGCCGTGGTCTTTTCCAACACCAAAACCAATTTTGCATCAGCAGCAACAGGCCAAAACTTCATTCTTTTAGGAAAAAGTTATAGCACAGACAAACAATAAGCCTTCCACACTAAGAGGGTTAAAATTTGCCAGAAATCCGCGTAGCACTCGTTGGCGTAGGCAACAGCGCATCCGCCCTAATCCAAGGAACCCAATACTATAAAGACGCTAAAGAAGGCGCCACGGTTCCAGGGCTCATGCACGTAAACTTCGGAGGATACCACATAAGAGACATCAGGTTCGTTGCCGCCTTCGACGTGAACAAAAACAAAATTGGGAAAGACCTTTCTGAAGCCATATTCACCGAACCAAATTGTTGCCCAAAATTTGCCTCGGTTCCACATCTAGGCGTCAAAGTTTCCACAGGCCCTATTTTAGACGGTGTGGCCCAGCATATGAAGAAAGTCTTCAATGTTTACGATGAGAAAACGCATGGTAGCGATGATGTAGTTAAAGTTTTAAAAGAAGCAAAAGCCGATGTGCTGGTGAATTATCTGCCGGTTGGAAGCCGAGAAGCCACTCGATTTTACGCTCAAGCAGCCATCGATGCAGGATGCGCCTTTGTGAATTGCATGCCTGAATTCATCGCTTCAGATCCAGAATGGAGCAAAAAGTTCGAGAAAGCTGGGCTGCCCGTGGCTGGCGATGATATTAAAAGCCAAGTGGGCGCAACAATACTGCATCGCAATCTCGTGCGTCTGTGCCTAGATCGCGGTGTCATAGTTGATGAAACTTATCAGCTGAACCTCGGCGGAGACACGGACTTCTTAAACATGACAGTTGAAAATAGGCTGAAGACCAAACGAATAAGTAAAACAGAAGCTGTTACAAGCCTCGTTCCGTATGAACTGCCTACTAGAATAGGCCCATCAGACTATGTGCCTTTCCTCCAGAATAAGAAAATATGTTATATAACGCTTAAGGGCAGAAAGTTCGGCGACCGCCCCATAACCATAAACGTCAAACTCGAGGTTGAAGATTCACCGAACAGCGCAGGCGTTGTAATCGACCTGATAAGAGCCGTGAAAATAGCTTTAGACCGAAAAATCAAAGGCACTCTAATAAGCGTATCTTCATACGCGTTTAAGCATCCGCCGATTCAGGTGCCCGACTCCACCGCCAAGCAGTGGGTTGAAGATTACATTGCGGGTTTAAGGGAACGCTGACCGTTAAATCATGAAGACTCTATGAAAGCTTTTAAGGGCTGAAAACCCAAATACCCTTTAGAGGTGCAATTTGCATGGTTAAAGTAGACGGATACGAAGTTCCAGAGGGACTTTATTACTCAAAGGATTTTGCATGGATGAAAATTGAAGGCGACAAAGTCCGCATGGGCATAACTGACTACGCACAAAAGCAGTTGCGTGAGATAGTTTACGCTGATCTGCCAGAAGTAGGGACAGAAGTAAAACAAAATGAGCCTTATGGCACACTTGAATCGGTAAAAGCCGTTTCCGACGTGATAGCTGCCGTAAGCGGAACCGTGGAGGAAGTCAACACTGAGGTTCAGTCCAAGCCGGAGATTTTAAATGAGGATCCCTACGTGAAAGGGTGGCTGATCGTTGTGAAACCCTCAAATCTGCAAGCGGAATTGCCTAATTTAATGAGCTTTGATACAGCGGTAGAGTGGCACAAGAACCAGATAAAATGAAGGAACCCTAGGATGGCCAAGCGAATAATAGTTATAGGCGCCAACGCTGCCGGCGTCGAAGCTGCTTCATCAGCAAGGAAAAAAGACCACACTGCAGAAATCACGCTAATAACACAGGAAAAAACCGCTGGCTATTCCCGCTGCGGCTTGCCCTTCGTAATAGGTGGTCAAATCCCAAGCTTTAAAGATCTGATTGTTTATTCGCAAGCGTACTTCCAAATGATGAAGCTGAATCTGAAAACTGAAACTAAGGTTCGTGCCATCAGCACGAAAGATAAGACGGTTACAGCCATCGACAAGAATGGTGCCACAGAGACGCTGCAATACGACAGTCTTGTGATAGCCACAGGCGCAGATGCCTTTACGCCTCCAATTAAGGGTTCAGAAAAGCAAGGGATCTGTAGCCTTCGCACTTTGGAAGACGGAGAAAGGATTCTTCAAGAGGTGCAGAACGGCGCTAAATCAGCAGTTGTAATGGGCGCCGGCCTAATCGGGCTGGAAACAGGCGTAGCGTTAACTGAGCGAGGCTTGAAGGTTACGGTTGTGGAGATGCTGTCGCAGATATTGCCGCAGATGCTTGACGCAGACATGGCGAAGCTTGTTCAGGAGCATCTGCAAGAGCATGGCATGCGCATTCTCACGGAGAAACCCGTAGAAGAGTTTCTCGGCGGTGACAGTGTATCGGCGATTATGGCTGGAGGCGAAAAGATAGAAGCGGATCTTTTCCTCAGCGCTTTTGGTGTTCGTGCGAATACGAGGCTTGCGGCGGACGCTGGGATACCTTTAGGAGAGTCAAGGGGCATAAAAACAAATGCGCGAATGGAAACTGAAGTCAAGGATGTTTACGCGGTTGGTGACTGCGCAGAAGCCCCGAATCTGATTACTCACAAGCCTGTATGTGCGCAGTTAGGTACTGTCGCAGTTAAGCAGGGTAAAGTTGCTGGAATAAACGCTGCAGGCGGTTACGCCCTCTTTCCAGGTGTTTTGGGTTCAGCTGTAACGCGGCTTTTCAATATAGAAGCTGGCGCAACAGGGTTAACTGAAACAGCAGCGAAAAGAGCGGGGATTGAAGTGGTCACTGGCACCATAAGCTCGAAGACAAGAGCTGATTACTACCCTAACGCGTTGCCCATAAAAGTTAAGCTTGTCGTTGAAAAGGAGTCGCAGCGTATTGTAGGCGCGCAGATAGTTGGCGCTGAAGAAGTTACGCAACGCATAAACGCCTTGTCCTTCGCCATCCAGAAGGGCATGACTGTGCGCGAGTTAGCTAAGGCAGACACGGCATATGCGCCGCCACTGAATGAAACTTGGGAGCCTATGATTTTAGCTGCGGAAATGGTTCTGATGAAGCTTCGTTAAGGTTCCCCCACTTTTTTAAATTCTCCAAGTCTGCACTTTGACATGTTTCTTTAGTTTGTATTTTAACATAGACTGATTAAGCATCGAAGACTGCGGCTAAAAGGCTGTTTTGGGAGGTTATATGATTTGATTTTTAACTAATACTGCGCTTGTTTCTTTGGTAAAGAGGGAATAATGATAAATTGAGGAGAATATTTTTACCTTACAGAAGTGGTTTCAATGTCAAAAACTTACAATATTGCCGTGTTAAAAGGCGATGGAATAGGCCCAGAAGTTACGGATGCAACCATAAAAGTCTTAGAGGCTACTCAAGAATCCGCGAGGTTTAAGCTTAATTTTCTCTATGGCGAAGCAGGCTATTACTGCATAGAAAAATATGGCACTAACCTGCCTGAAGAAACAATTGCGTTGCTGAAGAAAACGGATGCTTGCCTTAAAGGTCCAATGACCACGCCGGAAACGCCTGGTGCTCCCGTCAGTGTGGCAGTAAAAATTAGGAAATTGTTCAACCTTTACGCGAATGTAAGACCATGCCGTTCTTTTCCTAATGTGGAAGCGTTAAAGCCAAACATAGATTTGGTTGTTGTCCGCGAGAACACCGAGGGCATGTACTCTGGCATCGAGTATGAGGTTGCGCCGGGCGTTGGCATAGCCCTGCGGATAATTACTAAGGAGGCTTCTTTGCGTGTCGCGGAATTCGCTTTTAAGCTTGCTGCCAAGCGGAGAAAACACTTGACTTACGTACATAAGGGTAATATTCTGAGATTAACCGACGGCATTTTCAAAGACGCCGTGAAAGAAGTCGCGCTTAAATACCCTGCCGTGACAGTCGATGATGTCCATATAGACGCCATGACAATGCATCTGGTTAAAAAGCCTGAAACTTTCGATGTCATAGTCACCACAAACCTCTTTGGCGACGTAATTTCTGACGAAGCAGCGCAAGTCACGGGCAGTTTAGGTTTAGCTGCCGGCGCAAACATAGGCGACGCATACGGCATGTTCGAGCCTGTCCATGGATCCGCGCCTAAGTATACGGGACAGAACATTGTTAATCCTATAGCAACTATAATGGCGGCGCAGATGATGCTGGACTATTTAGGCGAAAAAGAGGCTGCGGCGAAGATTGAAAAAGCGGTTATACAAGTGCTCAGCGAAGGGAAAGTGCGCACAAAAGACTTAGGCGGTTCGTCCACCACAAACGAGATGAGCGAAGCAGTAGCATCAAAAATTAGGGCGCTCTAAAACTTCAACGTAGGTATAAGCGTCAACATGTACTTCAAGTTTGCCATTTGCGTTTTCCTTAATTTTTGCATTTATCAACTGTAAATTCGTGTTTATTTTCAGAATTTTTACAAGCTCTTCTGCTTTTTCATTCCAAGCTACAACGGGCACTTCTCCAGTTTCATCTGCCAGCGTAAAACGCGTAACCGTTCCTTCGCTCATGTCGCTTCTTGCAAATTTGGAAGTAGGAAACAGCTCTTTCACTGTACCCACAAGATGGATATCCTTATGCGTCTTGGTTACATTGCTGATTTTTGTGGCAAACTTGGTGATAAAGGGGTAATCCTCTGCTTTTACGTTTTGTGTTTCAATTTCAATCTGGCTTTTGCTGCCAACATGTAATTCCACTTTGCCTTTACGGTCTTCACGGGTATACCCATGAAGAAAACGAACGACTTGCCCCGCTTTCAACTCGCCTTTTTCGACCAGCTCGGTTTTATCATTCCATAATATTACCCGTATCGTCGTGTCTTTGTCGGCGATAATCACGCTTGCCAATTTTCCCGGTTTTTCGCCTTCAAAGTTCCTTGAAGGATAAACTGCAACTACCCGGCCAGTTACTGTAACATCATTTAATCCTGGAACTAAATGGCTTATGCGTAACCTATTATCAGCGTGCTCTCGTGTAATTTCAACGCCGTATCTGGCTGCAATCAAACGGAGAAGCGTCTCGTCTGCTATAAGCCCGCCCGTTTTGCTTTTTTCCGCATTCAATTTTTCAAGAATCTGGTTTCGACTGAGTTCGGGATGCTTCGAGAGAATCTGTTGAATAATTTCTTCAGCGGACATATTTGACGTCAACACGGATAAGCAATATCGGCCTGTTTTAATTTTTCTGTGCCCTTCTTCAATTACACTGTTTGGCTAAGTTTATTAAAGCCTCTTTTCCTTCTTAAGATGAAGCTGGGAGAGAGAAAGTGATAGACGCTCCGTCGCTTTACGCTCTCGGCATAGCGCTCGTCTTCGTTGGCATACTGATTGTTGTAGTTACCCTATTTTTGCTCTCCGTTTCAAGCGCCAAAAGAAGAAAGATCAACGGCGGAGGCGCAGTAATAATTGGGCCTGTTCCAATAATTTTTGGAACAGATAAGCGATCTCTTAAAACCGTTCTGCTGCTTTCTTTAGCGCTAACAATTATGCTTGTTGTCTTTATGATACTGCAGTATATGTTAATGAGGTGAAAGGAGGCTTCGCTGAGAAATGGCCCTTGAAGAAAATCGAGAATCCTCTGAGGAAGACGCGCTTGCATTTAGCAAATTTTCTGCACTTTTAATAATAGGTATGGCGCTAATAGTTGTTGGCATAATGGTTATTCTGCTTGTCGCAGTCCTTTACGGTGGCGGTTCCGCAAGTGCAGGTGCGATCATTTTCATTGGGCCCTTCCCGATAATAATAGGCGCAGGTCCAGATGCAACTTGGATAGTTCCGATCAGCATTATAGCTATTCTAAGCATTGTTGTGTTTTTAGTTATGAACAGGAAGTTGAAGCTTAGTTAGCTTTTCTCGCTTGCTTGCTCTTCTTCTTCCTTACCGTAATATGAATACAAGAATATCAGCACTAAGGCAACGAAAGTTGATGCCATAAGGATATATTCCAAAGTTAGGAAGTACGCGCTTAAATCCATAGGCGGTTCTCCGGCTCTTGCTTATCCATTCAACGTTTTAATATTTAAACAATAGCCTTAATTCCATCGACTTGCTAATGACTTACGTGCATTATTTA
>JAWCMT010000044.1:6710-10797 GCA_038849555.1 Bathyarchaeia archaeon | reverse complement strand
TGCTTGGCGCAGAAGGCATGGATGACCCTGACTGGAGAAGTGACAATGCCGCTGACATACGGAGCAAACTGGAGGCGCTGCGCAACTTCGCGTTAGGCATAATTGAATCAGCTAAAAACGATGAAATGACACATCTGGAGAGGTGGCTTATCAGCAGGATGCAGCAGCGCATAGCCGAGGTTACAGCGAATCTTGAAGAGTTGAAAACGCGAAGCGCCCTGGAAATCGCGCTGTTCGAGGTTTGGAATGATTTCCGCTGGTACATTCGCAGAAAGGGAACAGCCGATGCAAAGGCAGCGCGGGACGCTTTGGACATGTGGCTTCGGCTTCTTGCGCCTTTTGCGCCGCATATATGCGAAGAACTCTGGAGCGCCATGGGAAAAAACACGTTTATCTCTTTAGCAGAGTGGCCGCGGTTTGACGAAACAAAAATCGACGAGCTATCCGAGGAGCAAGAGAACTTCATAACCGACCTGATTGAGGACACATTGAATGTTTTGAAAGCCACAAAAATTACGCCTAAGCAAATATGCTATTACACTGCCGCAGGCTGGAAGTGGCAGGTTTACCGCCGCGTAATGGCGAAAGCCGCTGAGGGCGAAGTGAAAATCAACGAAGTCATGAAGGAACTCGCGCAAGATCCAAGCCTAAAGGCGCACATGAAAGCAGCTGCCGGTTTAGTTCCCAAAGTAATTAAAGCTATAAGCAAGTTGCCTAATGAAAGAAAAGCGCGCATTGCAAGGATTACGGCGTTCAATGAAAAAGAAATCATTGATGCTGCACGAGGCTTTTTGAAGGAGCGCTTCAGCGCTGAAGTAGCTGTTTACAGCGAGGACGACAACGCGCGTTATGACCCTAAGCAGCGTGCGTCGTTGGCTATGCCTGGCCAACCGGCAATTTACATAGAATAAGTTGTCGTGGACAAGTCATGTCGCAGAAGTATCGACGATATTCATTGAAATCGAAAAATGCTAAGGCGCTGCTTAGCGAGATTTCGGAGAGACTTAAGTGGAGCGTAGACGCTCTTTTCGGTTCAAAGGCGAATGTTGAAGTGGTTGAAGCTGATTTCGGCCAAATCTATCTTGTAAATGGCAAACCCCTATTCTTCGATGTTGGCGCGAAGACTTTGCCGACGCTGCTTTTCCAAGAGTTCACCGAGCAAGCGCCTAGGGTTGTTGTCGACATGGGCGCTGTTCCTTACGTCTGCAAAGGTGCTGATGTCATGGCGCCTGGAATTGTGCGGGTTGAAGGTGAATTCGGCAAGGGCGATGTTGTGCTGGTGGTAGATGAGAAGTATGGGAAAGCGCTTGCTTTAGGCGAAAGCTTATACAATTCCGAAACGGCACGAAGCCTCAGACAGGGCGCGGTTGTCAAGAATTTTCATTTTGTAAGCGATAGAATCTGGAACTTAGCCAAAATGTTGGCTGAGCAGTAAATTAAGCCCTCTAAATAAAGGACGATAGGCGACGTGAGCTCGGCGCTTTTTGTGCTCCGTGTTTATTGGGGAGTTTGTAGACTGCTGTCTGCTTCCGCTTTATCGTTCATGAAGTTTATTGCTTGCAGAATTGACGCTGCCACATTTAGAAGACTAAGTGATAGAGCAATCGCGGTAAACGCTGTTAAGTCCAAGGTTAAATTGAAGTTTTGATAGGTTGTGCTGATTACGCCGTTGCCCAATGAAAGAAGCAGGTAACCCATAAAAAACAGTGCTCGCGCGGTTCGAAAGATATGCTCGAAAATTGTGCGCGCCGCGACATCACTGACAATCATCAGCACGATGTAAACTACAACAAACGCTTCGATGGATTCCATAACGCCTGGAATCAGCTCGAAAAGCGGCGCCAACAGCGGCGCAAGAAGGAAATAAATCAGATAAACAAGTATCGCTTTTACCGTGGCCTTTGCAATTCTGAATGAGACCTCTTTGATGAGATTTTTGTTTTTCTTTTCTTCAGCCATAAGGAATCACCAGAGGTCCGTACTCAAAAAGCGACGTGGAAAAGTAAACGTTGCAGCGGCCTCGCTGCGCAGATCCAGCGTTTAACGGAGTATAAAACGCCAGTTCTCCACGGTAGGGCGAGTATTTTGGAGCTTGAATCGGCATTTGGCCTTCGCCTATAAGCGAATTAGCGCTGTCAAAGAGCACTATTCGCATGGTGCCTTCAAGATCGAAGGCAGCGTGATTTTCAAAACTTATTGGCAGAGTCACAAGGCTATGTGTCGAGTTAACCTGTTCAAAGGTTGGCTGAGCCACTGCGAAATTGTATAAGGGCGCACCCCATGGGAACGTGAAGTTTGTTGAAATCTGCGCAGGCACAAAATCTGCGAAAGTTAATCCCGCCGCGACTTGAGCGGTGAGGTTTGCGTCGTTGAACAGATACTGGCCGGCGCTTTCAAGTATGCCGTCCATGCTTAATGTAGCGTTGTGCAGCAGCGTTACGCTTTCTCCGCGCGATATAAGCGGAACAGAAGATTTAGCCGTAGAAATTACTCTGCCTGTGGCGTCTGCGAATACGGTTATAAGCTGGAAATCCTTAAGGTCGCAGTACCCCCTGTTTTCAATAGACAGCGGTAAAGAAAAAAGCAAATTGCCTTCCGCTGTCACCGTGAATTCTGGTTTGTCTATGCTAAAGTTAAGATCTTTAAGCGAAAATGCAGATAGTGCAATGAAGGCTACGATGATAACCCAAAAGATTGACGTGGCTAAGCTTAGCGCGCGAATCGGCACATTCATCAAAGTCCCTTCTTTAACGGATAATTTGCTGCTCTTATTGCGTCTGCTTGGTTTTCGCGCGCTGCGCCTCTGATTGCTGAACCGTTTGCGGCACCGGCGTAGCCGCTTCCGCCTTGGCCACGTTTATCATTATTGTGACGCCTCGGATAGTTATCAATGAACCAACCCAGCCCATGACACCCAGATACATTATGTGGATAGCCGCTGCGATTAAGGGCCCTAAGGCTTCTCCGAAAGTCTGCGTGAGGTCTTTAGTAGATAGCGGCATGATGCTTTCTGTTAGGAAGCCGTAGGCGCTGAAGAACGTGAATATCAGAAGGGCTATCCCTATGAATAAGACTGTGATGCCTGAAACGGCGACTTTATCTTTAAAGTTCTTTAGCATCAGCAGTTAGCCTCTTTAACAGGATGAAGTCTGAGTTAATATAAATTTTTAGAATGTTGAAACCGAATTCAAATTAACTATCAAAAATCAAACATAACCCTCCGCGAGCCGCCGGGCACTATGACGCTTCATTTTCACTTTAACTCACCTCTCCCAGTATCCGCCGCGCACATGTTTCGTGCATTTTAAATATGGCTTTCTGTAACTGTTTCCACACGTGAGCTGCATGTCAGAAGAAGAAAACATTGAAAGCCAAGAAAGCAAGCTAGCGCCGCCAAAAAAGAAGTACGAGTTCATAGAGGACCTGCCAGGTGTCGGGCCTGCCACCGCCCAAAAACTGCGCGACCTTGGCTATCACACGGTTGAGTCGCTGGCTATGGCTACTGCCAGAGAACTTGAACCCATCGGTGTCGGCGAAAAAAAGGCTTTCTCAATGATAGAGGCAGCGCGCTCCGCTATCGGCTGCTCGTTTGTACGCGCAGATGAACTTCTAAAAATGCGCCAAAACGTTTTGCGTTTAACAACAGGCAGCAAAGCCTTGGATAGAATTTTAGACGGTGGTTTAGAAACACAAACTATAACTGAGTTCTATGGCGAATATGGTAGCGGGAAAAGCCAGATCTGCCACCAGTTATGTGTAAACGTTCAGTTACCTCCCGAGCGCGGTGGTCTAAATGGAGGCGCATTGTATGTGGATACGGAGAATACTTTTAGGCTTGAACGTATTGTGCAGATGGCCCGGCATTTAGGGCTTAACCCTGAACAAGTAGTTAAGAACATTATTTACGCTGAAGCATACACTTCAGACCACCAGATGTTTCTGCTGGAAAACGCAGACGAAGTTATCAAAGCAAATAACATTAAACTGATAATAATAGACTCTTTAACTGCCCACTTCAGAAGCGAATACATCGGGCGGGAAATGTTGGCGAGCCGGCAGCAGAAGCTGAATAAGCACATGCATAAGC
>JAWCMT010000044.1:0-6701 GCA_038849555.1 Bathyarchaeia archaeon | reverse complement strand
CCTTCAACGCTGTAGCGGTAGTAACTAACCAGGTTATGGCCAAACCCGACGTGTTTTTCGGCGATGCAATTCACCCCATCGGCGGCCACATTGTTGGGCATACCAGCCACACGCGCCTTTATCTCCGAAGAGCCTCGCGGGGTCCCGTGCGCATTGCAAGGCTGGTTTCAAGCCCATATCTGCCTGAAGGCGAGGAAATCTTTAAAGTAACCGAAAACGGTATAGAGGACGCTTCAGAAGACGAGAAGACAAACAAGCATCGTGATCATTAAATATGCCTATCCCCCAAGCTTTAGTTACCAGGTACTTCCAGCTGCTGGTCAATAGGCAGTTCACAGAGGCAGCGCGGGAGCTGGAGCGGCTTAAGCAGAAAATGCAGAAGACAGAGTGGAACAGAGGCTATTTCAGAGCATTATATGGTATGTATCTTTCAAGGAAAAACAATGATGACTCGTATGCCTTCTTTACCAAGCTGGATTTAAGCGACACAGAAGCCCTACATAGATACAGGCGCGAGTTTCTGGATCACATGCGGAACGGGCTTCACGGCGATTTTGACCGCGGCTACTTCTCCGCCTGGGCTGACTGCATGCGCATCCTAAGCCGGATGAGCGTCCCAGGCGTACAGAACAGTTCGGGCGATGAAAAGACAAAAATAGAAACGCTGAAAAGCGATAAAAACCAAGCTACAATCGCGAATTTCTTAAGGGAAGGTAAAGAGCCATAGGCCCGTCAGCGACTAAAGCTGCCCGGTTAGGATAGAGTAGGTTAGTATAAAGAAGACTAGCCATGAAATGAAGTATATTCCTATGCCCATACTCATGATTTTTGTTTGCTTTTCTACTTTACTATAAAATTTAGCCTTAAACACGTAGTACGAGATTAAGTAGACTAGCAAAGCTATTGTTACACCGTTCATGAATGCACTTAACGAAGCCGCATCCTGCATTGTAGCTACAAACGCGCTGATTACCGCGGCAATAACGCCTAATACCAGCCTACTCCAGTAGATTATCGCTAATGGTTTCATGTAACATCCGCCCTTGCGGACTCTATATTTTTGAACCTACATTAAAATGTGTCTATTTTATAAATCGCTTCTGCCGCTTGACACCCTCATGATGCGCTGTAATATTTATCTAATGTTCATAAGCGTTTTATAAAATAGGCCCTAACCGAGATTCTGAGTGCTCGGAGGCTCTCATCGAGTGTGATTATTAATTAAAACACGGCGAAGAACTCATGAATTTACGTAGGAAAACCATGCTTGCAATGACAATCACGCCAATAATTATTATCGTGATAATGCTTGCTGGTGCTAAATTAATTCTGCTAGACAGTTTTACGACAATGGAAATGCAGGTGGCTGAGTCGAATGTAAAGCGTGGCCTCAGCGCTTTAGCAAACATGCTATCTGAACTGGATAGCACTGTGCGAGATTGGGCTGCATGGGATGACACATACATTTTCATACAAGATGCAAACGAAAAATATAAAGAATCCAATCTTGTTGACGAAACTTTTGCGAATTTAGAAGTTAACATGATGATTTTCATAAACTCACAGGGGCAAATCGTCTACAGTAAGGCATTCAATCTTACCAATTCAAGCGAAATTCCAGTTCCGCAGGACTTTTTAAATTTACTTTCCACAAACGGTCTCCTCTGGAATCACACCGACCCAGAAAATGGCATAACAGGGATAGTTCATTTACAAGAGATGCCGCTGCTAATCGCTTCTCACCCAATAGTTACAAGTCAACGTGACGGCCCAATTCGAGGCGCCTTGATTATAGGCCGTTTTCTCGACTCCAGGGCAGTTGAAGAGTTAGCAGAATCGGTTCTGCTGCCACTGTCTATTACCTCCTTCAATAACTCGGAGAACAGGATAGACTTCCAATCGCTGCATTCGTCCTCATTCTTCGAGGATGTACCCATTTACACTATCCCAATAAGCAACGATTACATGGGTGGATATGCCGTTATAAAAGATGCATATGGGAACTTTGTGCTTACAATGAGAGTAGATACGCCCAGAGATTTCTATAAGCAAGCTTTGAATAGCTTATTCTTCTTCGTCATTTTCGTGGCGATTTCAATAATTATTATTGTGATAATAGCAACTTTACTTATTGAAAGAGGCGTTTTAACTCGAATAGAGCGCCTTGTTGTCGGCGTAAAAAAGATGGGGTCAAGCCGAAATCTTTCTGAGAGTCTCTCGTGGGATAGTGGCGATGAGATTTCTCTTTTGGCAGATGCAATAGATAACACAATGAACGAAAGAAACAAGGCCATAAGAGAATTAGCCGCGATGGTTGGTCATGATCTGCGGAACCCGCTAACTGGAATTTCAAGCGCTGCACAATATCTGAAGAAAAAATATGGTTCCCTTATGGATGAGAAAGGTCAGGAGATGCTTGAAGTAATCGAAAAGGATGTGCAATACTCCAACAAAATCATCAACGACCTGCTTGAATATTCCACAGCAATTAGGTTGGACTTAAGAGAAACCACGCCTAAGTCATTGGTTACTGAAGCTTTATCGCATGTCGCTATTCCAAAAAACATCCAGCTAATCGACTCTACACAGGAAACGCTAAAAATTAATGTTGACGTAGACAAGATGAAACGGGTATTCATCAACCTAATTAAAAACGCTATTGACGCAATGCCCAAGGGCGGGCAACTTGCGATAAATAGTGAAAATGTTAATGGTAACGTTAAATTTGTCTTCGCTGATACTGGAATGGGCATCTCTGAAAAGCATCTTAAGCGAATTTTCGAGCCGCTTTTCACCACGAAAGCACGTGGTATGGGTTTAGGGCTATCCATATGCAAACGCATAGTGGAGGCTCACGGGGGAACAATCTCCGTGGAAAGTGTGCAAAACAAAGGAACAACCTTCACAATAACCCTGCCCATAGAGCCAAAATTGGAGTAGCGTCAGCGCAATTTTTCATGAACCACTGAATTTAATCAGCGAATTTATTTTGTAGTTTGCACAATTAAACTTCAGATTATGGTGAGCGGAACTCTTTGCGTAAGAAGGAATTCTCAAGCTTCGACGTTGCCGTCGTAATTAATGAACTGAAGAAAGCAATAGCGAACGCCCGAGTTAACAACATTTACCAGTTTGACGCCAAAACGCTGCTGTTTAAACTGCATAAGGCAGAGCAGCCGCCGCTACGCCTAATCATCGAAGCTGGAGAACGGCTCCACTTAACCGCTTACGCTTTTGAGCCACCTCAAGTTCCGCCGGCGTTCTGCATGGCTTTGCGGAAGCATCTGCGTGGTGCTTGGGTAGCTGACGCTGAACAGCATGAATTTGAAAGAATCGCTATCATACACTTCAAAACAAAAGATGGCGTACTCCGCCTTATCTTGGAGCTTTTCGGTGAAGGCAACATAATCCTAACAGGAGAAAAAGGCGAGATACTACAAGCTTTAATCTTCAAGCGCATGCGCGACCGCAACATCCTCAGAAACGAGCTTTTCCAGTTTCCGCCTTCAGCCGGCAAGAACCCGTTTAAAGTAACAGAAGACGAGCTTACCCAATCGTTGAAGGGCCTTGGCGATGTGGAGGTTGTCAGGGCGCTGGCCCGCCTCCTCGGAGTAGGCGGCTTCTACGCTGAGGAGATTCTGCTTAGGGCGAATGTTGAAAAAACCAAGCTCTGCAATTCGCTAGCAGCGTCCGAGCTTAAAGCCGTGTACACTGCGCTTCAAAGTTTACTTTCAGCTGTTTCAGCCTCCAAGACGGAGCCAAGAATAGTTCTGGCCGAGGATGGCAGTTTTCTTGATGTCGTGCCGTTCAAGCTTAAACGTTATGAAACGTTTCAGTGTCAGCGTTACAGCAGTTTCAACGAGGCATTAGACGAGTTTTATCTTAAAGTCACCGCGGCTGAGCAGGCCGCAGCGAGCACGCAGGTTGAAAAGCTAAAGCAAGAAGCAAATCGTCTTAAGCGGGTAATCGCCGAGCAGGAGCAAGCTTTGCATGATGCTGAAGCTAAGGCGAAACTTAATAGACGCATCGGCGAGGTGATTTATGCGCATTCAAGTGAGCTTCAAAATCTTTTGGAAAAATTTACAGCAGCCAAGATGGAAAACCGCGACTGGAAAGAGCTTATTGCAGAAATTTCAGCCGCTAAAAAGTCTGGCAGAACACCTGAAGCGCTCATCGAGTCTTTTGATGAGCGGAACCTTATGGTTAACGTCTGCGTAGACACGCTGCGGTTCAGCCTGAATCTGCGTAAAACATTGTTTGAGAACGCAGCCGAGTATTATGAGCGGGGCAAAAAAGCTAAGCAGAAATCCGCTGGCGCCTTAACCGCTCTAGAAGAGTCCCGTAGAAAGCTGGCGGAGATTGAGCAGCGTCTCAGCGACGCAGAGGCGCTGAAGGCTCATAAGCCGCAGGAACTCTTGGAGCAGCTTGTTAAGCGTAAGGTAACGCGCAAAGAGTGGTATGAAAAATTCCGCTGGTTCAAGTCATCAGACGGGTTTCTGGTGGTAGCAGGTAAAGACGCCGTCAGCAACGAAGTTCTCGTCAAAAAGTACGCCTCCGCGGAAGATGCAGTTTTCCACGCAGACGTTGCCGGCGCCCCATTCGTTGTGGTTAAAACTGACGGCAAAGCGCCGACTGAGCAAGCGCTTCGTGAGGCAGGCGAGTTCGCGGCTGCACTTTCCCGGGCTTGGCGTGAAGGCGCCGTGGCAGTGGATGTTTACTGGGTTAAGCCCGATCAGCTAAGCAAAAGTGGCCCTTCAGGCGAGTACGTGCCGCATGGCGCTTTTGCAGTCAGCGGAAAGCGCAACTGGATGCGTGGTGTGCCGCTTAGGGTTGCCATAGGAGTAACTGAAGACGGAGAAACAAGGTTCGTAGGCGGTCCGTTAGACGCGGTTAAAGCCCAAACGAAAGCTTACGTTACGGTTGTGCCGGGAGATTTTTCGGGGAAAGAGTTTCTTAAGCGGGTTCTGCAGGCTTTGATGGCTAAGTTGCCGAAGGAGCAGCGTGAAAAAGTCGGCAAGGCATCAATAGAGCAGATCAGGGAATTTGTCCCCTACAATAAAGGCACTTTGATTAATACTGGCTTCTGAATCTTTGCTTGTATCCTTCATAATCCGGCAGGATTCTGGGGTATTCTTGGTTCATTAGTGGCGAGGATATTAGGAAGTCGGCGGAGGCTCTGTTGCAGGCTATTGGTATGTTCCAGACTACGGCGATGCGCAGTAGCGCCTTAATGTCTGGGTCATGCGGCAGAGGCGACAGCGGATCCCAGAAGAAAATTAGGAAGTCTATGCATCCTTCCGCTATGCGCGCGCCTATTTGCTGGTCACCGCCTAAAGGGCCGCTTTCGAAGATGGTTATTTTAGCGCCTAACTCTTTTTCTAAAAGTTTGCCCGTGGTTCCCGTAGCGCAAAGCTCATGCTGGAGCAAAGTACCCCGGTTAAATTTAACCCAGTCAAGCAAATCTTCTTTCTTATTATCATGCGCTATAAGCGCGATTCTCTTTTTTCGGCTCATAATAGCTATTTTATTAACCATGATTTCGGTTCTCCTAACTTTGGAGCTTTGATTATAGAAGGCTTGCTATAACAATTTCCAAAATAAAATATTTACTGCTATGATTAGATGCGGTTTCGGCTTCGTAAGAAGAGTGTAGCATGCGTTTTCCATTTTGTGGTTCTCAGTTGAGAACCGCCACATGGCGAAGCTGCGCGCCGTTTATGCTCCTTCTGTGGCTTGCTGCTCCTGATTGTTTTTGATTAGCTTTGAGAAAAGCGGGAGAACAATTATCATCGAGCCGATGACTGCGATTGCCGTTAGCGTTAAGAAGTTTGCAGGCACTATTCCCGTAGCTACTCCTTCATAGGCGATTATGAACGACATTTCCGCTCTTACAGCCAGCCCAACAGTTACTGTCCATAAAGTTTTGCCGCGGAAACCAGCGGCATGGCCACCTATTAAGCCTCCAATTAACCGTGCGAAAATTGCGGTTCCAAGGATGATTAAGCCTGCTGGAAGGACGGTTACCATGCCTATCGGGTTGATTGCGAGGCCTATACTGGTGAAGAATATGGCGGCGAAAAGTTCCTTCATCATGGAGATTTTTTCTGCAAGTTTCTCGCCAATTCTTGGGTAGGGAATTATGGCGCCCATTATGAAAGCGCCTGTTATGGCAGACAAGCCAAACATGGTTGAAGCGAAAGCCAGCATTAAGCCTAAACCGAGAAGAATTATGAAGAGAAACTCGTCGGAGACGAATCCCTGTAACTGTTTTATTACAAATGGCAAGATTTTGCTGCCAATGTAAATGGACACGAAAATAAACAGTGCGGCGACAAAGGCGATGCTGATTAGGCTTGACGCGGAAAATGTGCCTTCAGTGATTGTGCTTAAGGCTATTGTAAGTATCAGGATGCCTTCAATGTCGTCGAGTATAATTGCGGTAAGCAGGGTGGAGCCAATTTTTGTTTCGACAATGCCCTCGTAGCTGAGCATTGCCGCTACCACGCTTGTTCCGCTGGGCGCCAAAACGGCTCCTAAGAGAAACGCGGCTTGCCACGAGAAACCTAACGCTAACCCCACGCCATAGCCAAGCAAAATGGATAGAATGACTCCGATTGTAGTTGTTAGAAAAGCTGTTTTGCCTAACTTCCAGAAGGATGAGGCATCAAACTGCACGCCAGTTGTGAAAAGTATTAGAATGG
>JAWCMT010000043.1:0-10947 GCA_038849555.1 Bathyarchaeia archaeon | reverse complement strand
TGGCTTCGCCCACATTACGCCTCTACTGAAGTCTATTACCGAGTTTACTGATGGGCTCCAGCCCCACGCGTTTCCAAGCGCTTGCGACATGTTGAACGCGCATAGGACAGGTGTGGTAATGTTTACTACCTCCTTCAAGCGCGGAACATTTCCGGTTGCGCCAGTACCGTATGGGGGAGGACCATATGTTGCCATGGTGCCGCGTGTCGAGTTAATGTAGTAGCCTATTAAGTGGCCATGTTCATCTGCCCTGAGCGTCAATGAAGTGCCGTTAACAACACTGAGGACGTACTTTCCAGTGAAGGCTGAATACATGTTATACTGTGTTCCGACGTTGGTGATTGTTGTACCTCCAGTTTCCCAGGCTGAAAGCGTGCCAGTTGTCCAGATATAGGGGCCGATGACACCGTACATGTTTGGGGTCTTCCATTCAGCGGTCATTCCACAGCGTAGCACAGAGGTTGTGTTTATCACGAACAGTGTTTCGCCTGTGTATATGTCTACTGCGATTATGCCGTTTGAATAGCCAGTGGTTTCAGGATACCATGTTGAGTACAATATGCCATTTATTATCACTGGTGCATATTGAGGCCAATACTGTCTAGTTGACCAGTAATGTCCTGACTCTTGGTTTCCTTCTATTGGGCCGCCAACCACGCCGCCTGGGCACCAGGGTTTCGTCCATAGCACGTGACCGGAGTAAACTGACTCCGTGTAGGGGTTGTATACGCTGCTAACCGCGTATAGTCCTGTTTGTGCGAATGTGACGCTGGCAAGTCCAAGCCATGGTCCAGTTATTTTATACCAGTTTTCTACGTTTTGCGCTGAAACAGGCGTCTCCCAATACTTGGTTGGAAGTGGCGTTTTCGGATATGCATACTCGTACACAGGCTCTTCCTGTACTGTTAGCTCCACCCAGCCAGTTTCGCTTGGTTTATTTATGAGACCGCCGAAGGGATTAGAGGCGCTGCGTGGGCTTAGTGTTTGCCCCAGGTAGACGAATCGGAATTTGTAAACTCCTGGTTTTGTTGGAGTAAACGTGGTAAAGGTGCCGCCTGTTGTGTCACCTGTGAAGTTTCCCATGTATACGACGGTCCCATCGGGGTCCATGCGGTAAAGCGTCATGTTCGTGGGGCGCTCGCTTATTTCTCTACTTGTTTCCATTGGTGTTGCAAGGAAAAAGTTAATGGTTGCCGTTTGACCGACGCCTATGGGATTTGGCGCAACATTAATAAATGCATATGTAGGTATCGGGGTTCCTTCTGGAGGATAGACCTGACTTAGCGCGATTGGTAGTGTCAATGTGAGTATCAATAGAACTGCAAGAAATATGCAAAAAACTTTGCCTTTAGCAATTTGCATTCTTCCTCTTCTCCTTTAATTTTAAGACACATTACGTGTCTAATGCGATATTTTTTTGATTATGTATATAACATTTAGGGAAATCCTTTTCCCATAAAACTTTACTTTTCAGAGCGCAATAGACTCCGTATTTGAAGCACTAAGCGTATTCAGTAAAAAAGCCCGCAATGGTGCTAATGAAATCACCGGTTTCGTCCTAAGTACGCAAGACATGCCGTCTTTTTCATAAAGTAACAGGGTTCTGTGGTTCTAAGGTTTGCTGGGGCTTTGGGCAGCCAAACTAAGGAGAAGATAAGAATGGCAATCTGCTGCTGCAGATAAGCCGGTATTCCCAAAGCCCTTTCAGCTCCTCCAAACTTGAACATGAAAAATACCCGAAAAGGGGGGGGAATTGAGTTTTGTACATTCTCAGCATGGCTATCGCTTCCTCAGTATCAGAAGCCCAACTAGGACTACGGCGGCGATTATGGCTATGGTGGATGCCGCAAAGTAGGTTTCGACTGGTGCTTGCGGCGCAGGCGTAGCTTCAGCTGTAGGCGCGGGTGCTTCTTCTACGTACACGGCGGTTTCAGCATATGACCCATAGTAGGATTCTGATCCTGAGAATCGGGCTATGATGGTGTATTCTCCTGGTACTGGTGGTTTGAATGTTGTTTTGTAGAAGCCGTTGGAGTCGCTTGTGGTTCGGGCAACCTCATAATAGTTGTTGTTGGGGTCGTGTACTTCGATGATGACTTCTACGCCTTTCACGTCGGTTGGCTTGGGCTTCTGCATGTAGACGTATTCCATCCAAGTGCTCATGCTTTCGTCGCTGACCGCGGGTACGCCGTTGGGGAATCTTGCTGCTTGTTCGGCTTGTTTTGTGCCGGCGGCTATGTCGGTGACTGTGCCTTCTACGAGGATTTTGCTGCCGTGTACCGTGACTTTCGGCGACGCTGTGACTGTGGTGGCGCTTGGACCCTTACCGATACAGTATATCTGCATATCATAGCAGTTGAGGTATACAAAGAACCCGTCTGCAACGACATCGCAGGATCCAACGTACATGCCTGAACCCCAGCCTAGCATAGTCCATATTTCCTCTCCTGTTGTCGCGTTGATACAGCGGTATTTTGCGCCCTTATAGTATGGCGAGTCAGGAGAATGTTCAGTGGTGCCCACGTAGACTTTGCCATCAGCAATAACGTCTACAAAGATTGGGTAGTGACCCCATGGTGTTTCAAGACCTGAGAAAGTGCTGTTGCCTTCTCCGCCATTACCATAAGTCCACAATAATGTTCCGTTTGCCATGTCATAGCAGTAGAGTATTCCGCCGAAGCCCGCCAAATAAAGCTTGCCGTAAGCAGCTAGGGACACTGACCGTAGTGTGTCATATGGGTTTACAGGATCCGTATTAGTCCACAATAGGCTTCCGTCGGCGAGGCTGTAACCGTAGTGTGCCATGGTTTCCTTATCCTCCATAACGAATACGCCAAGCTCTGGATCCCACGCGGTAATTTCGCGGCTAACGTTGTTTGGTGCAACCGGATAGTGTTTCGTCCACAGTATTTGCCCTCTTGATTCTGGTTTTAGGCTTATTGCAGTAACGTTTGCTCCTTGGTCACTTATGGTTCCTCCTCCATAAACACCTACATGTGTTCCGAAACTGCCTTGAGTAAGTAGCATTATGTTGTCAAGGCTGGCTTCTCTCCAAGCGCTCCATGTTCCAGGACCCAATCCTGATAGTGATATGTTCCAGTCATAAAATCGATCTTGGCTTGCGTCTATGGTTCCCGGATACCAATTAGCTGCGCCGATTTGTCCTGCAGTTTCAAAGGTTATGTAGGAAGAATTCCACTGTAGTAGACGGTACTGTGGGTTTGAAGCTGTGCCTACATTTTTAAGAACATAGCGGATTATCTCGCCTTTTGGACCAACAACTTGTGTGCCTGAAGGAACGCCTGTTATGTTAGTGCTTGTGGGTTTTCCTGTGGCTGGGTCATACGCATTTTTAAAGTTGCTTGTGAATAGCAAGCCGATCGGAAGAATTCCATGCTGATTGCCGTCGTCATAACAGTAGTAATAGCCGAATGCGGGGTCGTCCAGTCCAGTCCCCGAGGCGCCTATTTGTGCATTGTACCATATTTCTTCTCCAGTGCGTAGGTCAACGCATATCCATCCTCCGCCTCCGCCTGAATTGCCATATGGGAGCTCGTAGAAGAGCCTTCCGTACATAACCAGTGCGTTGCTGAACCTAGTGTTGTATGAACCTCCCATGTAGAACGTGTTGCCCTCGCGACCGACATTGCTTCCTCCAACAACACCGCCGTCCTGAATTGGCCTCGTCCACATTATGTGTGGACTGTTAGGTGCGGTGCCGTCTGGCTGGAACCTAGCATATCCTGCGCCGCCAGTGCTGCTTTCACCAGTGCGAATGTATGGTGGACCTAGCCAGTTTGATGCGATAGTGTACCAGTATGAGTTTTGTCCTTCTATGGGGCGTGTCCAGTATTCTGTTGGAAGCGGGTAGCTAGTTGTGGGTTCAGGTAAAGGGTCTTCCTGAACAGTAAATGTCGCTGTTGCGGTAGCAGGTGTGAAAAAGTCTCCTTTGTAGTCTCCTGTCCAAGTGTATGTTTGTCCAGGATACTCGAATAAAAGCTTGTACTCGCCTACCTGATTGGGGGTGTAGGTAAAGTACTGGAAACTTGTCGTGTCCCAAACAATGTCCCATTCGTATACTTCTTTGCTTCCGTCAGGTTTTGTAATAGTGAGCTTGTAATCATGTCGTCTGATGTCATTAGTAACGAGTGCACCCGGTAAGGGCGTGTCAACCCACATTACGATGGCTACGCGTTGGCCAAGTCCCACGGGGTTAGGTGCTGGAACGACGTAGGCATAGGAAATAATTGTCCAAGCTGGATCATGTGCGTTTGCAGTGGGTATCGCAACAAGTACAAAGACCATAGCTGAGATCAGAAATAACGCAATCAAATTAGCCTTAGTCCTGTTTCTTGCATTTCCCATTTTCTTCATTCTCCTTTAAGTATTTGCCTTTATAAGGCAGTTTCTTTATGATTGGCTAGTGCTAATAAGTAAAACTCACCTATTGTGTGTGCAAATTATTAGAGAACTTGGAAAAAATGTTAAAAACCCCACAATGGGTATGTGAGCATTATGTACGATGAAATACGAATTGTATATGAAGTGATTTCAGCTGTTTTGTGTTTTATTCTCGTAAAATTCATGATTAAGCCTTATGAGGTAACTGGGGAGAGCAGGTATCTTGGTTTACCTTTAGGATTTGGTTTTCTTGGAGCGACATATGCTTTTTCTGCCTTTTTATACTTCCAACCTTATTTTTTCGGTCGTCAATCACTATATCTCCAGCTTGTTGTAAGAGCGTTCGCATTTATGTTTCTGACAATGACTTATTACTTTTCAAGGAAAAAAGCAGAGGATTCTAGATTCCTCTGGAATATAACTATAACCGTATTGCTTGTTGGGCTTATAATAACTCTGTTGCTGTTGCCTAGCATTCCTGCTGATATCCTTCCCAGTTACCAACTTATGAGTATTTTTATCCGCGTTTTTAATCTGATTTGTATCATATACATCTGTGCTCACACGCTTAGAAGCCATATAGAGGCGCCTGATCCAGAAACTATATGGATTCCTTTGGCTTACATTCTTCTCGGAGTAAGCCAGTATTCTCTATTAATCTGGATCGTCGACAGTAGCCTCTTTGCATTTTTTGCGGCATTAGCAATTCGTTGGGCTAGTCTAGCCATTTTCCTGTTCGTTTCATACAGAACCTTTTACTGCATAGAAAAGAGGCGGTCAAATGAAGCAAATTGCACGGAGAGACCGATTGAAAATTTACGGTGACCTTTTATCAATACTTTACGCTGAAAATAAAGAAGGAAAGATAGTTTTAACACGAATTCAAGTACAAATGAGAGTTCCCTTTGATAGGTTAAAAACTTACATCTCAGAGCTTATTGACTTAGGTTTGATTCAAGATGAGACTTCGCTTAAGTTAACAGAAAAAGGTAAGCAGTACCTTGCTGAGTACAAGAAAGTTCTTGATTTCATGAAACGAATGGGTATCACATACAAATAGCAAACCGCGAATATTCTTGATAAAGCCTTTAACAGTTGCTGCCATTTGAATAAATGACATAAAATTTGAAGAGTGCTTGGTAAACTTGGAAAATGGAAAGGTTATGCTGGAAATTCCGTTTCGTATTCAAGTTTTTTGTCGGTCTTTCACATTGCAAATGCAAGCCGCTTAACATCAAAATTAGAAAATATTCAGTAACTTTAGAGCAGCAACAATTGCGGCGACTAATGGCAATAAAAAGAGTAGCTTTCGCTTTCCCATAAAAGATTCGCTCTGGATTTCGCCTTCTTGCACTTCGTATTCTTTAACTTCTTTTGTTTTGCTGTCAATTTGCACTCGGGCGGTTCCTTTCGGCAACTTTAGCTCCACAATGTCGTTTTCGCCTTCCAAGTAGACCTTGGTTGGAAACTGCTGTTCGCTGTAACCTAACCGCTTCATGAAATTAACTGCAGCCCGCGCTGCGCTTTCAACATTGGACTGCGAATCATCGTTTGTCTCGTAAGCATTAGGCGGGGTAGCGTTATCGCCTCCAACATGCACAACAGCGGCGCTTTGACTGCCCCTTTGATTATCCATGGCGGGCACTAGTACATATGCTTCATCAATAGGCTGCTGCTTTGGTTCAACACGAAAAAACTGCGTAATCTCAGGTGGATTTTCGTGCGAAACTTCTATGTGCTCGGCAGCCTGCTTTTTACGTTTTCCGCGAGAAGCTTCTGTTTCAGTGCTGCTTGCGAGGTTTTTGAATGTCGTTGCCTCGAATTTTCCTAAAACCATTTCGCCGCTAACGCCATTTACTAATGCAGTAACAGTTTGTCCCGTCTTAATATTTTGGAACTTAAGCTCATAAATTGGGTAGTAAACTATTATTCTGTTTGTGATCTCGAAATTTTCTCTAATGATCTCCACAGCGTCGGCTGGTCTTTTAGCAACCCGAGAGCGAAGTAGCGCAATTTCTTCTTCTATAGAGAACTTGGGTTTTCTTAGGTCGTATTCAATCTTCGACTGGTCGTCCAGTGCGTCATCAAAGGGTGCAAAAACCACTTTTTCCGGAGAAACTTCGTGCAGTGTTCTATCAAGAACTAAATATGTCTCGTTTTCGTAATGCGCGTGCTCTTCGCCGACAAGTTTAACTACGCTTGTTCCCGGCGCTAAGGGTTCAGGCCTCAACTTTTTTCCGTCAATAAAAATTTCTCGCGTCTTATCTTCAACTTTAAGCGCAAAATTATGTTTCTTGCAGTAATCCACAGAGTACTTGCCGCTAATAACAATATAGGGCTCATAATACTTGCTGAATGAAACTAGCTTTATATGCTCGGGTTTAGGCTTTGAGAAGCCGCGTTTATCAAAAAAGGTTGCTTTGACTTCGTCGCTTTGTTGCCGCACTTTATTCGGGTCTAGTCGAGGTTTTAGAATAACTTCTCTTGTATCACCTATCCTCTGGGGCAAGACCTCTGGTTCAGCCATGATTTTCCCTGCATTTTTTCTATTTTTTATGCAGGTTAAATATCTCTTATGAATTAGAACTCCACATTTGATTTTAAAATCTACTTTGATGCTTCATTACTTCGATTTTTCGCTTGAACCAAGGTCAATACTAGAAAAGAAAGAGCAGCGAAAAAAGCGCTGTGGTTGCTAGATTTTAATGGCGCTCTTGGTTTTCTTTACGTCTCTAAAGGGCGCTTCTGCTCCTCTGCGCTTCTTGTCTTGACGGCTGGACCGTGTGGGAATGTTGGCACTGTGTATACTTCAGTGACGCCGTTGAGGTTCTTTATCTTTTTTTGGACGAATTCTAAGACTTGGCTGCTGTTTTCAGCGTTGATCCACATGCCTACGTCCCAAGAACCGAAGATGTTCATGCTGTAGCAGAGGTCTACGCCGGAAACAGGTTTCTCTTCTAGTTTTCGTATGTCGCCTAGTGTGTCTACTATTTTTCCTGGGTTCAATTTCATTAGGACTAAATATTCGGGCATCCTTTTTTCCTCCAGTTTCTTTTTTTACTATTTGATACGTGACATTTACTTAAATATTACGATTTACGAATCATGATTCTAGCTGGATTTTACCAAACAACATCAAAAAAGAAACTAAAAACCACCGTCATCTCCAGCTATCCTCAAAAAACCAGGCTGCGAATAGTCAAACACCCACATCTGAGACCGCCAAATCTCCCTAAAACACTCCCGATGATAATAAGCCATAATTCTCCCAAAAGAATTCTTAAGCACAACCTCCTGACCTGCGTCAATAACCTTGCCACACTCACTGCAAATCAATTTTTTCTGAACACTTGACTCTAACTTCAATGTTTCACATTTACTTCTCAACTCAGAAACTCGAGTTTTCAAAAATTGCAGCCTAACCAAAATAGCTTCAACCTTCTCCTTTCGCCTATTTTTACTAATGTGGTTATCGACTTCAATCGTCTGCATTTTCCAAACCTTTCTCAGCAAGGTTCATCTGGTCGCATGGATACATAATACTTTATTTCGCCAACAGTAATATGTCCAAACCAAACGCAAATACTCTGTTGCTTCAAAAAATATAATGAAAAATAAAAGAGAATGCAGAGCTATTGCTTTCCTGACTCTTCTCCTGTGCCTTTATTTGCAAGAACTTTGTTCAACATTTCCGTGCGCTTTTCAATTAATTTCTGTAGATCGTTCTGCAATTTTTCCGCGATTCCGGCAATCTCCGTGGCTTCTGATACAACTGCTTCAGCTGTTTTACCCACTGAATCTGCTTCTTTTATTATTTCCTTTGCTGCAGCATCAACATTTGCCGCGTCAGCTACTACACCTGCGGCTAATGTAGCAACGCTCTCTGCGTCAGCGATAACTTTCTGCGTTGTTTTTGCGACGCTTTCAGCGGTTTCCGAAACATTTTTCGCTACCTCAACGATCTCCCCTGAAGCTGCCGTCTGTTCCTCAACCGCTGAAGAGGTTTCTTCAGACGCTGACGAGCTTTCTTCAGCAATGCTGGCAACTTCCTCGATTGATTTCACCACAGAATTCAATGCGTCAAGACCTTCTTCAACGCTGTTTGTGAGCTTGCCAACTTTAGCGCTCATCTCTTCAAGTATCTGCGCTATCTCTTCTACTTCTTTTATTGCGCCTAAAACGACGTTGGCGCCTTCTTCGGCTCCATTTTGAGACTGTTTAGTAATTGCACTGGTTTGTGTACCTGCATCTTTTATGCCTTTAACAAGGTTTATGGCTGATCCTGCGGCAACTTTTGACTGCCCTGCCAAGCTTTTGACGGCGTCAGCGACCACGGCGAAGCCTCTGCCAGCTTCTCCAGCGCGTGCAGCTTCAATGGCTGCGTTTAAGGCAAGCATGTTTGTTTGGCTGGCTATGTCGGAAACGGAATTTGCCATCTGCCCTACTTGCTCTATTGAGTTAACCATTGAGGCTACTGCTTCAGAGACTTTTTCTATGTTGCTCTTTATGGTTTCAATTGCCAATAGTCCTTTTTGGGCTTTCTCATTACTGAATTTGGATTTCTTTAGCACCGCATCAGTGACCATTGAAGCCTCGCGTGCAATGCTTCCTGCGGCGTCCATGACCTTTTTAAGTTCTTCTGTGTTCTTTGCGGCGTGCTGTGCAAGTTCCGCAAGTTTTTGTGCTCCTGTAGCTACTTGCTGCGAGGCTGAGCTGACTTGCTGCATACCTACCAGCATCTGAGTTGATACGTGTGCTGCATGTTTGCCCATTTCGGCGACTTTTAAAAGTGCTTTGGTGGCTTCATTTGCGCTGTTTGCTAGCTTATTGGCTACTCTGCCCACGTCTTTTGCTGTGAGGGCTGCTTTGTTGACTGTATCTGTAGCGCTTGTGGTTAGTTCAGCAACTCTGATGGCGGCTTTTTCTACGTTAAGCGCCAGGTCTGCTGCTCTAGCTGCGCTTTGTATTAGAAAGTCCATCGTAGTGCACATTGTGTTGTATCCTTCAATGGCGTCTTTGTGAAGGATGATAATTTCTTCTTTAAGCTGTTCATTTTCGGTGAAAAGACGTTTATTTTCTTTTTCGAGCAACTTTAATTGCTTTTCCAATTCAGGATTGCGTTGCTCTTGAGACCCATCGGTCATTGTTGCATACTCCTATTTTGGGCTTTCAATTTTGTATTTTGCTTATATGTAGATTATGAAATACGCATAATTAAGATAGGTTATTATTGCTAACGTGTATTCAAAATCAGAATTCAAATCAGTCTTCAAACCAAAAAATTCTGTAAAAATTCACCGCACGATTTCCACAAACAACAAACATTAAACTCTCAATCTTCACAAGCCTTTATAATCAATTTCGGAATATAGTCCAGAGGCAAAACAAAATCCACACACTTCGTCTTAATAGCAGCGTTAGGCATTCCAAACACAACACAAGTTTTCTCGTCCTGAGCAATCGTTAATCCTCCTTTCTTTTTGATGGCCTCAATGCCTTTAGCGCCATCTACACCCATACCTGTCAAAATTACTCCAATATTCTTAGACCCATAAGCCTTAGCAGCTGATTTCATCGTTACATCCGCTGATGGGCGCACGTAATTTACAGGCGGGCTTGTAGTAAGCTTGATCCTGCCACTTTTCATCACCAACATATGAAACCCGCCAGGCGCAATCATAGCGAGACCTTCCCGAACAACATCACCATCCTCAGCTTCTTTCACACTGATTTTGCATTCTTGATTTAGCATTTCAGCAAAAAGCTTCGTCATCCCCTTTTTCATGTGCTGAACAACCAAGATTGGCGGAGAATTTTCTGGAATGTTTTTAAGAATATACGCCACTGCTGCGGGTCCTCCAGTTGAAGCAGCCATCGATATAATTTTATCATTACTTTTTGATTTAGACGGCTCAAGTATCTCCGCCATTTTTGGTTTGTCACGCCTAATATTTGCGGATGCTGCAGTCTTAACTTTTGATATAAGCTCATCCTTTACTACGTCCATGTTTAACGAGATAGGCCCTGATGGTTTAGGAACATAATCTACCGCGCCATATTCTAACGCCTTCAACGTCAATTGTGCTTCTCTTTGAGTCAAAGCACTGACCATTACAACTGGCAGCGGATTTATTTCCATGATTTTTCTAACAGTTGTTAAACCATTCATTCTCGGCATTTCAATGTCAAGAGTTACTACATCTGGCTTTAGAAGTGCGATTTTTGAAAGTGCTTCTTCTCCATCCCGCGCAGTTCCAATTACTTTGATTTGGGGGTCAGATTGTAACAAATCAATAAGAATTTTTTGCATAAGCAGTGAATCTTCAACAACGAGGATTTTGATTTGATCTTCCAATTCTTACCCCCTTTAATAATAAAATGCGCGGTACTTAAAAATTAAAATCTAACTTTCAGAAACTATGTCTTCACGCATTTTTTTGCTTTTTTACTTGGATTTGAAAGCCTTTTATGTTTTCTTTCATGCCCTCAAGGTTATCATTTGATAAGACTTTAATTATGTCTAATAGGATTATCAGGTCTTTTTCA
>JAWCMT010000042.1:0-10998 GCA_038849555.1 Bathyarchaeia archaeon | reverse complement strand
ACAACGGTAGGTGGGCAGTTCGGCTGGGGCGGCACGCCCTTGAAAAGATATCAAGGGCGCCCTAAGGTTGGCTCAGGCGGGACAGAAACCCGCCGTAGAGTGCAAAGGCAAAAGCCAGCCTGACTGTATCCTCAACAGTAAGGGATGCAGAGGCGAAAGCCGGGCTTAGCGATCATCCATGCTCCCCATTGGTGGGGGCTGGATGTGTCAGAAAAATTACCCTAGGGATAACAGGCTCGTCGCGGGCGAGAGTCCCCATCGACCCCGCGGCTTGGTACCTCGATGTCGGCTCTTCCTATCCTGGCCCTGCATAAGGGGCCAAGGGTGAGGCTGCTCGCCTATTAAAAGGGAACGTGAGCTGGGTTTAGACCGTCGTGAGACAGGTCGGACTTTATCTGCTGGGAGTGCTGGCTGCCTGAGGGGAAAGGGTCCCTAGTACGAGAGGAACGGGACGCTGTGGCCTCTAGTTAACCGGTTGTCTGACAAGGCAGTCGCCGGGCAGCCACGCCGTTGAGGATAAGGGCTGAAAGCATCTAAGCCCGAAGCCTCTCCCGAAAAGAGGCAGCCATCCCGTTCATCCGGGACGAAGGCGCCCATAGAAGATGGGTTTGATGGAGCCGGGGTGTACGCTGGAAGACTTTGGTCGACCAGTTCAGCCTGCGGTTCCCAATAGCCTGAGGTGTCGGGTCTGGTGGTGTCTGCGCGAAATTTGCGTGAAAGCCTCGTTGGTTGTTTGGCCTGTGCGTGGTCGCGGTTCTTTCCATCTTTTAAGGCGGAATAGGTTTCTGTTGTGTGTTTTACGCCTTTTTTTGTGTCTTCTTCGGCTGTACTCAAGCTGGTAGTCCCCTCTATTGTTTTCTGCATTGATTGGCTAATAGGCGGCTAATAGGCTTCGGCGTTGGCGGAGAACCTACCCTCTACTGGTTTCTGCAATGAATCTCTAATATGCGCCAAATATAATGGCGCTGAGCTAGGTAGTTTGTTAATTGTTTTGGCAGAATACTTTAATCGCAGAAATTACCCTTGTTTATTGCTGGTTTAGGAAGCGAAATGCTGGTGAGTTGTAGAGAGAACGTGTTATTTGTGGCAGTTTTAATCTCAATGCCTTTATCCTTGATGTTGTTTGGGTTGGCGTTTGTTAGCTTGGCAGAGGCGAATCCTGATTTATCCAGCTTGGTTTTCGCCATGCCTGAGGAATACATTAATTACACTGTTGTTTGCGTCAACGGGACTTTGTGGGCGAAGATTGATGGCGAGTACCCAATATCTCTGTTGGCGGCTTCCGAGAGCTATGCGCACTGTGTTTTGCATGAGTTGCCGATGTGTTATCCTATTCCGCCTGGCACAAGAAATATCCATGTTGAAGTGGATGGTGTGCCGCTTGAGTGGAGCCATTACGATTATGGCGCTCATCATACAGCGCTTGGCGATTGGAGCATGATCTGCTGCGTATTGGCGCCTGTTACCGACCATTTTGTGCTTAAGATTCATTATGAGCATCCTATTCAAGTGATAAACGGCTCTTACGTGTTTCTGTATGACCTTAACATACGCGAGTACTTGTCGCCTTTAAGTCCCAATTCCACCGCTTACTTTACCATACGCTTCGAGGTGAACGTTTCAGACGTGAAGGCGTTTACTACGGCAACCGATAGCGTCTGGCGTCCAATAGCCTATGAAGTTAGCCAAGAGAATGAAGCAAAGATTTTGAGGTTGCACATTTTTTCTGAGTATTCTAAGCCGCTTCTAGGCGATTTAGTGGTTACATTTTCTCTTCTTGACTCGGAGACAGCGTCAACTCCGTCATGGATTCTCATATCAGTGCTTCTTATTGTAGTTTTAATGGCGGTCGCTGTTTATAGATGGCTGAAGCATGGGCAAGTTAATTCTCGCTTATAGATGTTAAATGAAGCGTGATTGCAGTTTGAAAATAGCGAGCGAGATAGCTTCTTTTTCGGGCTCTTTCGGGTTGGGGGAGACGCTGGCTTTATCGGGTTTGCTTGTTAACCAGCCATTCTGTTGAGCGCTTTCTATAATGTGCAAACTCGTGCTCAAACAGCGGTACTTTCTTCATTTCCCACTGGCCCTCTAGCAGAAAATAAGTGCGGCGTGTTTGGTTTAAAACGTTTTCCATGTAGCGAATGTAAACTATATAGTCAAATACTGCGTTTAGTAGCATAGTGTCTTAAAGGTGGAAAAAGCGTGGTTCGCGGGGAGCAGCCCAGCATCGTCTATTGGCTGGATGATAATCTTTACTTGAACATCACGAACCGGTGCTCAAACAACTGCTGGTTTTGCTTCCGCAACTTCAAGCAGGGCGTAGGCGGCTTCAATCTGAAGCTGGAAAGGGAGCCGACAGCAGCCGAAGTTAAAGCGGCGTTGGAATCTGCTTTGGCGCTGCGGCGGTGGCGAGAGGTGGTTTTCTGCGGTTTCGGCGAGCCAACTGCACGGTTAGATGTTCTTTTGGAGGTTGCGCGGTGGATACGCGAGCGCTGCGGCGGCGCAATCACGATTCGAGTTAACACGAATGGGCACGGTTATGTGTTGAACAAGGGCAGGGAAGTGGCGCAGGAGATGCGCGGTGCAGGCGTCAGCAAGGTCAGCGTAAGCTTGAATGGACATGACGAGGCGAGTTATGCGGAGAACTGCAGACCCATGTTTGCTGGCGGCTTCTCGGCTGTGCTGGACTTTGTGAAGAAAGCGAAAGCAGCTGGGTTGGATGTGGAAGTTTCAGCGGTAAGAATGCCTGAAGTCGACATGGACAAAATCCGGGCAGTTGCTGAAGTATTAGGTGTGCCTCTGCGGATTAGAGAGTATATACCCTGCTTCTGGTAGACTATCGCTTGATTTTTGCTGTTCCCTTTGTAAACAGATTAAAACTGTTAATTGGATGAAAACGGCGTTGATTTCTGCTGGCGAATGGTTTTTGTCTGCCCTTCACTCTTACAGTAGTTGTAGTGAGTGGATGTGGCGTTAATTTCGCGGTTTGACCCTTGGCGCAGTAGCCTTTGCACTTGCCCGCCTAAACTGACCTTTAACCCTTACACAGGCTGCGACCACGCCTGCGTTTACTGCTACGCCTCCAGCTACATTCCCCGCTTCTCCGAGTGCAGACCGAAAAGCGACTTGCTACGACGTTTGCAGCGGGAAGCCGCCACGCTCAAGGGCGAAACAGTCTCAATAGCCAACAGCTCTGATCCTTACCCGCGGATTGAAGCCGAAGCGCTTTTGACGCGGATGTGCTTGGCAATTCTCGCGCAGAGCAACTGCAGAATCCAGATAATCACGAAATCCACGCTTGTCACACGCGACATCGACCTCTTGGGTAAAGCGGCTTCCGCCGTCGCCTTGACCATCACAACAGACGACGAGGATGTGGCCAAGCTGCTTGAGCCGAATGCGCCTGCGCCGGCAGAACGCCTCAAAACCGTTGAAACGCTAATAGCCAAGGGCATTCCGGTATCCGTGCGCGTAGACCCAATAATTCCATTCGTAAACGACAAGCCTGAACGCTTGATTGTCACTCTCGCAAGCATAGGCGTCAAACACGTGACGGCTTCCACATACAAGATTAAACCAGACAATTGGATGCGCTTCTCAGCAGCCATGCCCCTCGCTGCAGAGAAACTTCGGCCACTTTATTTTGAGCAAGGCGAAAAGAAGGGCGGCTACACGCTTCTGCCCGCTGATTTGCGGCTTAGGCTCTTGAGCAGTATCCGCCGCTTAGCCACAGCAAACGGCATGAAATTTGGCGTCTGCAGAGAAGGCTTAACGCAGCTGAACACGGCGACATGCGACGGCTCATGGCTGCTTGCCGTTAAGCAGAGGTGAACACGCTGTGCCATCGCCAACCCGCGTTGTAATGCTGGTGGACTTGGACTATTTCTTTGCCCAGTGCGAGGAGCTGCGGAACCCCGCGCTCAAGGATAAGCCGGTGGTCGTGGGCGTTTACTCCGGTCGCACCGAGGACAGCGGCGCCGTAAGCACAGCCAACTACATCGCCCGAAAGTTCGGTGTAAAATCTGGGCTTCCGTTGTATCTGGCGAAGAAGCGGCTGGAGGGCACTGACGCCGTTTTTCTGCCTGTGGACACAGCGTTTTATGAGCAAATCTCCAACAAAATAATGGAAACGCTTAGAGGCTACGCGGACGCCTTCGAGCAGGTAGGCATAGACGAGGCTTACTTGGATGTTACGCAAAAGGTGAACGGAGATTTTGACGCCGTCAAAGATTTAGTGCAAAAAATGAAAAGCGAAATCAAAAACAAGGTAGGCGTAACCTTCTCTGTGGGTGTAGGCCCAAACAAGCTTGTTGCCAAAATCGCTGCTGACCGGCAAAAGCCCGACGGCTTAACCATCATCAAGCCAGAAGATGTCCAGCGATTCCTGTCGCCGTTGCCTGTTGACCAGCTAATAGGTGTAGGACGGAAAACAGCGGCGAAAATGGGTGAGCTGGGCATAAGGACTATTGGCGACCTTGCAGGTTATGATGTGCAAAGGCTCGTGGCGATTTTCGGGAGAAAGCTAGGCATCTACTTCCACAACGCAGCAAACGGCATCGATAACGAGCCCGTGCAGGAAGTAGGAGAATCGGAATCCATCAGCCGAATTGCCACGCTGAAGGAGGATACACGCGACATAGCGCGTATAATGGAAAAGGCAAATCAGCTAATCGAGGAAATCCACAGAGACGCCGCGCAGAGACGCGTCAGCTTCAGGCAAATCGGCGTAATCGCAATTATGACCGACTTAAGCGCTAAAAGCCGATCACGCACATTGGAAACAGCAACAAACGACATTGCCGTGCTAAGGCGAACCGCGCAGGAACTTTTCGAAAAGCTTCTCAGCACATCGCAGCTTGAAATCCGCCGTGTAGGCGTAAAAATCGCGCACTTCAGTCGAGAAGAAGTAGAACAGCAGCGTCTCACAAGCTTCTTTAGAGAATAATTACGGTAGACCGCAAGAATACGCGTGCACATGCTCATATGCAGCGAAAAGGTGGCTATTAAGCCGCCGATAAGGAGACGCAGCCGATATGAAGTTTCTATCAGTATTTTAGATTAATTTACAAGTTTTTTGCGATTTTCCGTTCAGTTTCAGAGTTTTTCACAACATTTATTAAGTTTAATCACACTGTTATCTTTTAAAATCGCGAGGTAATAGAAATGAGCCGCGCCAAAAAAGAAAAAACAGTAATCACCGAGAAAGATAGCGTAGTTTACGCTGTTACCGCGGCAGACAGCGGCAACGCAAATAATTCTCGAAAAAAACGTAAAAAAGAAGCCAATGAGCCGCTTTACCTCAAAAGAATATAGCGCAAACAAAACTTTTCAACGGTAGCTTCAAGCTTGAAACTCTTTTTATATTAGCTTACTCTTTCCCTTATAATTCTCTGATGAGAGGTTAAACAACAATGGAATTCACAGAAGCCAAACTTGGAAGAATCTTCGTGCTGAGGCTGCACGATGGCGAATGCCTCCACGAAGTCATCGAATCCTTCGCAGCAGAAAAACACATTTCCACCGCACTTTGCTTCTTCATAGGCGGAGCAAAAGAGAAAAGCCGAGTGGTCGTCGGCCCGAAAGACGGCAACGCGTTTCCGCCGGAACCCATGATTACGCTTCTCAGAGGAGTGCATGAAGCCTGCGGCGTTGGCACAATTTTCGCGGATGGAGCAGGCAAGCCTAAGCTGCACATGCACGCTAGCTTCGGTAGAAACGAGCAAACGGTCACCGGCTGCGTCCGCATGGGCGTGGATGTTTGGCAAATCGGCGAAGTCATCATCGTAGAGCTTACAGGCGCAAAAGCAAAACGTGTTGCGGATAAGAAAACGCGATTCGAGTTCCTTGAGGTTCAAGGCTAACGTAAGAACGTCAAAATGAGAATTCTACGCGGATTCGTGCCGAAGGCTGGCAACCGCCCGTCCTTAATCATATCCTCTACCGTATCATTACCAAAGAGAGGCGCAAACCTACCAGATGCATAAAACATCTGATAAACATCCATGAGACATAGTGTCGTGTTGAAGTAGGGCACGTCGCCGCCGAACTCGTAGGTAAAAACGTATTTCACGTTGCGTTCTTCGCATAGGGCGATGAACTCGTTTATGTCAAAATTAGGCGTGTAAGTATCCACGGGCAACTCGGGATACTGCCAAACCTCATTATGCCTCGTGCCATCAGCATACAAATAAAACTTCACCATGTCATGGCTGAAAAGGTTGAAGGGACACACAAGCATTATTGACTCGTTCTCGCCAAGGCGGCTGGCCGCGTAACGCGTCGCCGCCTCAATGGGCACTTCAATCTGGTCTTTTGCAACCCAATAGTAAGCGTCGCTTACGCTTAGGAAGAAGGAAACCGCGAGGAATACGGTGAACAGCCCAGCGGCAATCTTGACGGCTCGCTTCCGGTTTACGCTGACATGCTCCGACCGCCATGCTTCTGCGGTTTTGCTGTAAACAAACGCGATGAGGCTGGCGGCGGAAATTGCCAAAACCGGAAACAGTGGAATCACATAACGCCACTGCTTATTCGGTATAAGCGTAAAGAAGACGAAAACTACCGCGAACCATACTAGGAGAAACTTGTCTTCGGTTCGTCTTCTCCACGCAAAAAGTCCCAGGCCAACCAAGCCCGCGATGTAGAGGAAGAAGGAGACTGGGTGAACGTTGCTGTATGGCCACGTCATCTCTATAAAATAGAATATAAGCGGCGGAAATCGCTCGCTGTAAAGCGACTTCTCAGGGTTGCCCATGCTCAAAGCGTATAGCCACTGATCTAGCATGCCCGAGGCGTAGATCTGGTAGGAAATGAAAATCCACGGGATCGCCACTAAGGCGACAGCCACAATCAAAAGCGGCATCTTAGAGAACTTTTCCTTCAGATAATCTCGGCTTAAAAGTAGCACGCTTGCTATCATGACTATGCCTGCGACAAGTATCTGGTATTTGACGAGAAAGCCTACGCCCAGCGCCAAGCCGCTAAACACTAAATCTCTGTTTCTATGAGTGCGCAGCCAGTTGAAAAAGAAGAACATGGCGGCGGTGAAGAAGAATACAAGCATGGTTTCTATCATTGCTATCCGCGAAAGCCAAACAAACCCGGGCATCACACCAAGCAGAATGCTGGACAAAAGCGCAATTTTCGCGCCGAACAGTCTTTCCGCGGTTTTATACACTATAATAAGCGAAAGAAGCGCGAAGACTACTGAGACAAATCTGCCAGCGAACACGCTTACGCCGAGCACGCCGAAGAAAACTGCTGTTACTGCATCGTACATTGGCGGATAAAACGCGTTATAGGCAAAATACTCTTGGAAAAGTCCGCGTAGAAGGCGTAAGCCGCCGTTTAAATGTGTGATTTCATCCCATTGAATCGCCATGGCTGAGAGGTTAAGCGTGATAAGAACCGCGTAAGCAACTGCAAAAACTAGGAAGGCTAATCTCCATTTGTCAGCTTTAATTTTCAACCATGCTGAAACCGTGCTTAAGTCTGTTCTGCTCATGTTATCAACTGGCTTTCTAAAGGTGGTTCAAGTCAATAGTTACGCTAAAAACCGTACAAAGGCACCTAAAAAACTTCCGCAAGCTTGTCTGCTATAAAAAATATGTAGGAGATTATTGGTTTAGCCAAAATTGTAGTGTTTTCTGATTTTCTGCTTAATTTCCCACGTGCATTTGAGCCCTTTTGGGAACACTACGTAGTCTCCTGCGCCGAACTCGAATTTTCCCTCAGGCGTATGCACCACGGCTTTTCCCTCTAGAATTAAGCATTTTTCCTGCTCATCATATTCCCATGGAAACGTGGATTCTTCTTTTTCCCAAGTAGGCCATGTTTTGGCTTCCTGCCGTTCTTTTTCAGTGGCTTTAGTGATTTTTGGCTTCATACTTAATCACCCTTTGTATCTCCAAATTGTCATGCTGTTGTTTTTATGTTTTCCCGATTGACTAATTGCAATTCGGATTGTGTTTCATCGGCAATTAGGGATATTTCTTTTTAGAACATGCTTGCTTCCAGAGAATATTTATATTAGGCTTAATGATTTTACTGCAAGGAAAAATTAAAAAGGGAACATGCATCTTGACAACTCCATACGACGTTCCAGCATCACAATTCATCGAGAAACTAGCCAAGTATCTAAAAGAGAACGTTGATGAAGTACAGCCTCCAGCTTGGGCAAGCCTTGCTAAAACTGGCGCTCACGTGGAGAAGCAGCCGCAAAACCCCAACTGGTGGTATATTCGCAGCGCTTCGATACTGCGTAAAGTTTACGTTCATGGCCCTGTAGGGCTGGAAAAGCTGCGCTCTGCCTACGGTGGAAGAAAAGACTTCGGCGTCAAACCCGAGCATGTGGTGAAAGCTGGCGGAAGCAATATTAGAAAAATCCTTCAGCAGCTCGAAGCAGCAGGGCTAGTGCAAACCACACGACCTAAGGGAAGAATCCTCACTCCGAAGGGGCGGAAGCTTCTTCAGGAGATAGCCGCTGATTTGCATAAAGAGTTAGCGAAAACGGTTCCTGAGCTTAGGAAGTATAAAGGCGACTAAGGATGTCGGATGAAGAGCTTGAGGCGATTCGCAGAAGAAAACTTTTGGCTCTGCAGCAAAAGCTAAGCGAAGAGCAGAGGCAAGCGCAGGTAGAGCAGCAGTTAGAAGCGCAGAAGCAAGCGTTACTGCGGCAGATTCTTTCACCTGAAGCGCGGCAGAGGCTAACCAACCTAAAGATGGTTAAGCCCGATTTCGCTGAGCAACTGGAGCTTCAGTTGATACAGCTGGCGCAGGTAGGTAAGTTACCCATACCGTTGTCAGATGCGCAACTAAAGCAAATATTAATTCAGCTTCAATCGCGAAAGCGAGAGACAACAATTAGAAGGGTATGAGGATGGCGCGAACTAAACCTCCAGCTAAAAAACGCAGGTTGGCTAAAGCTAATAAGCAGAAAAAGGCCGTTCCAACATGGGTAATTATGCGCACCGACGGGAAGGTTAGGACAAATCCTAAGCGAAGAAGAAATTGGAGAACACGGAAAATAAAAGCATAGGAGTAGTGGTAACCTATGGTGAAAGAAGCTAAAGCGGAAGAAAAAGCGTCTCAGGATGCAAAAGTCGCCGAAGAAGCGGATGCAAGCGTAAGCGAAGAGAAGACTGTGGATGAAATTAAAGAAATTTTGGAAGAAGAATCCGTAGAGGAAACGGCTGAAGCGGCCGAGGGAGCAGCAGAGGAAGAGGAGAAGGCTGCGCCGCGGAAAAAGAAGGAAGAAGACGAAGACATAGTCGAAGAGCGCATCTACACGATTCCGCTCGTTAAAGCCTTGGCAAGGCCACCTAAGAAAAGAGCGCCGCGGGCTATGCAGCTAATTCGGGAGTTCATCATTAAGCACATGAAGCTGGAGATACCAGTTGAAGCTGAAGAGGAAAAGGAAGAACTGCCCAAGCTTGTAATAAGCAATGAGGTTAACGAGAAAGTTTGGAGTAGAGGCATAGAGAGGCCTCCGAGAAAAATTCGGGTACGTGCAGCTAAAGACAAGGATGGTAATGTTACTCTTTATTTGGCTGAGGGCGAATAATCCTTGGCCGTTTACCTGACAAGCATAGCTGGAAGCGCAAGTATAGGCATTTACTCACTTGCAAACGATAAAATCGTCATAATTCCAAAGGCTGTGCCGTTGAAAAAGGCGCAGCGGACAGCGGACTGGTTGAGAGTTAAGCTGGTGCACACCTCCCTCGCTGGCTCCGTGCTGGTTGGCGCATTAGCTTGTGCAAACTCAAACGGCATTCTCCTGCCCCACTCAATCAAGGAAGAAGAATTCGCCGCCATCAAATCGTCTTTTGAAGGCAACATCACGGTTATGGAGACAAAAAAGACAGCCTACGGCAATCTGGTGCTAGCCAACGACCACGGAGCGGTTGTTGACCCCCGCTTCAAGGAGCATGAAATAAGCAAAATTTCCGAAACCTTAGGAGTAGATGCTGTTCCAGCCGAGATTGCAGGCTTGCCCTACGTCGGGTCGCTGGCGGTGGCAACCAATAAGGGCGTCCTTGCGCATCCACTGCTAAGCGAAGAGGAAAAGAAGGTTTTAGAAAGCGTCTTTAAAGTTCCCGTGGACGTGGGCACAATCAACTGCGGCATACCTTATGTTGGCACTGGCTTAATAGCTAATAGTCACGCTGCAGTGGCTGGTTCTTTGACCACTGGACCCGAGATGTTTATAATTGGGAATGCATTGGATGTTGTGCAGGAAGATGATGTGCAATGAAAGTTTTCAGAGTAACCGGCGAGATTAACAAGCCAAATTTGAAGACTCCCTTCGCGAAAGAAGTGTTAGCGGCTAAATCTGAGCATGCCGTTGAGAAAGTTTACGCGGAAATCGGCAGCAAACACCGCGTTAAGCGGCATCATATTAAGATATTGAGCGTTGCGGAAGTTCCAACTGAAGAAATCAAGAATCCTGTTTTGAAAAAGATTGTGGCTGGGGAATAGGCTTGGCAAAAATAAGCGAAGAGGAAGAGGAGCTTCGCAGGCTCAGCATAGAAATGCGCCTTTTAGAGCAGACCGCCGAGACGCTACAGCAGCGGATTGGCATGATAACTACAGCTATGACGGATTTGTCTTATGCGCAAATGACTTTGGAGAGTGTAGAAAAGGAGAAAGAGGACACGGAACTTCTTGTTCCAATTGGCGGCGGCTCCTACTTGAAAGCGAAGTTGGCGGCGCCTGACAAGGTTGTCGTAGGAATCGGTGCAGGAGTATCCGTTGAGAAAACGCTGCAGGAGGCAAAAGCGATGGTTAAGGAGCGGCTAGAGGAGATGGAGAAGACGCTGAATGCGGTGCAGCAGCAGTTTGCGCAAGTCGCCGAACGAATCAACGCAGACAGGAACCGTGCCGAAGGTTTAGTCGGCAAGTTGAGGGGAGGGAAAGCTTCAAGCGATGTTTGACCGGCTTAAGTCAGGCTTTAAAACTCTCGTAACCAAAGTCACCACAACCGAGCTTAAGGCCGAAAAC
>JAWCMT010000041.1:0-12185 GCA_038849555.1 Bathyarchaeia archaeon | reverse complement strand
TTGTGGCGCCGTCTTTGGTGACTTGAACGTCAACCATGTCCTTGCTAAATCCTGGCAGCTCAGCAGTGACAGTGTAGGAGTCGCCGTTATCGATGAGGTCTACTGCAGCGTATCGCGTAGACATCTCAGGCGCTTCCGCGATTGTGTATGCTGTGGGTAAGAAGGGCCTTAGCAAATCATCGAAGGATTGGCGGAATTCCTCGAATAAGCGGTCGAATTGTCTTGATATGCTGAAGGGGTCTGTCCACCTCGCAAGAGCAGTTTCAGGTGCTTCGCTGTTTTGGGTTACTCTTGTTTTGCGGGTAACCATGGCACATCACCTCACATTAACTATACAATTTTGATTTGTATAGGCAAAATATACATCTAAAAGTTGTAATATAAAAACTTTGCGCTGAAAACCAGCATGCCTAAAACTAACAGAAAATTCCACAAACTACACAACAAATACTTGCCTCTCACAAGCGATTAAAATAGGGTCTGTCAAAGTCCTTCCTCATCTTCCCCATCAGACTGGGACGGCGACATCATCCCCCAAGAAAAAGCTGCAAAACCAAAATTTGAACATTCTGCTTGACCAACAGTACATCTTCCACAATATTATTTTATTCTTCAAAATAATCGAAACTTATTGACGAATAGATGCAATTTTAGGTGATAGCATGCATCCAAGCGCCATCGGCATAATCATATTTGGCGGCTATTAGAAATTCATTGCAGAAACCAGTAGAGGGTAGGTTCTCCGCCAACGCCGAAGCGTATTAGCCGCCTATTAGCCAAACAATGCAGAAAACAATAGAGGGGATCTATCACGGCAGCAGAAAATTAGCTAACGCTGCCGCTTATACCATTAAAGTAAGCGAAAGCAACGTCCTGTCTCAATATTCAAGTCTTCAACAGGTTGTTTTGTTCTTTAGACTTTGCATTATTGTTAAATGTCAAAGCAAAAATGTCGTTTAAGTCTTCAAAGAATATATATTTGTAATGCAGATTCGTTAGTTTGAATGGAGGTTTAAATGTGTCTGTAGCGCAAAGAAAATTTTTCACCGAAGTTGCTGCGCTGGCGGATAAAACGGTAAGTGTAGTAGCCACTACAGGGAAAACATTTACTGGCACGCTTATTGGCATTAACCCTGACACGCTGAGCCTTTGCATCGCTGAAGCGAAGGATGAAGCTGGACAAACCTATCATCGCGTTTTCCTAAACGGTAACGTCGTTGCTCAAATATCAAGCACCGAGAAACCCTTCGACTTAAAAGCCCTAGCCGCCCGCCTTGAAAAGGTTTTTCCGACAATGGTTAAGCTTTATGAGGATAAAGGCTTCATCTGGGTCATGGACAAAATCAAGCTAACCGAGAAGGGCGTTGTGGAGGGCTCAGGGCCAGCGGCTGAACGCGTTCAAAGAGTTTACGACCAATTTATCAGCGAAACAAAGGCTAAATAAACCAGCGCATCTGCTGCTCCTCTTTCTTCTTTTCTTCAACAATATTTCTAATCAAGCCAAAGGGCTCCAGCATTTTCTTCGTCTGCTCCAGCGTGGCATCCAACCTTGATAAGTCAAGATTCAAGTTCAGATACTTGCTTAAGGCGGTTAACGCATACCGCGTGGCGTTCACATCTGGATACAAACCAGGCGTATCCACCAGAAGTGCAAAGCCTCTCAAATTTCTAATCCTGCCCAAGCCTATGAGCAAACCAGCGATGCCGAATATGTGGCCGACCATTATCTTAGTTCCCAAATCCAACGCTTCCTTAAGTGTTTCACCGTCCGTGGCTGCGCTATAAAGCCCTGGAACAGACTGAACTTCATCCTTTTTGAAGCCGCCGATGGAAATGACAAAGCGGCAGCCCAGTTCCTGCGCTATATCCAGTATTTTGCCGCATAACTCGTATTGCCCAAACGTAGTCAGCGCCTGCGTGTTACCGTACCATATGATTAAGTCGCGTCCGCCGTCTTCACGCTTATAATAATAAAGCTCGCTTATGGGTGAGCGGACACCACCTGCTTCGGTTGTCACCGCAAGGTCTTGAAACGATGCGGAAACCACTTGGGCAAATCGTTTAGCCTTCAATTCATTAATAAGGTGCAAGCAGGCAATGTTAGCAACGAAGCCGATTCCTGGCAACCCCTCGATTAGGATGGGATCGTTGAGTTTCGGTATTTCGCTGAATTCAATAGTGCAAACCATGATCTAGCTCCTTCACTTGGGTGTGTATTAGAGAAAACAAGCGAATATAAGGATGCCTCATCTAAACTGATGGTGCACCTGTTGGCACGCTGAGCCTAACCTTTTTTATAAGCCTGCAGTAGTGATTGTGTAGGTTCAAAGATGCGCTTCGAAGTTAAAGACAAAGACTTGCTTGCAAGAATCGGTAGGCTGAAGACTAAAAGCGGCACAGTGGAGACTCCGCTTCTTTTTCCCGTAATAAACCCCAACATCCAGCTTGTTTCGCCGAGGAAGCTTAAGGAAACCTTCGGCTTCGAAGCCGTCATAACAAACGCGTATATCCTCAAAAAACGATTCCAGAACACGCCAATTGAGCTGGGCCTACACAAATTTTTGGATTTCAACGGCGCCATAATGACGGATTCAGGCGCCTACCAGATTCTCGTTTATGGTAATGTGGAAGTAAGCCAAGCTGAGATCGTTGAGTACCAGGAGCGCATAGGTAGCGACATAGCCACGATACTGGATATTCCCACGGGCTGGCGAATAACGAAAAACCAAGCCGCAAAAACAGTGGATGAAACTTTGCGGCGCGCCAAGGATTTCTTCAAAATCAAAACGCGCGATGACATACTCTGGGTAGGTCCAGTTCAAGGCGGACGCCATTCGGATTTAGTGGCGATGTCTGCTGTTGAAATGGGCAAGCTGCCATTCCAAGTGCATGCGCTTGGAAGCCCAACCGAGGTCATGGAAAACTACCGTTTTGACGTGTTAGTCGACATGATAATGGCGGCAAAGATGAATCTGCCAGCTGAAAGACCTCTTCACCTTTTCGGCGCCGGCCACCCAATGATGTTTGCCTTAGCCGTAGCCTTAGGCTGCGACCTTTTCGACTCCGCCGCCTACGCCCTCTACGCCAGAGAAAACCGTTACATGACCGAAAACGGCACATGGCGACTTGAAGAACTCGACTTTTTCCCCTGCCAATGCCCAAAATGCGCTGGCACAACACCAAAAGCTGTCCTCGGAATGCCTGAGGCGGATAGGGCAACCTTCTTGGCTGAGCATAATCTCTACGTGTGCCAAGCCGAATTAAAACGCATAAAACAAGCCATAAAAGACGGCCGCCTCTGGGAGCATCTGGAAATGCGCGCGCATGCTCATCCCGCGCTCCTCACCGCGCTAAAGAAGCTGAAAAACTACACAGACTTTATCGTGGCTCACACGCCCACGCTGAAGCCCAGCGGCCTCTTCTTTTTCAGCTCCCTCAGCATCATAAGGCCAGAAGTTACTAATTATCGAAATCGCCTTTTCGAGCGTTATTCTCCGCCTGAAACTGCACGCGTGCTTCTGCTTTTGCCTCAAACCCGCAAAAAACCCTTCCATAAAACACCAGAATACGCAAAAATAAGAAAAATAGTCCAAAACTTAGGCGAACCTCTCTTCAGCAAAGTGCACGCTTGCTTCTACGCGGCGCCCTTTGGGCTGATTCCGCTGGAGCTGGACGAGGTTTATCCGCTGTCCCAGCATGAAGTGGCCTTGCCGCTCGACAGAGAAACCATAGAATACGTGGCAAAACAAGTGTCAGACTACATTATGCAGACCCGCTATGACTCAGTCGTGCTCCTTAATGATCCGCAGCAATGGGGCAGCAGCGTTAAAAAGTGTTGCAGTCGCTCTTGTCTAAAGAAAGGCATAAAGTTTGAGCATGTAAACATCCGCGCTGAAGGAAGCAAAAACATTTTAACTCGTTTAGAGATGATTCTGCGCAAACATTTGAGCGAATAACCTTGATCCGCGCTGATCTGCACATCCACACCACCTATTCATATGACTCGTCAATCACGCCTAAGGCTCTTGTAGAAGCGCTTGTGGCACACAACGCCGTAAAAGTTGCAGCCGTAACAGACCACGACACCGTAGAGGGCCTCGCCGCGACGCAAAAGCTTGCAGCGGCTTATCCAGACATACTAATTATCCCAGGCGTGGAAATCAGCACCAGCGAAGGCGACACGCTAATTTTAGGCACAACAGAGCTACCGCCTAAGCCCTGGACCGTGGAGAGCATCATCGACTTTGCCCGTGAAAGAGGCTGCGTATCCATAGCTGCACATCCTTACCGCGAGTACGGCATGGGCGACGTGGCACGAAATTACAAGTTTGACGCTGTGGAAGTGCTTAACGGCGCATCGTCTCCGCTGGCTAACAGGCGAGCTCATGAATTAGCTAAGCTAATGGGTGTGCCCGGTGTAGCAGGCACCGACGCGCATCAACCAGCCGAATTATGCAATGTGTACACGGAGATCCAGGCAAGCTTGGATGTTGACGACGTTCTGAAAGCGATAAAGAAGGGTTTGGTAGCCACGTATCCAAAATTAGGGTCAATACATTTTTAAAAGGGCACAACAGTTTCATGATTACTTGAAAAACTTTAAACGAAAAAGGATTGGTTTGGTTGCAGATTGGATTTCTCGGCGGAACTCGCGAAGTTGGAAGAATAGGCATAGCTGTTAAGTCCAAGAAAACTCAGGTTCTATTAGACTACGGTGTAATGCTTGACCATGAACCAGGCTTCCCCATGCATGTGCCGCCCAAAGAAGTGGATGCGCTAATTCTTACTCATAGCCACCTTGACCACTCAGGCGCCCTTCCACTATTTTATATCCAAAATAAAATCCCATTATACACGAATAGGCTCAACTTGGAATTAACGCAGATCCTAATTCAAGATTTCATCAAGCTTTCTGGCTACTATCTTCCCTTTGAATACTTGGAATTAAAAGCCATGACACAATGCAATAGGCATCTGGATTTTGGCGTTGAAGAAAAAGTAGGTGATATTCGCTTTCAGCTTTTTAACGCTGGACACACGCCTGGAAGCGCCCAAGTGCTAATCGAAGCGGAGGACAAAAGGCTTCTTTACACGGGCGACTTCAACATTGTTGACAGCAAGCTCTTGGCTGGAGCCACCATGGACTACGGCGACTTGGACGCTGTAATTATTGAAAGCACATACGCAAACGAGAATCACGAGGACCGCGCAACGCTGGAAAAGCGTTTTGTGGAATCCGCCATTGATGTAGTTGAACGCGGCGGCACTGTTTTTGTGCCGGCATTCGGCGTTGGCCGATCGCAAGAAATCGCCTGCGTTTTGACTGCGCACCATTTTGAGTACCCGGTTTTCTTGGATGGCATGGCCAGAGAGGCAAGCCGAATCATAATGAATCATAAAGAGTTCTTGAGAGACCCGAAACTGTTCATGAACGCTATGCACTCGGTTGAGTGGGTAGACGGCTGGCGCGACCGCCGAAAAGCCGTTAAGACACCTGGCGTGATTGTTTCAACCGCCGGCATGCTCAAGGGTGGCCCCGCAACCTTTTATCTGTCAAAGATTGGTAAAAAAGCCAGCAACGCCGTTTTCCTAGTCAGCTATCAGCTTCCTGGAACGCCGGGAAGAGAACTTCTTGAAAAGGGTGTATGCACGATTGACGGCAAGGTTCGCAAGGTTAAAGCACATTACGAGCACTTCGACTTCTCCTCTCACTGCGGCGCCAGTCAACTCCGAGAGGCGCTGCGGCGGCTAGGCGGTAAACCCAAAGTTTTCGTTGTTCACGGCGAGGAAGGTAACTGTGAGCTTTTGGCGAATTGGGCTAAATCCGAGCTTGGCTTGGATGCTGTGGCGCCACGGACAGGCGATGTCTTCGAGGTTTAAGCCGTGCCATGAAAGTTGGCATTTTACCCATAGCGCATATAGACACTTCTATACTGGAGGAAATTAAAGATAAGCTACCGCTCATCTTCCCTAATACTACGTGCACGATATTGGATGAGGCTCCTCTAAAAGCTGAATATTTCAACAGAAAACGCCAACAGTACAGATCCCACGCTATTTTGAACACAATTCAAAAATTCGCCGCCAAAAAATCTGATTTACACCGCGTGTTAGGCGTTGTAGACGCAGACCTTTTTGTTTCAGAGTTAAATTTTGTTTTTGGAGAAGCCCTCTGCCCAGGAAAAGCCGCGCTAATCTCACTGTGGCGTCTAAGGCCTGAATTTTACGGCGACACATCTGACATGACGCTTTTTTCCGCGCGAGCACTGAAAGAAGCGGTGCATGAACTTGGACACACGCTTGGTTTGCGGCACTGCAGCCGCGCTTCATGTGTCATGTACTTCTCCAACTCTATCCTCGATACTGACAGGAAGCAAAGCTTATTCTGTGACCAATGCTATCTGCATGTTACAATAGGCATCGCACAGTTGGAGTGAAGCGTCTTGACTGAGGAGAGATTCACCGCGCAAGCCGTGTATCTGTTGCCTGTACTAGCCAGCTTACTCGTCGGCCTCGGTAGCAGCGCCCTTTTTCTCACGCGGCCAGTGCCGCCTATCACGGTTACGCCGTTTCCTGAAGAAAACCCTGCGGGGCTATTCGGCAACGCCGCCTATTTTGTTGTCCTCGTCGCCATAAGCGCCGCCATCTTCTACGTCTTGCTTAAAAGGCGAAATCTGAAATTAATCACGTTCATCATAGCCTTTGCCTTAACAGCCGCAGCCTTGCTGCTATCCGTCATCTACCTGTCTTTGCTTTTTGCCTTGGCTGCAGGCTTAGAGTTTCTGGTTTTGCCGATTTCCATAGCCATAGCCATCCTCTTCGACCTCGCCGTTTTCCGATTAGGCGGCAAGGCACGCAACATCGCAGTCATCTGCCTAGGCGGGGCGCTAGGCGCGTTCTTCGGAAACTACGTCCCCTTCTTAAGCGCAACACTGATTCTCATCTTCTTAGCAGTTTACGACGTTTTCGCAGTTTACTATGGTCCCGTTGGCAAAATAGCTCACTTAGGCCTCGACCAACTTCACGGCTTAAGCTACTCCTTCAGAGACATGCAGATGGGCCTAGGAGACCTAGTTTTCTACTCCATGCTCGCGGCAAGCATGCTCTTCAACTTCGGCCTAATCTCCAGCCTAAGCTCGCTCGCTGGCATTTTAGCCGGCGCTTACCTAACGCTTGTAATGCTTGAGAAAAAAGGAATGTTTCCCGGCCTGCCCTTTCCAATAGTTTTAGGGCTTATCAGCGGCATGCTCGCATCAGTTTTGCTGTAAACAAGTTCTCTCATGTTGAAAAAAGCATGGTTATGGTAAGTCAAAGCGGTACTCTATTTTCGTGCTTAGGCTTTCCAACATAGAACGCTTGCCTTTCCTATATAGCCTATTTGACTATTTTTTCTATTCATCTGTTTAATTTTTTGAGATAGATCAGATAAGCTGCTCCAGCGACAACTACTACTGCTATAGTGATCATAATCCAAAGTGGTGAGAGCTCAGATTGTTGCGTTTTTATGCTAAAATATCTTGTTTCAGACGCTCTACTATTCTCCGCAGTGTCGTTTGCATAAATTGTTAGACTATGCGCGCCATCAGGTAATCCAGTCAATGTTGTGTTTCCAGCAATTGTCACGTTTACTTGTCCGTCTAAGCTATAACCTATCCATGACGTTGCCTCAGTTACAATGAAAGTTAAGGAAACATTCTCTACATTGTAGGTTTCATTTTTGGGCGAGATAATACCTATTTTAAGTGGAGCTTTTCCTATGCCTATTGGAGTGTATCTTTCATTTGCCCCTGTAATGGGCGCTCCAATCCAGCCCTCGCGCCCTCCCACTGCGTATAGCATGTCGTCTACAACTGCAACGCCTAAGCCATATCGGGCTGTCGGCATTGGTGCGCCAAGCGTCCATGTGTCTGTTTTAGGATCATATATTTGATTTAGGTTAACCGCATCTAGATTTTTCTTTCCACCTAACACATAGATTCTTTTAGGTGATAGTATGCCTGTGGTTGCGCCTGCTGCTGCAGAATCCACTCCAAAGGGCATGGCGGTTCCGTTGCTCCAAGAATTAGTTTCCGGATCGTAGATTTGATTAAGGGATGCGCTGACTTCAGTCCTTGTTGAACCTCCGAGTATGTAGATTTTACCATCAAGGACTACTGAAGCATGATAGCCGACAGGGACAGGTATTGGCGCCGCAGTTGTCCATGTATCCGTCTCCGGATCATAAACTTCGGTTTGAAGAACGGAATTGTATGCGGGCTCACTAACTTGGCCGCCTATGATGTAAATTTTGCCATTTATAACGCTTGCCGAGAAAGCCATTCTTTTCGTCGGCATTGGCGATTTAGTTTCCCATTTGTCTGTCAAGGGGTCGTATACTTCAACGACGTTAGTTATTCTCTGACCAACTTCCCAGTTCCCGCTGTCCCCACCCATTGTGTATATTTTGTTTCCAATGACAGCAATTCCAAAAAGAATTCGTGGCGTTGGCATCGGCGTTTTCTTTGACCAACTATTGGTGATCGGATCATATTCCTCAACCTCGCCGTGTTCGTCATAACTGCCTCCAATAGCGTATATTTTTTCATTTACAACGGCAACTTCAACCCATGGTCTCGGAGTAGGCATAGATGCCATAGTTGTCCACGTGTCTTCAGTCGCCGTAGTCTGGGAAACCAGAAGAGACGATGGAGAAAAAGAAATAGCAAATAAGAATGCAAAAGTTACGAACTGGTGTATCTTTTTCATAGGTCAAACTTGCCTTTTTTATGGTGGTATGAAGCACGTTTCTAAATACATCTGAAACAATTGCTTGTGCTCTTTTTTTCCTGTTTCGGTTACTTTTTGGGTAAAAAGTAAAAGAGGAAGAATCGTGAACTTAGTTGTGGTATATTTACTAACCTGCTGAGCTGATCCTTTGTTCTTAGTAGACTTGTATGTTTGGATTTCCATAAATTTTCATCCAACCAGCACCATTTCCAAAACCAGGCCAGATCGCATAAAAGCCATCATCAAGTTCAGTTGCGTAGTAAGAACGTTGTAAACACTCTATTGAGGCATAATCCAAAGATTGCATTATCGTATAATGATGATAGGTAAGATAATAGATGAAATAAACGAGCCAGCTGGAATAAGAATGGTACGGGTAATGTATAGATTTTTGAGTTAGCGGCATTGATGCATCCTTAAATCCTATGAAACAATCACCACTACTAATAGGATTATGCCACGCGTATGGCATTCCATAAACTCCGAGCGGACCATTTTGCTCGCCTACATGGTCTCCTTGCCGACACGCCCAAAGTATCACAAAGAAGTGTTTGCTCCTCCACGTTTTTAGCCCGATCTCGTAATCCCATATCTGATTGCTCAGTGGTTCTGGGCCGTCGTCATCAAAATAATCTCTGTGCTGCTGAGGATACTCCATGCTCATACCTCCATGGCCATGGTGAAACATCGCTACATGATCAAAATACTGCTCAAAGGCAGAGGCATGATCCAATACGGTTTGTTTCTGTGTTAAACTACCATATAAGTCATAGCATGTGTAACTTGCATAATTGCCAAACCAGTATTCAATGCTGTCAATAACTGATTTAGCCGCGTTTTGTTCTTGTGTAATAACTTTCCATGTGGAACCGTATAAACCTATAACGTAAGTACCTGCATTCACTGTAGGTGTTGACGTTAATATGGTGGACAAAATCAAAAAACACGATAATGCTGCGCTAAATTTTAAAGGGTTTGGACGAAATTCATGGGGCTCTCTTTTTTTACGTCTAGAATAGAGTTTAATTGCTAAAAGCATAATGAGAATTGAAATTGGAACTGTTATTATGATCACTTGCGTGTTTAAATTTGTTTGACTATTATACTCATTAGGTGAGGTTTCAGTAACGTGCTCTTCCAGTGGGAGTCCTAATCCGCTAATCAGCGCGCGAATGTCATTTACTTCTCCTGTATCTGCCCATATTCCAACATCAATTCCGTAGACATTCCCCGGGTAAATCTTGTCAAGGTACAACTGGATGTGCCAGCAAGGATATAGTGTTAAAGGATCTCCGCCACGTGCATCTTCTTTCGTGATATAGTTACCAAAATCCAAAGTTACCCTGCTTACACCTGCTATATTAAACTCAGTCACTTCCATCTGGGGATTATCGCTTCCCATACTTACGTTCCAAGAAAAGTTTTTAGCATGAACCCTTGCAATTTTCACAGCCTCTTCTTCAGAAATATTGATGGTGCTATTCCCAATTTTATAAAGGTTCCATGTATCAACAAAGTACTTTAGAAGGTCCTGCTCAAAATACATGGCTACACACTTAGATGGCGCTTCGACATTGTTAGATAGGTAGGTCCACCTAAGCTCTACAATGTCTGCTGTGCGGTTCTCCCATTCAATGAACGATTTAGTATGTTCTGCCTTAAACTTGATGCTCTCCGATTTTATTGTAATATTTTCGTTAATATTAACGCCGTCTAGCATTGTCTTCATTGTTTCGTAGTACGTCGCTTCGCAATAAGCTTGGTACTTGCTGAGAAAGTTTTTGGCAATTTTAAGGGCATCGGTGGTTGTTTGAAGCATGTGAGGTGAACCTTCCAGTATATATTGCGCCATTGAATGTAATTTCCCGTTTACAAAAGTGCAAATCACTTCAAGCTTGCTTTCCTCTGACTCAAGAATGTATTTCACGTTCTCTTGCGGTAGAATTTCAAAGAATAAATCTTGGTTATATGCCTCTAGGGATATTTTGTATTTTGCTGTGTCTATACCTACTACATCGTTTAGAATTGTTAATACCTTATCAGTCGCTGTTGCTTTCAAGTCTTGATTTGCTGCGTTGCACACTAAAGCTTCATTCATTTCAACAATTACTATTAAACTACACATCACAACCATTGAGAACGAAAGTACTTTGCTTACTTTCCAAGGCCTCCCCGGTCCTTTTTTCGCATCTTTCCTCTCCCTAGCCTCTTTTGTTTGCTTAAATTCATGTAATTGTATGCTTCAAATAGCTTATACTTTAAAGAGGCAATTTATAATATAATTATTTTTTACATTTAAGTGTTGCTTTTAACACTATTTGAAAAATGTAATGCGTAACAGTTTGCTTTGGTCAAATATTGGTATAATTAATCTGATTTTGATTCATAATTTTAAAAATTTTGTGGAATTTAAGTGTTAATTTTTTAAATGAAACTGATTGAAATCACATACAACCAACAAATAAGTGAAAACTAAATATAGTTCCTTCCATGGGTTCGCTTATTGTTTCGCCATTATTGGAGAGCTAATCTCACCTAAGCAGTTAGTCAACATTAATGCAAGCAAGTCGAATTATTTATAGAAGAGTTAAATTTTCCAAGAACTTGCTGCAGTGGCCAATTTGGAAAAGCGCATTTACGGCAAAGCTAAAAAGGCAAGCGTGCCTATCACACTACAAAAAAAGTTGGAGGAAAGCAAGTGTTTGACGCCAAAAATTTCATTGAAAACTCATTAAAGCAAATTCGGAAAACGGTCGGCGATTGTAAGGTAATTTCTGCCTGTTCAGGAGGTGTTGACAGCACCGTAACCACAGTTTTGGTGCATAGGGCAGTTGGAGACAAACTGCTGGCCGTCTTTATAGATGACGGCTTAAGACGCGAAGGCGAACCAGAATTCGTCGTGAAAACACTCAAAGGCTTGGGCATCAAAACCCGATACATAGATGCTAAAGCCGAGTTTTTCGCGGCGCTGAAAGGGAAAACGGATGCTGAGGAAAAGCGGAAAGCCTTCCGCGATAAGTTCTACAAGACCTTAGGCAAAGCCGCCAAAGAAGAGCAAATCGAATTTATTGCGCAGGGCACCATTAAAGCTGATGTTGTGGAAACCGTTCAGGGAATCAAATCTCAGCATAATGTGTTGGAGCAGATAGGCATAAACCCCGAGATTTACGGCTACAAAATCCTTGAGCCGCTAAAAGAGCTTTTCAAGCCTGAAGTCCGCCAAGTAGCTCGCGAAATAGGTTTGCCGCCGGAAATCTCTGAGAGAATGCCATTTCCCGGTCCAGCTTTGTCGCTGAGAGTTCTCGGCGAAGTAACGCCAGAAAGAGTCGCTGTCGTCCGTAAAGCCACCCAAATCGTGGAAGAGGAAACCGGAAAACTGGGAACCTTCCAGAACTTAGCTGTGCTTCACAGCGATAAGG
>JAWCMT010000040.1:0-12275 GCA_038849555.1 Bathyarchaeia archaeon | reverse complement strand
CTTAAGAGTATACACTTTCTGGGATGTCCACTTGCAAGCGCTATAGCATGCGCTATAGCAAAAGCCTCTGGAAAAACGGCTACCATTCAAAAAGACCACATAGTGCCTGACGGCCAAACCATTGAAGTTTGGTATCAGCTCGTAGAAGGCTAACACATGAATTTTCCAATGACTTCATCTGACATAAGCCTCTGGCTGGCAGTTATGGCGATAATCCTGCTCATAGCCTCAGAAATAGTAAGCTCCATTACAGAACCACAAATAATGATAGATAAGAAACGCCTTCGCTTTGTAGCCCTAGCTTTGGGCTTAGGCTTTATGGTCACGGTTGTTATGCGCGTTTTTCAGCCTTTCTGAATGCTGTGAGAACTTTCGATAATAAGCTTATTATACTTTAATTCTGAAACGCTTTTTCGGGAGGGCGCAAAATTAAAGGAAAAAACCTTGGAAGAGCTCGAGGAGCTTTTTCACACACTTAAGCGGAAACTTGGCGTGCTAAGCAAAGATGCCGTCAGAAACAAGCAATTTGATTTTCCAGTGATAAATGAGAATTGGTTACGTCAGTTCCTCAAAGGCAATGCTAAACTCGAGGAAAAGAAGCGCTTTCTCTTAACGCAAATAGGCTATTTGCGCATTAACCTGTTCACGGAGTATTACGAGCGAGCAAAATTGTTGAGCGAGGAAAACCGGTTGTCTGAGGCTGTTGAACTCATGAATCAATATGCCGCGATAGCTCGCATGTTTATTTCCGTAAAAAAGCAGTCCTCCTTGCTTAAACACTTTAAAAAGCTATTTTCAATACGCGCCATCGAACCATTTGTGTATTTAAAGAAATGGGAGGCTGCCTATGACTCATGGATCAAACAAAAAACCAGCCAGCAACAGATTGATGACAAAAAGCGTATGGAAGATTTCGAACAGCTGCGAATGGCTTTCCTTGAGCTATATACTTTCTCTTTTGCAGTTGATAATTTTCCACCACTTCGATACCGACGTTCAGATCATTAATTACATGTTTGAATCATAAACGTAATGTGATGCACTACAAATAATTGCAATTGCATGTCCATCGTCAACGAACGTGTCGTCAGTCATTCAGCCAGCTACACCCTGCTGCAACTGACGAACACATAGCTTCTGCATTAACCGTTTTTTATTATTTCAACTTCGGATTTGAAGTTCTTATGTGTTTACTGTTATAGCATCTTAAAAAGAAAGGGAAAGTCGTTTTTAGCCTGTTCCTGTTATGACTATGTTTACGCTGAAGCTTGAGATGCCGCTGATGCTGCTTGAGACGCGTAGCGTAATGACAGCTGATGTTGTTTGACCTGGAGCCAAGGTTGCGCCTTCTTTATCCCAGAAGATGGTTATGGGTCCGTTTGCGCTTGTTGGGCTCCAGTTGCTTGTTGTCATGCTGAGTGTCATTTGCACGCTACCAGTGTTCTTAAGGTATATTGTTCTGGTTACTGTGGCTCCTGGCGAGATGGTTCCCCAGTCTATTGATGTTAGGGGTTGGCTGCCTGCGCTGTCGGAGTAAACTTCCACGTTTATCGTGGATACGGTGCCTGTTGATGGTAGTGCTTTGTTTACGGTGAGTACACCGGCGGTGGTGGCTGTTAGGATTATTCCTGTGGTTATTAGGAGCAGTATTGTTTTTGTGGAGAGTTTTGCCAGGTTCATGGTTTTTCTCCTTTGTATCGAATAGCTTGTCTTAAGTCTTAATAAATTTTATTGTTGAAGCGAACTACACAAATACACATCCAAAAACAAAACCCCCAAACAAAAATCATCCCGAAAACGTGTCGTCAGTCATTCAGCCAGCTACACCCTGCTGCAACTGACGAACACATAGCGTACACTCCGCAAAACCAACCTGCACCAGCAGCACAACTTAATTACAAAAACAATACTACCACAACAATCAAAGGACGCAAAAACCATGAAACAATACGTAATCACACCCGCAGCGGGAAAACGGCTAATCGCCAAAGCCCTAGTAAAGCACCCAGCAGTAACAAGCGCCCTAAAAAACGCCACACTCGTGATCGTTGCCGGCACCACAAACGGCTACGTAGCCGAAGAAATCCTGAAAGCAATCGGGCAAGCAGCCCACTTTTCCCGGAAACGCTTTTTCCGTGGGATCACTCTACCGCCTGGCTCACCCATAATCGCTGAAGGTCGATTGGCTGACGAGAGCCAATTCCCCGGCGATGTGGTAATAACCAGAGGCGAATGGAGAAAAGGCAAAACCATAGCAGACGTAATCGACGAACTCAAAGAAGGCGACGTTATACTGAAGGGCGCAAATTCAGTGGATCTGCAGCGCAAGCAAGCCGCGCTACTTATTGGTCATCCGAAGGCAGGCACCATTGCCGTGGCGCTGCAAGCCGTTCTCGGCAGACGTGCCCGGCTCATCGTGCCTGTGGGCTTGGAAAAACGCGTAAACGGTGACTTGCACCGCTTAGCTGAGAAGGTGAATGCGCCTGGCGCAAGCGGCTTCCGCCTATTCCCCATGCCAGGCGAAATCTTCACCGAAATCGAGGCTGTACGGCTTCTAACAGGCGCGGACGCTGAGCTAATCGCTGCCGGCGGCGTAGGCGGTGCAGAAGGCTGCTGCTGGCTCGCAGTTTCAGGCACAGAGGAGCAGGAAGCGGCTGCTGAGAAGCTTATGGCTTCTGTTGTTTCTGAGCCTGCGTTTAGCCTTTGATGCGTGGCTGGCTCTTGCTTTGTTCGCTTGCAAAACTTGGAGTTACACGTCTTAATGATGGTTGTTTCTGTGGCGTAGCGGGGTATAGCTGCTGGCTCTTGTGAGCCATTGCGTCTTAAGGAAGCCTTATATTCTATAACTATAGCTATAGTTACTGGTGCTAACAGTGACAACAACTGTTCAAGTAGATGAGAAAACACTTCAAATGCTCAACAAAATCAAAAAAGAAATGAAAGCAAAAAGTCACGACGAAGTCATTAAAAAGCTAATTTCTGAAAGACAGAAAATTCCCTCCTCAATGTTTGGGTCAAACCGCAAACTTACTCCCTTCTCAGCGGCTGACGAGGCCGAATTCCATGAGCTGTAAATACATCATCGACGCCTACGCGTGGATAGAGTATTTCCGAGCTTCAAAATCCGGGGAAATTGCCAAAGAATACATAGAAAGCGATGCCGCTGCAACCCCAACGATAGTTGTTGCGGAAATCAGCAGAAAACTGCTACAGGAAATCGCTATTGGCAACGAGACGCCGGAGGGAAGAATGAAGCGCCTCGAGTTCATTAGAGCAAAAAGCCAAATAATTGCATTGGATTTTGAGATCGCCGCCGAAGCAGGCAAGATTGATGTGGAAATGAAGAAGAAAGTGAAGGGCTGGGGCTTGGCAGACTCAATAATTTTATGCGCAGCCAGAAGCGTAAAAGGCAAGATTGTAACCGGCGATGAGCATTTCCGAGGCTTAGAAGAAACTATTTTAATCAAAGAATAGTTGCATGGTGCAGCGGGCAGGATTTGAACCTGCGAACCCCTACGGGAAAGGATTTCCCATCTGAGCGCCTTGAGTCAAAGCGTCGATCTTGAGTCCTTCACCTTTGACCTGGCTTGGTTACCGCTGCACACAAACTAAGAAAATTCAATGACTTTCTTATTAATTATTTCCCGCAGCTTAGCGCTTACGCTATTCTCTGTATTTCTTTACGTAGACTATGGCGCCAGCTACGCCTAGGCCGCCGCCGAGGCCTCCGCCAATATAGAGCCCGTATAGGGCGAGGAATGATGGCTCCTCCACCGTTATCATCACAATGGCGCTTTCGCATTCGTGGACTGTGGTGTTTCCGGCGAATAAGGCTTGAACCAGCCAGGTTCCAGTGGTTAATGGTTGATAGCTTACGGTGAAGGTGCCGTTTTCAAGCGTGCTACACTGTAGGCTTTCTGTGGTGTTTATAGACGTAAACTTTACTGTTACAGGTGAACCTACCGCGTTGGTGGAGAGTGTTCCAATTGCTGTTATGTTTTCGCCTAAAGTTACCTTAGCGCGGGTGACGTTAAAGTCGGTTATTGCTGAGGGATATTTCACTGTAAAGTTTCCCACCGCTGTCAGCTGAGTCTTCATTAGGTCTGTTGCTTGAACCTTGTACTCTACTACGCTGCCTGCTTTCTGCTGTGGGATTGTAGCGTTGCATGTCATGTTGCTGACAGTCATCTCTATCACATTCTCGCTCTTCCAGTTGTCAACGGTGTACCTGAGTGTGGCGTTCTCCAACTCTGTGGTGTTTGCCACATACGCAATTTCTGTCACGTCATTAGGCGTGACGTGACGCGGAAACGTCAAGGGTGATAAAGTTCCGTTAAATTCTGTTTTAACAAGAAATTCTATTGTTCCCTCGCCAAGTTCGCCAATCAAAACCAGATGGTAAAGGTTTTTGCCTGCAAACGGTTGAGTGTAGTTTAGATACATGTCTTGGCCGTTAAACTCGCAGCTTGCGTATGCGACGCCGCGGTATCCTTCACTTTCAAGGTTGTAGCCGCCTACATCGCTCAAGTTGCCGTAAAGCCCAGGCTCCCAAGGAAGCGGGATATCATTTAACTTTAATGATTTCGCGTTACTCATTAAATACAGCCGCGCTTCATACATATCAAGCGTGTCGGGAACGCGCACCCAGACTTCTATGCGCTCGCTATCAGTTATAAACTCGTAAGCCCAGCTGGTTCTAAATGTGGGCACGTTGTTTATTTTTCCCGTAACGTTATGTGTATACCACTTATTGCATTCAATATTCTCTATTATCATAAAAGTAGCCTGTTCAGCACCAAAGCTTTCTCGTGCGTCATTCATTAGCACAAAGGTGTAGGTGCCCGAGCTGGCGGGCACAAAGAAGGCGTCATCTGCAGTCGTGCCCAGATGCTCAGGCAGTCCGGCTGCTTCGGTATGCACGCTCTCTAGTATGCCCTCTGGGTTATAGACGCAAATGTCATAGTCCGTCTTCGGCTTTGGACCCGTGTTTATCCATGCGCCATAGCAGTATACATGGTAGCTGTGCCCAGCCTCCAGAGGACAAACAATAGTCCAGTTCTGGCCGATTGGCACTTGTGACTTGTTAAGGTAAAGAGGAAAAATGGGTTTTTCAATGTAGGTCCAGTTACCCCTGCCTGGGGCATTAAAATATGTGTGGACGTATCGCTGGTACTCTGTTGCCGCTTGCACCGCAACGTTAAGTTGCTGCGTGAAAAGCAACAACATAGCTAGAGCTAAGATGGCTAGTAGTTTTCGTGTTCTTCCAGCGTATGTCCTATTCAATTTTCTACCCTGGCTGTTCCCTTTTGTTTTTGCTTAAGAATATTTGTTGTGAAATCCGCCTCTGAATTCAGAATCAGAATCCAAATTAACTCCAATCCTTAACGCCCGCGCAAAAAATCAAACACAACTTCCATTAAAATAGTAAAAGACACAAACACATAAAAACCACAAACGTGCACTCTGGATAGACGTCTTCATATTTGGCGGCTAATAGCCAATCAATGCAGAACCCTATAGAGGGTCTATCCATGAACTGCGCCGCACATATTTCACTATTTGTTTTCTCCTTCGGTTCCTGTGCAACGTTGCAGAATGGAAACGCCAGGGCTTATGGGTCAAATGAATGATGCTGCTAATTAAAATTATAATGTCCTTATTCAGAATTGTGGCTTGTTTATTAGCAATTTTTGGTTTTTATGATAAATAATTTGTCTCATTTCGGTGTTCCGGCGCAGTGCGGTGATGAAAAAGTTATTATTGTGCGGTAACTCTAAAAAGTTTAAAAAAGCCATGGTTTATGGTTAGGGGCATAAAAAAGTTTATTAGTAAGCGGTGTAGCATGTGTTTGTGCTCTCTAAAGATAGGAGACCCTTTTTCAAGTTGGTCACTCCAATATGGAGGAAATCATAAGTTTGAAAGAATCGCTTCAAAAAAGCATGTTTACATATTTTAAAATGAATTTGTGGAGGATAAGCAAAATTGACTGAACTCTCAAAAGAGGACACGCGCCTTTTATTGAAAGCCTTTTTCAACGAGAAAGGCCTTGTACGCCAGCACCTTGATTCGTACAATGAGTTCATAGACCACGGGTTGCAGGAAGTGGTGGATGAAGTAGGAGAAATTGACATTGAGGTTCCCGAAAGCCCATACAAAGTAAAACTTGGCCAAATCTGGATTATCGATCCCCAATCCCGTATAACGGGGCCGTATGTTACAGAAGTAGACGGCACTAAACATGAAATTTATCCGATGGAAGCGCGGCTTAGGAATCTCACGTACGCGGCGCCTATAGCTCTTGAGATGACGCCTATAATCGATGGCCGAGAACAAGATACTGAGCTGGTTTACATTGGAAGCATCCCCGTGATGCTAAAGTCGAAATTATGCTTTTTGTCGCAGCTTTCCCGAGAAGAGTTAATCGCTGCAGGCGAAGACCCTGATGACCCGGGCGGCTACTTCATAGTTAACGGCTCCGAACGTGTTATAGTCGCCATGGAAGATTTAGCGCCTAACCGCGTAATTGTTGACGTAGACGATAAGGGAACCTCGCCAGTTTATCAGGCAAAGATTTTCTCAACCACCGTGGGCTTCAGGGCAAGAATAGAGTTGAAGCTTAAGCCAGATGACGCCATATACGTAACGATGCCCGGCGTACCGACTGAAATGCCCTTTGTGGTGATAATGCGGGCTTTGGGTTTGGAAAAAGACAAGGACATCGCTGAGGCAGTTTCTCTGGATAAGACTATCCAAATGGAGTTAAGCGCTTCATTCGAAAAAGCCCGTGGCGTTGACACGCAGAAAGATGCAATATTGTTTATTGGAAACCGTGTGGCTCACGGGCAAGTTGAAGAGTACCGCTTGCAAAAAGCTGAAACAGCCTTAGACAAGAACTTTTTGCCGCATTTAGGCAGAAGCGAAAGTAACCGCAAAGACAAGGCACTTTTCCTCGGTGAAATGGCCTACCGCGTTATCCAACTTAAGCTTGGCAGAAGACAACCCGACGATAAAGACCACTTCAAGAACAAGCGTCTCCGCCTTGCAGGGCCGCTTCTCGCCGACTTGTTCCGCGTATCCTTCAAAAACCTGATTCGTGATATAAAATATCAGCTTGAACGGATAGGCGTAAAAGGGCCAGTAATAACCGTGTCAACTGCCGTCAGGCCAGGAATAATCTCTGAAAGATTCCAGCACGCACTTGCAACTGGTAACTGGGGCAGAGGACGTGTCGGCATAACCCAGCTTTTGGATAGAACAAACTACGTGTCCACACTTAGCCACTTGCGGCGGCTTCAGTCACCCTTAAGCCGAAGCCAGCCGAACTTTGAGGCTCGAGACTTGCACCCCACCCACTGGGGCCGATTATGCCCTAACGAGACGCCTGAAGGCTCCAACTGTGGGCTAGTGAAGAACTTGGCGCTGTCCGCGTCAATTTCTGTAGGCGTAAACCCTGAGAAAATCAAACAGTTGCTCTTTGAAATGGGCGTGGTTCCCGCTTACGAAGCTGCTGCACCCTTACGAGTTTCTGGAGCCAAAGTTTTCATTGATGGAAACATAATCGGGTACTGCACTTCAGCGCAGGAACTAGTCAAAACCTTTAGAGAAAAAAGAAGGAAAGGCGAAATATCAACTGAAGTTAACATAACCTACTTCAATAAACAGCAAAGCGAGACCGAAGAAGTACACGTAAACTGTGACGAAGGAAGAGTGAGGCGTCCCTTAATAATTGTAGAAAATGGAGTTCCCAAGCTTCAGCCAGAGCACCTTGAAAAATTAAGCTTCGGCGAATGGACATGGGAAGACCTCGTGAAGAATGGTCTGATTGAGTATTTGGACGCTGACGAAGAAGAAAACGCGTATATAGCTCTGTCTTTAGACGCAATCACTCCTCAGCATACACATGCTGAAATTGCAACATACACTATTCTGGGAATTTGCGCGTCAACCATACCCTATCCAGAACACAACCAGTCACCGCGCAACTCGTACCAAGCTGCTATGGCTAAGCAGGCCTTAGGCGTCTACGGCACAAACTTCCACCACCGAGTGGATTCCAGGTCGCATGTGCTTCATTACCCACAAGCGCCATTAGTTGAAACGGAACTCATGGATGTCATCGGCTACAAGCAGCGACCAACAGGGCAAAACTGTGTTGTCGCCGTGCTCAGCTTTGAAGGCTACAATATGGAAGATGCCTTGATTTTTAACAAGGCTTCAATTGAGAGAGGCATAGCCCGCTCCACTTTTTACAGGATTTATGAAGCTGAATGCCGCCAGTATTTGGGCGGTCTGAAAGACAAGTTCACGGTTCCTGAGCCGGGAACCCGCGGGTACAGGGGCGAACAGTACTATCGGCTTCTCGAGTCTGACGGAATCGTAAGTTTGGAATCAGCAGTCGTAGGCGGCGACGTTCTAATCGGCAGAATAAGCCCGCCTAGGTTTCTTGAGGAATACAAGGAGTTTGAAGTTAAAGGGCCGTCTATGCGGGATACATCTGTGGATATGCGGCCTTCAGAAACAGGCGTGGTTGACGGAATATTCGTGACGCAATCTGGAGAAGGAAGCAAACTCGTGAAAGTCCGAGTTCGCGACCAGCGCATTCCAGAATTAGGTGACAAGTTCGCTTCTCGCCACGGACAAAAAGGCGTTATAGGCTTAATAGTGCCGCAAGAAAATATGCCCTTCACAGACGAAGGCATAGTGCCCGACATAATCATAAACCCACACGCTATACCTTCAAGAATGACAATTGGGCAATTTATTGAATCTTTAGCAGGCAAGATGGCTGCTGCACGCGGAAGACCCGCCGATGGCACACCATTCTCCAATGAAGGACCTGACGAGATTAGGAAAAACCTTGTAAAACTTGGATTCAGCCACACAGGCACAGAAGTATTCTATAACGGGCTGACTGGCGAAAAGTTTGTTGCCGACATCTTTGTTGGAATTGTTTACTATCAGAAGCTTCATCATATGGTCGCTGACAAAATCCATGCCAGAGCACGCGGACAAGTGCAGATGTTAACGCGGCAGCCTACTGAAGGCCGAGCTAGAGGCGGTGGTCTAAGATTCGGAGAAATGGAGCGCGACTGCCTAATAGGTCATGGCGCTGCGATGCTGCTTAGAGATAGGTTGCTGGAGGAATCTGACAAGTACACGTTGTATGTTTGCGAAACCTGCGGGCAAATTGCCTATTTTGACATGAAGCAACGAAAATACATATGCAAAATCTGCGATGAAAAAGCCAAAATTTCACCCGTAATAATCTCTTATGCGTTCAAACTGTTGCTTCAAGAACTTCAAAGTTTGTGTATTACACCTAAATTAAAATTAAAGGAGAAGGCATAATGTCCTCAGAGGAACCAATCCATAAAGTTGTTGATGAAATCTCCTTCGGCTTAATTTCCCCCCAAGACCTAAGAAAGCAGTCAGTTGTGGAAATTCAAACGCCCGATACTTACGATGAAGATGGGGCCCCTATCACCGCAGGCCTAATGGATGGACGATTAGGAACTCTTGAGCCTCGTCAAAGATGTAAGACATGTGGTAATACCGCTGTTCGCTGCCCAGGCCACTTTGGGCACATTGAACTGGCAGTACCCATAGTCCACATAGAATTTACCAAGATAATTCATGAACTTTTGAAGTCAACATGCCGCAATTGCGGCCGCATACTCTTGTCGGAAGAGTCAGCGAAGAAAGTTCGCAGTCGCATTGAGAAATACAAATCATTGTTAGGCACAATACCTGACGAAGTGCACAAGAGCATTATGCAAGAGATTAAGGCTAAACAATGTCCTCATTGTGCGGCGCCACAGTACAAAATAACTTTTGAGAAGCCTACAAAGTTTACAGAGCAAACTGAGATGGGTTCTGAGCCGTTAACGCCCAGCATGATTCGCGAAAGGCTGGAACGCATTTCAGATGAAGACTTGGAAATTTTAGGTTTTAATCCCAAAGTAGCCCGGCCTGAATGGATGGTTCTGCAAGTTTTACCTGTGCCTCCCGTCTATGTTCGTCCGTCCATCACTTTGGAATCAGGCATCCGCTCAGAAGATGACCTAACTCACAAGCTTGTCGACATTATCCGCATTAATCAGCGGCTTAAAGAGAACATGGAAGCTGGCGCGCCAACTCTTATAATTCAAGACTTATCGGAGCTTCTGCAGTATCACGTTACAACATACTTCAACAATGAAGCCTCAGGAATACCTCCTGCAAGGCACCGCTCGGGAAGAGCATTAAAGACGCTCTCGCAGAGGCTAAAAGGAAAAGAAGGACGCTTCAGAAGTAACCTTTCAGGTAAAAGAGTTGACTTCTCCGCAAGAACCGTTATCTCTCCAGACCCCAACCTTGACATAAACGAGGTCGGCGTCCCACGTGACGTAGCCATGCGTTTGTCTGTGCCTGAAAAAGTAACGGCATGGAACATTGAGGAACTGAAGAAACTAGTCATAAACGGGCCTGACACATATCCCGGTGCCCTCTACATTATCAGACCAGATGGAAAACGCATAAGGCTAGAATTCGTGGTGGACAGAACAAAAATCGCCGAGGCAATAGAGCCAGGCTTCATTGTAGAACGCCACCTCAAAAACGGCGACATAGCAATATTCAATCGTCAGCCTTCGCTGCACAGAATGTCCATAATGGCGCATTATGTGCGCGTTTTACCCTACAAGACTTTCCGCCTGCACTTGTGCGTTTGCCCGCCGTACAACGCGGACTTTGACGGCGACGAAATGAACCTCCACGTACCTCAAAGCGAGGAAGCCCAAACAGAAGCTCTCCTGCTTATGCAGGTTCAGGACCAGATACTCTCGCCAAGGTTTGGAGGGCCGATAATAGGCGCAATCAGGGACTTCATAACTGGCGCATACTTCTTCACTCGAAGAGAAAACTACCTGACTAAAGCTGAAGTTGGCAGGCTTCTCACCGCGACAGGATATACTGGGCCTTTACCGGAACCTAAGATTAAAGAGCCACAGCCCTTGTGGTCTGGCAAACAAATCTTTAGTCTCTTTTTGCCGAAGACCTTGAACTATGTTTTGAAGGCAAATATTTGCCAGGGATGCGCGAAGTGTGAAGAGGAAAATTGCAAGTACGATGCTTACGTGGTTGTTAAGAACGGCGAGCTTGTTTCAGGAATTATTGACAGACGCGCTATCGGCGCTGAGCAGTCTGAAAGCTTGCTGCACAGAATAATCAAGGACTATGGCACACAAGCTGGCCGCGAATTCTTAAATAAAGTAACGCGGATGCTGAAGACTTTCATAACAATGCGCGGCTTCACCTACTCATATGATCAGCTTGTCCTCTCGCCTAAAGCAGAAAATAAAATTGAAAAAACAATGGAGAAAATCCAGAAGAAAATAGATGAGCACATTAGAAACTACCGCAACGGCACGCTACCACGGTTGCCTGGCCAAACGCTTGAAGAGTCATTTGAAATCTATGTTATGCACGAGCTAGCCCGAGCCAGAGACGAAGCAGGAAAAATTGCAGATGAAGACTTCACGTTAGAGAACGCGGGCATAGTTATGACCAGAACAGGCGCACGCGGTTCAAGCCTTAACATTGGTCAAATGACCGCCTGTGTCGGGCAGCAGTCAGTGCGAGGCAAAAGAATACTTCGAGGATACATTGGAAGAGCCTTACCACACTTTGTTGATGGCGATCCTAGCCCCCGAGCAAGAGGCTTCGTGTACTCCTCTTATCAAAATGGATTAGATGCAATTGAATTCTTCTTCCACGCCATGGGTGGCAGGGAAGGCCTAGTTGACACTGCGGTCAGAACGCAGCAGAGCGGTTATATGCAGCGTAGGCTCATCAACGCGTTGGAGCATATTCGCTTAGAATACGACGGCACCGTGCGAAACTCTGCAGGAGACATAATCCAATTCAGGTACGGTGAAGACGGCGTAGATCCTGCAAAGAGCGACCATGGCAAAGCCGTGAACGTTAGCCGCCTTATTGATCAGATAAAAATCGCGGAAGAAGAAGGCGCGCCCGCCTCAGCCGAATACATTGAAAAGCAGCTGGAAACCGTTAAAGAACAGCTCACACCGATGCTTGTAGAACAGCTTAGGCAGAATTTAGCTAAAGCTAAACTCAGCAAGAAGGGCGTAGAAAAAGCCATCAAATTGACCGCTGAACAGTATAAGCGGGCGTTGATGGAGCCAGGCGAGGCAGTAGGCATAGTTGCAGCCCAGTCAATAGGCGAACCTGGCACGCAGATGACGCTTAGAACATTCCACTATGCAGGTGTCAAGGAG
>JAWCMT010000039.1:0-12691 GCA_038849555.1 Bathyarchaeia archaeon | reverse complement strand
TAGAAGCATCCAGAACACGCTCGTCTACACGCAACTCGTAAACTTCAAAGACGATGAGTACACTGCAAAAGTCGCTCACAGCGAACAGGAAGTCTGCCAGTTAATCGAAGCAGGCTTCGAGTACGTCTGCGACTACAACGGCAACAAAATCTTCAGGAAACGAAAGTAACCCTTACAAAAAACTTGTTAGGGTTCGGGGTTTGTTGTAGACGGGCGGGGTGGGATTTGAACCCACGACCCCCACCTTAGGAGGGTGATGCTCTATCCGTCCTGAGCTACCCGCCCATTGCCTAATTTGACTAAAAGAGTTATTTTTAGGCTTTTCTGGCTCTATCTTGTTTTGTGTATAGTGCTGTGAATTGTTGTGTATAGAGTTATCCTTTTGGATGAGTAGCATGTATTCTGATGGTAGTGCTTCATAGGTTCCCAAATAGCACCATTGTATTTTGTTCGTTTCTTTGTTATAGTGCTGAACATAATAGTATTCATATGTTGCCCCATGGCTTTTTGTCTTTTTAACCGTCAAGTTGCCAACTCTATTGCATTTGACGCATGTAACTCTAGGCACATTCTTCCCTCTTTGTTGTTGTGTATAACAGAATACCTTTTTTAGCCATTTAACTGTTGTGTATAGTTAGAAATTGCAAAATTTCTGTTGATAAATGTTCTTAAAAAACCGAATAATTTACTCGTACCCAAATATTTCTGTAGATTATAGACCAAGTGTTTACCATAAAAACCTTTTACGCTCAAATGCATACTTTCAGAATCGCTAAAAACTTTAATTTTGAACAATTATACCATGACTTGGTCAGGTAAAATTCAAAATTTTAGTGTATAAATGAAAATGGCATAATACTCTGTTGGGCACACGATATTACCGTAAATGAACTGCATTGACTTTTAATTCTTGTTGTCCTAGACTTAGTGGAAGTGGAGCTGTTCTGATCTGGAAGGGTGTTGTGGTTTTGTTCGTGGTATGTCCTGAAGGGATACCATTTTTAGGTAGATCGTTTAAGTCATAAAATGTCTCCAAGTAAAATACACATACATTAAAGGTGTAATGCCTGCGCATTGTATTGAGTAATATTTATAAGGAAGCCTACTTACTGTGTAAGTAAAAGAAGAAGCCCAAAAATGACTCGAAAACTCCCATCAACTCAGAATATTGCTTTAATCCAGATGCAGGGCAATATATTCGCTCTATATTGTGTTCTAGACTTAATATGTCTAGATCTTGTCTAGATCTAGATTTAATTGCTTGTAAAATTATCAGAATAGAGCCTACTCCTTTTGTAATTTAGTTGGCTATTGTAAATTAGCTGGCTAGATTACGAAATGAAAGTTACAGAAATTCTTACTGTAACTAGAATTAAAAGGAGGTGAAACTTTTGAATGAAAATTGCAATGATGGAATGAATAATAGCAATATAGTCTCACTAAGATATTTATTTCCATTAGAAGAAGAAATTATTATCAAAGATTTTATTGATCAAATAGAGATACATTATCCAGGTTTAGGTATACCAGTATTATATGGAACATTGAGCATACTAGCTAACAAGAGTGTTCTTTTTATTGGTGGACGTGGCACTGGCAAAACAAGAATAATCAATTGCGTTCCTGAAGTTGAAGGTAATTGTGTTTCAAAATTTGACACTTTTACACTCGGAGAACTAGACAGCCTATGTTTTACATTAAGAAATAACCGCAGCATGCCTACAGCCAGTTTAGGGATACAGAACATGCATTTAGTCTTCAAAGTTGAAGATTTTTCAACATTGAGCCAATACCACAGAGAAATCTTCCTTACAGTATGTAGCAAACTAAGTTCTGATGGGAACTATCGTCACGTAACACCTATCACTCCAAATTTGTGTATAGAAAACTGTAAATTAACAATGCTAATAGCAATTCAACCAAAACTCTACACTAAATTATGTAATCAATATACTCAATGGGAAAGCATGTCATACGATAGGTTTACCAAGTTTCCTGTTTTGAACCCATTAAGGCGAGGAAAAACAGTTGATGCACCATGTATTGCGACATTACCAAGGAAAATATCTACTTCCGCCACCCTGTCTAATAATATAAATCTTGATAATTTGATAAAACTTTTCAAAGGGCAAGTAAGTGAAGGTAGAGCAACGTTATATGCAAGGGATTATGCAATTGCCATGGCAAGATTTCTGGGAAAGACCGAGGTTGAACAGGAAGACATAGATTTATTCATCAGACTTTTCAGCCCTTACTTAGAGTCATTTTCTAGACTTCAGCAGAGACAAGACTTGGATTCCAACATCACAGTATCATCTGGACATTTAGAACTTTTGACTGAAATAAGCAAGTATTTGAATGGTGTTAATAAACAACAGCTTTCTGAGGCATTAATGGTTACAGAAAGACATATTGAAAGATGCGTTCAATACCTACTGAAAAAAGGGCTGATCAAGAAAGATGGGGACAAATACTTACTTTCAGATGAACTTAGACAGTTCTTTGAATGGTATCAAGCTACCTTTTCTGTGTAAATGTCGCTCAATTTTCCCTTTTTTATCTTTTTAATATAGACCAACAGTGTTTTGGCAAAAGGTTAAGAACCCAAAAATTAAAGGAATATTTTAGACATATGTAAATATAGGTATCAAGGATTCTAAATCTACATTGAATTTATAATTTTATGCTTTTTAACTAAAAAATTAATTAGAAATATTAGATTTTGTAAGATTAACTCTTTATGTCTACGATGTTTCAGTCATTTTAAAGTAGTCAAAGTCTGCATAAAAGGTTCCACTATGGTAGACATTAACCAAAAGCAGCCCTACATCCACTGGGTCATTTCATTGGGAATGTTATTTCTCCTGCAGAATTCCATGTATTTCCATCAGTGCTATAGAAGGCTGAGAATATATCGCCAGATCGCACTATTTTGAGATATGTTGAATTAATATTTGAATAAAATCTAAATCCCAAATCCTAAAATTGCTACGCTAGCGCCAGGTAAGCTGAGGAGATACATGGGCAAGAGGCTGAAAAACATTTCGCTGAATATATCAGTGAAAAAATAGCAAAGCCTAGGGCGAAGATGTTGCGACTGGAGCTGGCACCAGCATCACAGCGGCTGTCTGTTTCCATTTTTAAATCACACAGTAAACTCTGCTTATGCAATATGCAGCTGCTTTCACACTATTTTATTGTGCCTTAACAAAAGCTTTCCTATAAACCCGACCGAAGCAAAGAAACTTTTAGAAATGTAACAGCACCTTAAGCTGATTCTGATCACTTTAAGATAAAAGTGAGGAAAATTAAAATTTGATAAGTACTGGCCTTTTTCTCAATTTAGGTAACGCAAAGTAAGCTACAAACGCGATTATCATTGAAGCAGAAGCTAAAATAGTGCCCAAAGGTATTTCTGGGATTACCTGTTCCAATGTTATGGTCTTAGTGGCGGTAGCTATGCTTGTTAGACCATCGTTATCTGTAACCTTTAGAGTAACAGTGTATTTTCCAGGCATCGAGTATGCATGAGCCGTTGTAATGCCGCTTGCCATGGTGCCATCGCCAAAATCCCATTCGTAGCTTACTATTCTTCCGTCTGGGTCAGTGCTGGCGCTTGCATCAAAGTTTATTGGGGTACCCACAGTCGCAGTTTCGGCGCTTTCTGTGAAAGATGCTACAGGCGGCTCGCCAAGAACATAAACTGCGGCTTGATTGCAGGCTACATAGATACGGTGAGTGTTGGGATTAACAGTTATTCCATTAGGCGACCCCATTTCATTGAAGGATGATATTACTGAATTAGTAGCTCCGTCAATTACAAAGAGGCCGTCATAGTAAGATGCTGCGTAAATTCTGTTAATTGAAGGATCAACACTAATAGTATCAACGTATCCTTCGACGGGTATAGTGGATATAACAGTGTTTGTTGCGCCGTCAATCACGGAGACCGATTCAGCCAAATAATTTGCTACGTATATACGGTTAGTAAATGGGTTAACGCAGACGCCAGATGGATCATTCCCTACGTCAATAGTTGCTAGAAGCGCGCCTGTTTCTCCGTCACAAACCCTTACTTTATCATCCCATAAGGAAGACACGTAAATTCTGTTTGTAAGAGGGTTAACTCCAATGCCGTCATTCACCATTCCGGCGTTTATTGAGCCTATGGCAGAGTGGGTTGAGCCATTTATTACCCAGACCGGCGAGGATGAAGAGTGATGCGCTACATATATTCTGTTTGTAAGTGAGTTGACGCCAATTGCACATGGATCTTCTCCAACAGGTATTGTAGCTACGACCGTGTTGGTGGTCCCATTGATAACAGAAACGGTGTCATAGCCCAGGGAAAAAGCATCATCAGCGTTAGCCACATAAATTTCGTTTGTGAGGGGATTAACTCCGACTGCACAAGGTTGTCGCCCTACAGGTATTGTAGCCACTACCGTATTTGAATAGCCATCAATAACATAAACACGATTCAAAAAATAATCTGCCACATAAATTTTATTGGTTTCAGTGTTTACTCCAACAGCATAAGGCGTGGCTGCAGTAACTAAGCTTATTTTAGCTATAACCGTTAGCGCATTAACTCCAGGAATAGACAGAAAAATCATAGTAATCATCGACATAGCCAAAATTATGCCTTTTTTTCTCAAGAAAGTTCCTACTCCCCATAGTAATATGGGGTGGTTCCAAATAAAAATTTAATGGAATTATCTTATAGACAAGGGCATAAAAAGTTCAATGTTAAATTGACATACCGCTTATGCTCGTGTCTTTAAAGTGATAAATTTGTTTGCTCATGCAAAAAGAATAATAGTTTCTCACGCTGAATTAAAATTAAATTTTGGGTTGGATAAAAACTAAATTCTTAACCTCTAGAAAAACATCCATGTCTAAAGCCATGAGTCAGATGACTTAGAGCATAGCAGAATATAACAATAGAATGGCTGGCTAGAATTGGAATTCTGCGGAACTTAATGATTTTTGCTTCTATTTTGCTTCATTGGTGTCTTACGGAGTTTGAGAAGGAAGAATCCAAAAATTTAATTTATGATAATCCAACTCCGTATGCAATTTAATTTCTAAAAATTTTAAGTATGGCCTTGTTTGTGCATAGTTGCATTCATCTTTTGAACAGAGAATAAATCTTGAATTTTGAAGAAAGGTGATTATATTAAAGGGCTATCAGCAAATGCCTCAGATCCTTGAGGCATAGAATAACAGCAACAGTTTAGTATTAGAAACTTGTGACTAGACCTAGATTAATAGGAATTTAACCATAGTTTTCTATGAAGCCTTTAGAATCGTGTATCGAAGGTTTAACGTGAAAGATTAAAAAAGGAAATTGGTTATGGGAATTTTTCAAGTAGGTGTAAGGCGCGCAGTACTCTATCTCTTAGTTCTTCTAGTTGTGGGCTCCAGTAGTGTCTTATGAATATGTCAGTGGGTATTCTGCCTTGAAGCATGTCTATCTCTTCTTTCTGTATGTTATGCTTTCTCATGTATGTAGCGAAATAGTCTCTTAGTTCATTGATTCTGATTTTGAGTTTGCTTCTACTTAGTCTTTTACGAATCATTGAGTATGTAACTGGTTCACTAGCGGCGATTTTGTTAATTAGGCTCTCAGGGATGAATGAAATGTAAACGTTTTTTGTGTTTCTCAGGAACAGCTTTGGATACTTGAAGTGCATTAAACAGTTCAGTTCTTTATCGTAATACTCTGATAGCCTGTTCTCTTTTGACAACTTTATGATCAGATTAAAAGCGTTAATTGCTTCTTCTTTGCGAATACCTGAAATCTTTGCGAATTCTAAGTAAAGTCTTTCATTGTCTCTAACCGTTAGAATAGCCTTGTTATACCAGTCAAGAATGTCTGAGCTACTAGCATTAAGTATTCTTAGGAATGACTCAAAACTGTTTTGTCTCTTCAATGTTATTCCATGGTTCTTAAGTGACCTTTTGAATTCCTCATATTGACCTAGAAACTTTGATAGTACAATTAGGGCTTTAATGACATTGTTTTTGCTGGTGTCTTTTATGAGGTCGATACGTTTTGCGTCATATAGCCATGTGTAGTATTTTTTAGTGTAGCATAGAATGTTGTATGCATAGGTTTTGGAGTATTTGCTGTTTAGCCATTGAGAATATAGTTTCCAGTCAACATTAGTTACCTTAGGAGGGTGATGCTCTATCCGTCCTGAGCTACCCGCCCGTGCGCAGCGTTAGCGGCGAGAAATATTTGGCGGCTACAGATTTTAACTTGCCGCTTATGATGCAAAAAACTTAAACGTGTTGAACCGTGAAGTTTAGTGGCTGGTGCGGGGGTACCCGAGCCAGGTCTAAATAGGCGGCCAGATATTTGAAGCCTAGGATATGGGGGAGGACTTAAGATCCTCTGGCGCAGGCCTTCGTGGGTTCAAGTCCCACCCCCCGCACTATAGCAGGATTCTGTTCGTAATTGCGTGCAACTTGAGAGAATAGTAATAAAGCGAAGCGTTTATCTCAGGAGATTAACTTGTAAATCCAAAAGCAGTAAAGGCGGGAATTGCTTATTGAAACTGCACAAATTATGCGAAAGAGTGCTGAAAAACAAATTTAATTCTTTCAAAATTGACTTGCTACCTTTTTTTCATAAGGTGCACTCTGTATCGTTTTAATGCAAAACTTGCAAGTGATGTAGCAAACAAGCCGTTATAGATGAGCAATATTCCCAGGTTTCCGAAGTCTGTGCCGATGAGGTTGGCGTGCACTATGCCAAAGAGCAAGACCACGTACATTAAAGCATGGAAGACGCGCCAGTATTTTGGTGCATTGGCTCGTAATATGGCGGCTGAGAGGGCTATGTAGAATAGGATGAAAGCAGGTCTGCCTGCCAGCCTCCAGAAGGTATCCCATGAACTGAAGTTGGGCACGAACACTGAGAAGCTAAGGCGTTCTACCGCGTTGAAGACGGGATGCAAGGTTATGAACATAATGCCAAGTATCGAGAAGGAATGGTGAATCTTGAGGAAGGGCTTGCCGAGGGCTTGGGTGATTTCTTTCAGAAAAGGCGTGGTTAATGTTGCAACGCTGAGGAATAGATATCCATGTAAACCAAAGAAACGGACGGCCAGACGCATAGGCTCCGCTTCGGAGGTGCCAGATAGAAAAAGCACGGTTATGGCGGTTGCCAAAGCGGCTATTCCAAGGAGAAAAATTGCGCCTTCTCTTCTCAGCGGCATAAAAATAGATACGTGTCTATTGCATATAAGTGCTTCTGGAATCGCAAATGATAAAAGCCACCTGCAGTCAACCTCAAAGGATGCATGGGGCATAGCAATGGTTAATCGTGGACTTTACGTGGGAAGATTTCAACCCTTTCATCTGGGGCATCTTGAAGCCACAAAAGAGGTTCTGAAAGAAGTTGATGAGCTAGTGATAGTTATCGGTAGCGCCCAGTACAGTCACAACCTCAGTAACCCGTTCACGGCTGGAGAAAGGTTAGTTATGATTCGCAGGGCATTGCAGGAGGCGAATGTGGATTTGTCGCGAGTGTGGATTGTCCCGGTTCCAGATGTACATTTACACATGTTATGGGTATCTGCCTTAGAAGGCTACACGCCGCGCTTCAATGTTGTTTACTCCAATGAGCCGTTGACGCGCAGGCTTTTCATGGAAGCAGGTTACAAGGTAAAAAGCATACGGTTTTTCCAAAGAAACCTGTATACCTCAACAATAGTCAGGGAAAAAATGCTTAAAGGCGAAAATTGGACAACCATGGTTCCGAAAAGCGTCGCGGAATTTATAAACGAAATCGATGGCGTTAGCAGGCTTAGAGATTTGAACAAAACGGACAAAATCTAAAGCAGCAAGGCAAATGCGACATGGGTTTGTGGCGCTGCTCAAACGGTAAGAATTAAGCGATTAGGCGGTTAAACAAAGGCGCCTGATGGGAAAAATAGGAAAGCCTATGACGGATTGTGGCGTTGTTTTGCGGAGCTAAAAGCCTGCGCTGTCTGGGCTGCGAGGTTTCATTATCTCCCTAAGAAGCACTGTTGCATAGGAACCGCGGAGAAGCATGAAACTTAAAGCGGCTTCACACCTGCAATTACTATTGGCACATGCCGAGACAACATTTAACTTGAAATTCTTGACGGGGGAAATAACCGCTCGGAAGCCGCCTCGCGCGCTTATGCTGGGTATCGCGTTGATTTTGAAGCCGCTTGCTTCGATGCCTTCTTCTTCGAGAACTCGCTGCTCTATTCGGCCTATGGTGCTTTGGGAAAGCCTCTGTTTCGGCCCGAGAAGTGGTAAAGCAACCCGCAATCTTCCCGCTTTAATTAACTCGTTAACCGCTGTAGCGGTTTCTGAGCTTACTAGTTTAGCCGTATTAGGCATAGGCAGCCCTAAACGGTCGACGTGCACTACATAATCTCCTATTTCAGCCATGTCTAAGGCAAAGCCTTGTTTGATTCTCTCGCTTAAGAAACGGTTAAACAGGTAGGACTGGTAGGCTTGAACGAAAAGCGCTTGAAGCTTAACGGGCAACCGCTTGAAGGCACCAACGAAATCTGCTGGTTTATCAACAAGATGGCGAAGCATGAGCCGCTCATAACGTAGCTGTGAGGGAAAGTTCTGCAGCGCCTGCTTAAAGTCTCTTGTTTCCTGCAGTTCTTTGCGCGCCTGCCTTGAGGAAGGATGCTCGTGAACGCTGGGCTTAGCCAAAAAAAGCATTGCTGCTTCTTCGAAGTCTCCTTTAACTAGGGCTTTGCCCACGAGATGCGTTATTGGCCGAGTTGTTCCGAACCGTTGGTGCCCAAAAAAATTTGGAATCCCACCAAGGGCCTTCAGCGCTTTAACAGTTTCAGTTATCCGTTTTGCAACTTTGGCTTCTGGAAGCTTTATGGCTTTGATTTTTATGGTAAAATTGTTGCCCAAGAGATAATATGGCGAAAGTTTTTCGCGGACATAGCCTATAGGGCGAATCGCGATATCCTTTACGTTAACTTTTGCAATGTCTTCCATTGAGACGTTTTCGATTGTGATATACTGAGCGGTAACGGCCTTTGCATCTTTTATTCCAGCTATGCTAATTTGCCTCTCACTTACGCCTAGCTGTTCAGAGATGTTTTTTACGGCGATGAAGGTGTCCCAGTTGCGCTTAACCAAAGTACACAACAGATAACGCTGCCTAACGCTAGAGGCGCCTAAAACCTTGTTTTCAGTATCTTTTTCGATTTCCGCCTTGGAGCCGTCAACCAGAACTTCTTCAACCATAAAATCTTCAAGAGACTCGCGTATAACGCCGCCAACGCCCGCGGTTTCAGTAGCGTAAACCTCAATGCCGAGTAATTTGTCAATTTTCGAAGCGCAAAGTTTCATGCAATTTCATCTACAGTAAAGGAAGTTTACCTGTTAAGCGGTCAATTTTCTCCGCTGGAGCAGGACCGATGCCCAAGCAGGTGACTGTGCCCGGCGGAATCTCGGTTAATCCACTGTCAATGATTAGGGCGTTGGGCAAACCTAAATCCTTGGCTTGCTTCTCAAGCGCTAAAAGCTCCTTTTCATCCTTCACCTTAACGGCAACTTTGCGCTGCCCCTCAAACAACCAGGCTTCCCACCACTCTCTGTGGCGTTTATGCGCTTCCTGCGCTGCAGAAACTGCGGCATGCCCCGCTTGAGCAGCAATTTTTCCTTTGCTAAGCTTCAAATCGCTGCGGAAAACGAGAACCTGCTTATACTCGAACTCACCCATTCTGCTTTTCTCCGATATCTCCTATACGGGTGTATTCTTGAGATTTTAAGGGTTTGCCGTCAGGTAAAGTTTAAGAACATACGCTAAAGCAGCATACAAGGCGGGCTTATTTAAGATTTTGAGAAGCAGTTTGCCCTGAAAGTCTATTTCATCAACATCCTTCAACGTTCTATCCAGCCCTATCCGCGTGTAAAACCGCAGAAGTGAGTCTAACTTTTCATCGGAAATGGAATCAAGGAAACGCCGCAGTTGAAGCATAACCCTGAAATCGAAACCCAATGCTTGGGAAAACCGTTTTTGATACAACTTCAAGAAAGCTGAGGAAACATCGCCGCTTAGTAGGGCTTCATGGGCAACCTCGGCTGCTATTCTGGCGCATGTAAACCCGAAAATTACTCCGCCGCCTGTGGTTGGCTTCACCTGCGAAGCCACATCGCCAACAGCCAAGAAGCCATCCGCATAGGCCCTAGCGATTGGACCGCCGAGAGTTATAGGATGAAACATTATACGATTAATCCTTGCTCTGCCAAGCCGCTTCGAAGCCACTGGATGCTTATGCATAAGCCTTTGAAGAAACATTTTTGGGTTGCCTCTTTTTACTGCAAGCCCAACCTTGGCGGTTCCGTCAGGTCTCGGGATAAGCCATGCATAAAAGCCTGGTGCATACGCTTGGCCCAAAAACACCTCAACCGCATCCAGTTCCAAGTCAATGATGCTTTCCACTTCGGCTTCTACGCCGTAAACAAGCCCTTCGCTGTTCAACCCCGCCAAGCCAGCCTGCCGCAGAAGCCTAGAGGAAATGCCTTCCGCGTCAACCACAATTTTAGCTGTAACTCTCTCGGCGGCATTGCCATGCGTGACATTTACGCCTTTAACGGCGCCGCCTTCCATTATGAGAGATTGAACACGCGAGTTTGGATAGTAGCGTGCGCCCGCGGCCTCCGCCATGCTTGCGATGTGCCTATCGAAGGCTTCGCGGTTAACGACGCAGGTGACGGGTTTTGCGAGTTCAACAGAAAATTTGAATCCTGCTGGCGAGTAAAAGTTGGCTTGAGAAAAAGTATTCTCAACAATTGCGTTTGGAAGCGGATACAATCCAAGGTTTCTTAGACCACGGATGCTCAGGTGGCCTGCACAGTGAGAAGGCACGCCAACCGCTTCATGCTCCTCGAAAACCATGACGTTTCTGTGTAGTTTGGCGAGGTTTAAAGCTGCAAAAGAGCCGACAGGCCCGCCTCCGACAACTACGGCGTCGGGCATGTCTTTCGTGGATTGCAAGCTGAACACGGAAGCTTACGTGATGAGCTCGACGCGTCTCTTTCCGCGAGACATGGATGTGGTGCGGATTTTGCCGCTGACTTCAAGCCGCAACAAGATGTTGTTGAAGTCCTTGTAGCCTAAGTCTTCAAACTCTTCTTTCAACTGCTCGAATAGGTCATCATCAGTCATGTCGCCTTTCTTACTGAGGATATCCAGCACCACAAAGTATGCAGGTCGCGTTTTCCAAGTTTTAATTGCCGGCATCAGATTTTGCTCCTAAGTGACTGGTGTTGCAGGCTTTTGCACTTGGCGAACTTGCTGCATGAAACTCTTGTACCACTTCTCCATGTCAGGGGTTATGGATGGTCCTACTTCCTTCATTGCGTCTTGGAAATCTTTCATGGTAACTTCTTGCGTTTTAATGTCTCTCCTCAGCGCGTGCATAGCGGCTTCTCTACAGAGAGACTCGATGTCTGCTCCTGAGTAGTATTTAGTTGCGGCTGCAAGCTGGTTCAAATCTACATCTTTGGCTAATGGCATGTCTTTCGTGTAAATTGTGAAGATTTGAAGCCTGCTTTTTTCATCAGGTTCGGGCACGTAAATCAGGCGGTCGAATCTGCCAGGTCTTAGCACTGCTGAATCCACCATGTCTGGCCTGTTGGTTGCGGCGATGACGACCACGTCTTGCAAGGTTACAATTCCGTCCATTTCGGTAAGCAGTTGGCTTATGACTCGTTCGGTAACTCCACTGTCTGAGAAGCCTAAACCTCGCCTTGGCGCAAGCGAATCTATCTCGTCCAGAAAGATTACTGCAGGCGCTGCTATGCGAGCTTTCCTGAAGACCTCGCGTATAGCCTTTTCCGACTCGCCTACCCACTTTGAGAAAACCTCAGGGCCCTTAATGGATATGAAGTTGGCTTCGCTTTCAGTTGCCACCGCGCGCGCCAGCATGGTTTTACCACAGCCAGGCGGGCCATACAGAAGTATGCCTTTTGGCGGTTTTATGCCGAGTCGCTTGAAGATTTCTGGGTTTTTCATTGGCCATTCAACAGCTTCCTTCAAGTGCTGTTTAACCTCTTCTAGGCCGCCGATATCGTTCCAGTGAACCGTAGAGACTTCAATGTAAACTTCACGCATGGCTGTCGGCGTAACTTCCTTGTAAGCATTAATGAAATCTTCCATTTTCACTTCCATCTTCTCAAGCACGCTTGGCGGTATGCGCTCCTCTTCCAGATTTATCTGCGGAAGATACCTGCGGAGGGCTTTCATGGCTGTTTCACGGCTTAGCGCAGCCAAGTCGGCGCCTGTGTAGCCGTGAGTCATTTCTGCAAGCTTCTTAAGGTCAACGTCTTCGGCTAAGGGCATGCCTCTGGTGTGAATTTGAAGAACCTCATATCTGCCCTGCTTGTCTGGAACGCCTATCTCAATTTCCCTATCGAAACGTCCAGGCCGCCGAAGCGCCGGGTCAAGGGCGCCGGGCCTGTTGGTGGCGCCTATTACTATAACGTTTCCACGCCCAGACAGGCCGTCCATTAGGGCAAGAAGCTGCGCTACGACACGTCTTTCAACTTCGCCGGTGACTTCCTCACGTTTAGGTGCAATCGCGTCAAGTTCGTCGATAAAGATTATGCTTGGCGCGTTCTGTTGAGCTTGCTGGAAGATTTCTCTAAGCCGCGCTTCTGACTCGCCGTA
>JAWCMT010000038.1:13701-14180 GCA_038849555.1 Bathyarchaeia archaeon | reverse complement strand
ACTACTACCTATGGGATAACGCTGAGAACGATAGATTATGCCGACTAATCAAGGAGACAGTTGACGAAAACAAACGCCTCGAATATGTAAAGCAATGGCAAAAAGTGGCATATGAAGAACAGCCATCAGCAACCATACTCTACACAAGGGAAGTTGTGGCCTTCGACCCAACAGCCCTGCAGAAAGAGCCCTTCTTGGCATATCACTATCCCGCGTGGCCCAGAGTTAAGAACTGGAAATTAGCCGCTGGTAGCACTCAGACAACCATAGTTTTGGCACAAACAGGACCAGCGCCAGAAGAAGGCCTGAACCCGCTGCTAACTACATCGTATTATGACTTAACAGTCTACGACAACGTTTTTGACAGCCTCGCAGAAAGATGGGATTTAATCGACATGGAAATGGTTCCTGCGCTTGCGACAAGCTGGGAAGTCGCCTCTGATCAGAAGACATGGACCGTGCATCTCAGGCAGGGTGTG
>JAWCMT010000038.1:0-13657 GCA_038849555.1 Bathyarchaeia archaeon | reverse complement strand
ATGGCATGATGGTGTCGAATTTACCGCTGACGACGTTAAATTCACGTTTGATTCCGCCATGAATCCTGACATTGCCTCGCCAACAGGCGCCTTCGTGGAAGAAATCTTAGGCAGCCCAGATAACATCGAAGTGGTTGATGACTACACTGTTGTGTTTAGGCTTCCAAAGCCTTATGCATATTTCGTTGAAACCATATTGAGTTCCTACATAATTCCAAAGCATGTGCTAGAAAATGTCCCGCCGTCACAATGGGCTTCTCACCCATTCAACACGGCATCTGGCAGCTACACTGTCGGTTCTTACACTGCTTATGGCCCAATAGGAACTGGACCATACGTTTACGCAGCTTATGACCCTACAACCACCGCCAACATAATGACGAAAAATGCTAATTACTGGAACAAGGCCGCACTAGAAGCAGCGGGGACATTCAAGATAGAAACATTCTATGTGCAATGCATAGAATCTTCTGATGCAGCACTCTCGGCGCTCAAGTCAGGCGCGGTTGACGTATTAGATTCCCAATACCATTTGGAAACGAAGCTTGCAAGTATCGAGAAGCCATGGGGTGACTACGCTGATTACGACGCTTTCGGCGTGCAGGAACTTGGCTTTAACATGCGTCATCCAGTTTTCGGAACAGGCGTTGACACGCCGCTGGGCAAGAAAGACCCATCAAAAGCTGCTGAGGCTGCGCGCTACGTTAGACAAGCAATCAGCCACTTAATACCAAGACAGGAAATAATCAACACTATACTAAATGGTTATGGAACCCCAGGTGTTACCACACCTATTACAACCCTGACTGCCGGATTTGACACGTCACTAAAGCCTTACGAATATAACGTTGAATTAGCAAAATCGCTATTAGCTGCAGCTGGCTACGAAACAGGAGTTGCCCCGCCTGGCGGCAATTTCCTGCAGCAGTATGGCCTGTACATAGCTGTTGTGGTTGTTGTAGTGATAATTGCAGTGGTTGCCGTCGTGATGCTTAAAAGGAAGCATTAGCAAACAAACTTTACTTCCCTTTTTTACTTTTTTTGGTTTTTCAACAAAACATTTTACTGCTATTACCTAAAACAGCGTTTTTAAGTGTCTAAAACGCGGATATAACGAATGAGGCAAGCACCAGAATTATTCCAGTCGCAATCCACGTTCCCGCCTTCGTCTCTGCTTCTTTTTGACGCTGTGCAGTCCACGGTTTAGAATGAAACAAAACTTCACTTATTTTGGCGCCTACAGGAGAATAAAACGCCACGGTGCCGCCTACCGTGAGGCCTATTCCCCCTTCTAATAGCATAAGCAACGAAAGGGCAAAGGCTATTTGATTTAAACTCCCTTGAATAACAAAAAGCAATACGAAGTCTATGAGAATAACTATTAAGGCATAAAGCACGCTTCGAGCAAGCAGCCCTAACACGTCTATCTTGGTGACCATGAGATTCTATCTTCATGCATTGATAAGGCGAATCAGCCGCATAGGGAAATTAGTTGCCGCCGAAAAAAAGCTTTTCCATGCGGAAGCACCCCGCTCAGAAGCTTAATATGCAGATGAAAACTATCTCAGAATCATGCGAGAAACAAGAAAGAGATCAATAGCTAAGTCAATTGTGTGGCGTGTAATCTGCATAGTAGTGAGTATACTCACTTCTTTTCTTCTAACAGGCAAATGGGATGTTGCAGTTGCAATTGGCGGCATCTACAACGCCATAACGATGATTCTGTATTACTTTCATGAGAGAATCTGGAACCTGGTGAAGTGGGGTATAATCGATTAAGCCTCTGCTAAAATTTTCCCGTCGCCTGGTTCAAATAAATCTGGAGATTTATTGAAGCCTAATTTTTCTATGCTATGAAAAACTAATTATGTAAGCAGCCACAAACCTCTGAGCCACAATGCACATCGAAAAAATGCTCAGCACCTATTCTGGCATGCCTAAAGAAGCTAAATATCTTATCTATGCTTCTATAATGCCTGCAGTTGCCTATGGCTTAATATTCACTGATATATCCTATTTCCTCACTGTTATCCAGGGATTGCCCGCTGGATTCACTGGCGTGGTGATTTCCACCATGGGCATCTCAACTTTTGTTGCCAGCATTTTCCTCGGAATACTCGCGGATGTTTATGGAAGAAGGAAAATGCTTATTGCAGGCAACTTGCTGGCAAGCGTAATCCTTGCAGTCTTAGCTTTGACAACAGATCCTGTTTTGCTAATATTCGCTGCGATTTTTGAAGGAGTCTCCGAAGCTGCATTTACTGCGTCAAGCAGTGCGTTACTCGCGGATAAAGTAGAGAGTGAAAAGAGAACCAGCTTGTTTTCTTTGTATGGTTTCGTACAGAATCTTGCTTATGCCTTAGGCAGTTTTGCGGTACCTTTCGTGATATTCTTTGAATTTGCCGGGTTTACTGATAAGGACAGCCACATACTACTCTATGTTATAATCGCTATTCTGAGCGCAGTTTCTACCCTTATCATGCTTAAAGTTAGTGAATCAAAAAAACTTAAGAAGCCGAAAGGAGGCGAAACGAGTTTCCTTCCAAGAAAATCAAAAAGCATTTTGCTTAAATACGTTTTAAGCGGCGCCATACTTGCTTTTGGCGCTGGCATGGTGGTTCCTCTTATGACACTTTGGTTTAATCTGCAGTATGGGATTTCAGATAAAGTAAGCGCAACCATCTTGGCAGTGGCAAGCGTACTGGTTGGCTTCGCCACACTTGTGGCGCCATTAATTGCTAAAAAATTCGGGCTCGTAAAAGCTATTGTGATAACGCAGTTGGCATCAACGCTTTTCATGTTACTTGTGCCTTTCTCGCCAAACTTCGCTTTAGCAGGATTCGTCTACAGCATAAGAGCGTTGCTTATGAACATGGCAAGTCCACTGTCGCAGTCGATGATAATGGGTTTGGTCGCTGAGGATGAGCGCGGCGCAGTTTCCGGCATAAGCGGCGCACTATGGCGATTGCCAAATGCCCTAAGCACGTTTATCGGCGCATGGCTAATGGGCATTGGATTACTTGCTGAGCCCTTTCTAACTGCAAGTTTACTGTATATAATCTCAATAGTGCTATTCTGGTATTACTTTAAGAATGTAAAAATGCCCGAGGAAGAAAACCGCGGCCAGCGTCGTTTGCGGCAAAAACCTTAAAGCGCGCTGAACCATGAATTGGAAAGAAAGGTATAACCACTTGCAAACTACCGCTTCAGTAGCCATCAAGAAAAAGGCGGTTTTGACCACACTTGTAGCGGGCTTCATGTGGGGCACATCTTTTCCCGCCATAAAAATTGGTTTACAGTACATGGACGCTTACACGTTTGTCTTTCTAAGATTTCTCGTTGCAGCACTAACCATGCTCGCAGCAATGCTGCTAACAAGAAACTTCAGCTTAAGCTTCAACAAGAAACGCTTGCTTCTGTCATTAGGCATAGTCAACGGCGCCGCTTATCTGCTGCAGTATGTAGGCATGGTCTATGCATCCGCCGCGGCTTCGTCGCTATACGTTAACCTCACCGTCATATGGGTTGCCCTGCTCAGTCCAGTGGCACTAAAGGAGCGGTTAAGCCGCAAAAAAGTAGCAGGCGTGCTTGTAAGCCTCATAGGCGTAGTGCTGATGACCACTAACTTGGATTTTGCGGCGCTCAGCACCGCGACTACGTTAGGCAGCTTCCTCGTTATCAGCGCGGGGTTTCTCTGGGCTGTTTTCATAATCTACAATAAGCCGCTGGTCCACGAGAGCAGCAACCTGATTCAGTCAATGACGTGGCTTCTTGTCTTCACGATGCTACCGCTGCTTCCAGCCGCAGCCGTTTCAACAGCAAGCATTAGCTCTTTACCAGCACCCGCTTGGCTTGCCATCCTGTACACCGCGGTTTTCTGCTGGGTGATTCCCTACTATTTATGGCTGAAAGGCTTACGGCATATTTCGCCTGTTACTTCCACCGTGGTTCTCTTAACCGAAATAATAGTTGCCACGGCAATTTCCATGCGCTTCCTCGGAGAAGCCTTCACAGTTGTCTCAGGCATCGGCGCCGGCCTAATAATAATCGCCATTATCCTTGCCTCGTAAGCACGCAGCCTACATTAAAGGCTAATTAATGAATAGAAACTAAAATGTGAATGGGAAATAAAATGCCCGCCAAAGAAATTATTGACTTGAGAAGCGATACAGTCACGTTGCCTACCGAAGAGATGCTGGAGGCAATTCGCCATGCAGAACTGGGCGACGACGTTTTCAGAGAAGATCCCACAGTGAATAAGCTTGAGCAGATGGCGGCTGAAAAAATGGGCAAGGAAGCCGCACTTCTCGTAACAAGCGGAACCCAAGCCAACCTAATCGCTTTAATGAGCAACACTAAACGCGGAGACCTCGTCATACTCGAGGCTGAATCGCACATTTACTGGTACGAAGTCGGCGGCATCTCCATGATAGCTGGGCTGCTGCCTTGGCCGGTTAAAAGCCGCGCTGGCGCGCCAACGCCAGAAGACGTTAAGGCGGCTATACGGCCGAGAGATATTCATTTTCCCGAGCCCGCGCTCGTATGCCTCGAGAACACGCACAACCGCCACGGTGGCACAATCATCACGCCCAACCAGATCAAGGCAATAAGCGAGGTAGCTCACACGCATGACCTTAAGCTTTACATGGATGGCGCCCGCATCTTTAATGCCGCCGTCGCGCTGCAGACAGATGTAAAAGAATTCACAAAGCATGTTGACAACCTCATGTTCTCCCTGTCTAAGGGCCTCTGCTGCCCCGTCGGCTCCGTGCTGGTTGGCACATGCGAATTCATCGAGAAAGCCAGGAAAATCCGCAAGATTCTAGGCGGCGGCATGCGACAAGCAGGCATAATCGCGGCGCCGGGCATTGTAGCGCTGGAAACTATGATTGACCGCCTTGCTGAAGATCATAGGAACGCGCGGCGCCTAGCCGAGGGCATAGCCAAAATAGGCGGCATCCAAATTGACTTGAGCCGCGTGCAAACAAACATCGTCTGCTTCGACGTTTCTGGCTTGAGAATGACGGCTGACGTATTCATCGCGAAGCTTAAGGAGAAAGGCGTACTAGCCTTAACTATGGGTGAGAATAAAGTGCGACTGGTGACTCACAGGGGCATTGAAAGAGAGCATGTGGAAAAAGCTGTAGCTGCAATAGAGGTTATCGTATCGGACAATCGCGCATAATGATATGGCGCTCAAGCTAAAAGAAAGCACTGTGCAAAATTATTTTTTCATTGATGATTCTTTAATCTACAAAAGAAGCGGCTGAAGGTCGGATTTGAAACCCGTATGCAAACGAGGATTCTCCTGCAAACATCCTCTTATGCGAGGAGCTTAATTGCGGATTCAGTAATTCAGTTGTTTGGAAAGAATTGTATTATGCTGTGGCTTGTTTTTGCTGTGTAACCTGAGAAAGAGGTTGCGGAGGCGCTGAGGGCTGCTTGGCTGTTTGCTCTAAAGTAGCAATTTTGTTGTGATAGATTCTTGCGGCTATGCAAAGTCCTGCTGCCACAGTTGCCAGCCAGAAAGGCCATATGAAGGCTGCGGACATCAGTATGGTTACGGTTGTGCCTTGCGTCATATTTTGAGGAAGTGTAGTTTCAGATGAGCCTATTAATGGGACATCTAGACTAAACGTTGATTTGACGAGCATAGTAATAACGATGAGACCTACCACGAAGAACAGCAAGGAGTATAATGGCTTCCTGTAACCGAAACCCAGTAAACGTTTAGAATACGACTTTGTTGGCTTTATTGAGTATATCATGATTGCTATGCCTCCTGCAGTCAGCGAGATTATGCTGCCAATGTTAAGTGCCAATATAATGGGAATCGTAAATGCGTCGCCAGCAAAATTGAAGTTTGTGTTCAAAGGCGAAGCGTTTGCTCTGACTAAATCGTCTCCGACTGTGAGCTGCCACCAAGGGACGAAAAGCGAAATTATGATTAGCAGGAATATGGTGATGCTTCCTGCGAGACCAAACCAGTTAATTTCACCCTGCAAAGCTACTCACCCTGTTGAACAAGGGGAACGATTAGGTCGATGCTTTCTGGCACTTGCACGGTTATGCCGCTAACATCTATGCCTAAATTAACCAGCCTGACACCAATGCTCGTTTCATCTGAATGCCTATTGAGAAAGTGGTCTTCAGCTGCCTCGGTCCAAGTGAATATTATGACAATAACTGCGGTTGCACGTGCATCTAACTGTACGGGCTTGCTTAGACTTGCGTTGCCAAGAAAAAAGCCATGCGCTGCGCATTCGACATCTGCGGATATTGATTTTATTTTCAAGTCCAAATTGAATGGATTAGTGAAGCTGAAGGTTGCGGTGATAGTTTTTGTTTCCGGGTCAAATGTGGCATTAACGTATTTCGGAGGCTCCATTGATTTGCCGGTGTTGATTGTGCTGCTAACTATTTGCTCTACTTCTGGAGGGATGACCATTTCTACAGGGTTGCTGCTGTAAATAATTGCTACTGCCGCGAGTGGAGCAGCGATGGCGCCAACGTTAATAAGAACAAGGATTAATCCGAGAATTTGCATAATAAATCCTCATTTTACTTGCTAATTTACTTAGTTATTAGAAGCATGTTTTATGTTTTGTGGATAAGTAACAATTGAGATTACAGCATTTGCAATCTCTGGGGTATAAAGTTTAATCAGTAATCAGTTTTTAATGATGACTGCATGGTTTATGGAAAGGTGCAAGTGCTCAAGTGGATAATTGATTCGGATAACACAATTGCACTTGTAATCAGATTTAAATGCTTGGATGGTATTCTTGAATGCTGATTCGTAACTCCTTCAAAAGACCCAGAAGCGATTTTGGAAGTTTAAATTGTAAACTGGGTGACAGAGAAATAGAAGTAATAAAAGAGGCGCTTATTAGGCAGTTTATATGTGTTTTATGAAATATTTTTCATAATCCCTTCGGAAAGGAACAGACTTATTCTATGGGAGTTATGAAGATCAGCGATGAAAGGTTTACGCATTTGACTAGAACATGGAGTTTACTTTTGCAGAGAAGGTTTACCTTTTTGGCATCTGTGCGACTTAGGCATCGTAGAGGCGGCTAATTACCTTTGCCCTATTCATTCTGTATATTTTTACTATTATTTTTGCGTGAAATAGGAGATAAAATCGAGAATCGCTTTCTTTTTTTCGTTATCCAGCTTTTCAATTGCCAACAGAAGTTCCGAGAAATCCCATGGTGTCTTTATTTTTTCTCCTTGCGTGCTTAAATTGATCATAATTGATTTTTCTTCTTCTGCTTCCTTAATCTTATTTAGTAAATAGTATGCGCTGACTTTTATAAGGCAAGATAAGGCTTTTTCTTCTGTTGTTTTTGATATGGCAAATGCCTTTTCTGCCATATTCAAGCCTTTCTTATAATCCCCAAGAATTAGAAGCAGCTGAGCAACTTTTGCTAACGACATAATATCAGAGTGCAATTCCATCACTTTGTTGTATGCTGTTAGTGCTTCTTCGTACCTTCCAAGTTTTTCAAGAACTACTCCCTTATTGAACCATGTCTCGTAATTGTCTGGGTTTAGTTTTATGGCTTTGTTAAAATCTGCCAGAGCTTCTTCGTACCTTCCAAGTTTTCCGAGTGCTAATCCCTTACCTTGCCATGCGCTGTGGTAGTTTGGGTTTAGTTCTATGGCTTTGTTGTATGCTGTTAGTGCTTCTTCGTACCTTCCAAGCATTGCGAGCGCTGCTCCTTTCTTGTGCCATGCATCGTGGTTGTTTGGGTTCAGTTCTGTTACCTTGTTAAATGCTGTTAGTGCTTCTTCGTGTCTTCCAAGTTTCCAGAGTGTTAATCCCTTGTTAAACCATGAGTCGTGGTTGTTTGGGTTTAGTTCTATGGCTTTGTTAAATGCTGTTAAAGCTTCTCCATAGTTTTCAATTCCACAGAGTGCTAATCCCTTGTTAAGCCATGCGTCGTAGTTGTTTGGGTTTAGTGTTAGCGCCTGAGCAAGGGGTATTAAAGCTGCTAAATAGTGACCAAGTTCTACGAATGCTACTCCAGTCTTGAGCCATGCCTCGTAATTTTTTGGGTTTAGTTCTGTCGCTTTGTTGTATGCTGTTAGTGCTTCTTGGTGTCTTCCAAGCTTTCCGAGTGCTACTCCCTTACCAACCCATGCGTCATAATTGTCTGGGTTTAGTTCTATGGCTTTGTTAAAATCTGCCAGAGCTTCTTCGTACCTTCCAAGTTCTCCGAGCGCTACTCCCTTATTGAGCCATGCTTCGTGACTGTTTGAGTTTAATTTCAAGACACATTCAAAATATGCTAATGCGTCTTCATACAAGCATTGATTTACAAAAAAGTATCCAACTGCAAACAGTTCGTCGATAGCTTTCATTTCAAACAATATTTCTTTCAGAAATCTTGCATCATCAACAATCTCCGTCTTACAAGAAGGGTATCCACAAACCACACCCTTTTTATCGTCCAAATAAGCATCTGCTATAGAATACTTTTCCACACCAGAAGAAGACAACATTCTCAACAGGGAATAAGACTCAACGATCTTAGAGAAGTAGCCATCCCAGTCGCCTTTTCCATCGAATATTTGCTTCCATACAGCCTTAAGAAGTTGAGCACTGTATGCCGAAATGCGGCACGTTCTCAAAAGTTTCGCGGACTTCAAAATAGCTCTTTCGTGGTCATCTAATTTTTCCTCATAAATTTGTCTTTTCCTAGGCGTATCAAGAACCAATTGGTCAACAGTTCCAGTAAAATCTTCTGGAAATGGCTTATTCAGACCAGCCGCGATACACTTCCCTTCATCATTAGAATACTCACATAATTCCAAAATATCCTCTTTAGAAAAAAATCGAGTAAATTCTGGTTTTTCACATATTGCATTAAATACTTCCTTATGGCACGTGGCAACAACTATAACCCGCTTCGCCACATTGTAAAAATTCGCTACAAAGTCTACTAAATCAAACGCGCCTAAATAACGTTCAAGATCATCGAAAAACAAAACAACAACAGGCCATTTTCCCCAAAAACGCTTTCCAATAATAGGTCGCTTTCCAGTCTCCAAAGAGGGATCCACAGCCGCAACAATCATATCCTTGAATTTTTCCTCAAAAGAAAGCTGACGCAAAACCTCGATTACTATCCTAGTCTTCCCCAATCACGAAGAGCCAACAATGACCACCTTATCACTGACCGCTAACTGGTCCTTAACCTTTTGACTCCTCTCAGATGGATAAAAGAATTCATTCCACCTGCTCACATCATGTTTAAGCAATTTGCAAACTTTACGCAACACTGCAGGTTTGAGCGGTTTCTCTCTTAACTCCTTAGCTTGGATTAAGGTCTGTTCATCAAACAATTAATTTATCACCATATCCTCGTTCCTTCTGAGATTTGCAATATAAAATTATGCACGAAGGGATCATTAACAACACTTGGACAGCCTAAACAAATATGAGGGGCCAAAGATGACCATGAACCGATTCTGCACACTCAAAATGATAAAAGCCGAAAAGAAATAATAAAAAGAGTGACGAAAGAAGAAAGGCCAAAAACTCTTAGAAGCCAGACTAAAGGGATTTCTTCCGGCATTTGGCGACTGGAAAAAAGAGCAAGATTTGTTAACTCATATAAAACGTAGTATATTCAAGTTTCCACGGGAAGAAATCCTAATATGATATTTAAGGCACGACAAATTTTTGGATACATTATTTGGGAAGAAACATAAGAAGATGAAAGACAGCGTTTCCAAAGATTGTTAGAACCATTGACTGAAGAACGTAAAGGTGCTACGTCATGAATAACGAGTGGTTGAATTTAAATTCCTTGAAGTGTTTAAGCAAATTTATCCAAAGAAAATCTCAGGAATGCGCTGAAGATAATGTATTTTTTCGAGGCTTTTCTATATCTCAATATTGTAAAGAATGCGGAAATATAGTGAAGGAACATGAACAAATTTTCTAGTGAAACTCTTGGCAAACTTACTGAGGAAAAAGCGGTTGAATACTATAAGAAGCAAGGTTACCAAGTCTTAAACATAAACAGGAAGGGTTTTCCTGACTTAATCGTTCTTAAAGACAGGGAAATTCAGTTTTTTGTTGAAGTTAAAGGTGGGAGGCATAAAATTCACTCATGGCAAAAACAAATGCATAAGAAATTAGAAGAAATGGGATTCCAAGTTGAAGTGTTTCGTATTGAGAATGATGAGGAGCGATAACGCATGAGTGAGGCGGATTTGAACTTAAATTCCTGAGGAGTTTAAACAAATTTCCTCGAGGAAAATCTCATAGAAACTCAGAAGCAAAAACAACGGTGGGCCTTTATCTTCCTAAAAATTTAGTGAAAAAAGCTAAGAAAAGCAAGCTAAACCTCTCAAAAATCTTTGAGGAGTCGCTTTCAAGCATTCTAAACTATATAGAAGCTCGAAAAACAGAAAACGCTTCAGAAACAAGCTCTTCTTTTCTCGGTAAAGCTTCTTTTCTGAAAGAAGGTTTAGTGCCGAGGGCCGGGTTTGAACCGGCGACAACTCGGTCTTCAGCCGAGCGCTCTCCCAGGCTGAGCTACCTCGGCGGTGTTTATCACTCTTTTCAAGATGATGCGAGGTGTTTTAAAGTTTTCTGATTGCTTTTGGAGCATGTTAGGTTTAGTTTAATGATGTTCTGTTCTCGGTCAGTTTCTGAGTTTTTCTTAATTCGGAAGATGAATTATTTAGAAAACGAAACATTATTTAATTAATGGATGCTTGTTTTAGTTGTGTTTGGAGGGGGAGTTATGAAAAAGAAAAAGGCAATTGTCACTGTTGAATTAGTTGATGAAAGCCGCATATTCTCTAACAGTACAATTGCGGCGGAAATGCTTGCGTGGCTTAGAGCAGAGGCAGTGCCTGCACCATGGGTTAAAGAAGTGAAAAGCGTGGTTGTTCTAAGCTAAGCGCCAAAAACGGTGAAGTAATGCGTTAAAATATATCCTATTAACGCGCTGGATAGGAAGCATAGGAATAGCAGGAAGCCTTCGTGCTTATGTGGTTCTTTCAGCTCTTCGTTCTTGCGTGTTCGGCGCATTACCGTGCACCTTTTATTTTTCTTTTTGAGTGTTTTTAGGGAAAGGTTTTATGAAGGGCGAATTAGTAATTGAGATTCAGCAGGTCACTTGGGCCGGTAGTCTAGCTGGCTAGGACGTCGCCCTCACGCGGCGAAGATCGTCGGTTCGAATCCGGCCCGGCCCATTTTTTGTTTGCGGTACGCCAAAGGGCTGAGTTTGTGGCGGCTATGCCTTTGTGTATTTTTGTTGTGCAGTTTCCCAAAAAGGTTTATTAAATATTAACATTTGATACTTAATCTATTTCAGAAAAAAGGGAAATAAAATGGAAAAAACCCTCAGCACAAAGTTTGAAAGCAACAATTCCCTGCTATCTGAAACCATCAGATGCACCACCTGCAACAAGGAATTTGCAACACCAATTTTCGCCGTAATCTCTTCAGGCTACCTCATAGAAGAATACTACGCTTGCCCCAGATGCCTCTCCAAAGTAACCAAAATCGAAGCCGGCAAAACCATAGAAGTCGAAGAAACAGAAGAAGAAAAACAAGAAGAAGCACCCGCCCAGAAACTCGAGATTGCGATTGAAGAAAAACGCGAAGAGACTTTTGGTTGTTCGCATCACTTAGGCTATTTAAAGCAGAGACCAAAAAACACGCCCATACCCGAAGAATGCCTAACATGCGCCAAGATGATTGAATGCATGACATAGCAGCATCCTTTTGGCTGCACCTTACGAATGCTTATTCTTAGAAAATTTAGCAATCCTGTTTCTAAAATTATAATTATACTATCAAAGATTAGTGTGCATTTGTCGCCTGCAAATTTTTCTACCCCTTTACTTTCATCACTGCCTCCGCGCAAACTTAAGCGTAAAATGAAGAAAAGGAGCAAAAGTGTTAACTAAAAGACAATAATTTTAACACTGTAGGTTGCAATATATGGGCAGAACAATTTATTTTCATCACAGCACCCGATTTTTCGCCATTCTCCTGTTGCTTATAATATTCGTGACCGGTCTAATCTTCCTAGGCGCAGTCAGCGTTGCGTTCGCGAACATTGGTTTCACACCCATTACTATATTCCTAATCTTGGCGTGCACCCTGTTTGGAAGCACCATCAATATTCCGCTAATAAAAATTAAGGCTGTGGTGCCAATAATACGGGAAGAATACGTGAGATACTTGTGGATGACTTATAGAGTTCCCTACGTGGAATACGAAACAGCGATTACTACGGTTGCAATTAACGTCGGAGGTGCGCTAATACCCTCAGCTGTTAGCCTCTATTTGCTTAGCAAAGCTGAACCCTTAATAATGTTCTACAGCTTACTCGGCGTAGCAATAGTTGCCCTCTTCACGTATGCTGTAGCAAGGCCTGTAAAAGGCGTAGGCATAGTTACTCCCGCCTTTCTTCCACCGTTAGCCGCTGCGGCTATGGCTCTTTTTCTGTCGCCTGTTCAACCACATATAATCGCTTACGTTTCAGGCGTACTTGGCACACTTATAGGCGCGGATCTGTTAAACTTGGGTAGCATACCTAAACTCGGCGCACCAATAGCCAGCATAGGCGGCGCCGGAACGTTCGACGGAGTTTTTCTAAGCGGCATAATTGCTGTGCTTCTCGTAGGACTTTGACGCCTAAAAAACCCTAATCAGCAGGTAAAGGCATTTTACGCCTCGCTTTTGCAGTGACTGATTGGTTATGGGTTTAAGGATATTTCGCTTTTCAGTTTCTTCAGTGTTTCCCGTATCACCGCTTCTCTCAAGTTTAGATCTGTTGAGATTTTCTCGATGTCCTCACATTTTTCATCCAGCAGGAAATATAGAATCCTCTTTTCGACTGTTGACCTTGCTTGGGCATTGAATATGTCAGCGACTTTTTTCATAGCGAGATTTCTAATGTAAAGTAGCGCAGTCTTTTCATTCTCGATTTCTGCGATTTCTTTATCTATATCTGCTATAAGCTTAGCTAAATTCTCCAAGCTTTCAGTTTGCTCAGATTCGCTAATTCTGCGCAAAAGAGCTTCGTAATCTCTGGGTAGATTGTTTGGTAAGCTTTCGAAAGCGAAAACTTGCTCGTTGTAAAGGTGAGGTCCAAAACTAATTGTCACGCATGCTGATCTGTTCAGGAAGTAGAGTCTGCGCTTAGGACCGTATGGGCTATCTTCTAGGCTGGAGGAGACAATGCCGTAGCGTTCCATCATGGCTAGATGTGCTGCAACAAGCTGCTGTCCTATGCCTAGCTCCTTGGCTATTTCAAGTGGGTAGCTGGGCTCTTGGCTTAGGCGTTTAATTATTCTTCGCCTAATCGGATTTTCAATCGCTGTAAGTATAGCGTCAATTTGAGAAGAATTAACCATCGTTTTCACCACGCGTTAACAGAAAAAAATTGGGCAAGGTGGACGATTTCACTTTAGTTCAACCTTGTGCGGCGTCTCAGCAGCTTTTGGCTCTTTCTTTGGAACCTTTAGCTCAAGCACGCCGTCCTTCATTGATCCTTCGGCCTTTGCAGGTATGACCTCCTCTGGGAAGGCAATGTATCTTTGTATGGATGAGTAGGCTCTTTCACGGTGAATGTAGTTTCTACGTTTTTCTTCTTTTTCTTCTTTGCGTTCGGCTCTGATT
>JAWCMT010000037.1:0-14479 GCA_038849555.1 Bathyarchaeia archaeon | reverse complement strand
ATTTCTCCTGTTTCCGCACACTAATCACTTTCCTTGGCTATTTGTGGGCATAGTAAACCACTAATTCCGCGGCGTTTCTGTCTACGCGAACGAAACCGAACCGTTCAAACTGTATTATAGTGTATGGCTTTAACTTTTTGCAATCACTTTCCGCTACGCCCCTAGTCACCGTGGCGTCGGGCATAACCACTTGACATGGGATTTCTTCGCCCTTTGGTATCCAATGGATAAGCTTGGCTTTCGCCTTTCGGGCTTCTTCATAGGCTGTGCTGGCAAACTGGGCTTCCAATGAGTTGGCCGTGGCGCATCCTATTTTGACGTTAAAGAGTTCCATGAGCCTGAGCATTTCTCCAGCTTTGGCGGCTTCTGCATCCTTCTTTGCAATCCAGAAAGACACAGCCGAGTCTTCGCCTTTGGGTGTTACGGTGTATTCTCTAAAGCCAAGTTCAGGTTTTTCTGGATGCAGCGGAAGTTTAGCTTCTAATGCGCACGGAACATTTTTAACTTTCAGCTCAACAGGCTCGGATACAAAAAAGTATCTGTTACTCTGCAGGTCCAAAAGCTTGCGGTTGCAAGCGTAAAGGTTCTCCCAACTCAGAGTCACATCCGCAGTCTTGGGCCCAACATCAATAATCATCTTCTTAATGGCTGCTGGCGTTATTCCACGTTTTCTCAGCGCCGCGAAAGTTGCCAGCCGCGGGTCATCCCAACCCTTGTAGATGCCTTCGCGTATGCCCTGGACAATTTTTGATTTGCTCAGGAAAGCGCCTGTTATCTTCAGTCTGCCATAGTGTATAGCCTCAGGATAGCTCCAGCCCAAATGCTTGTACATGTATTCTTGGCGCACTTGATTTGTCAAGTGCTCTTTGCCGCGGATTACATGCGTAACGCCCATTAAGTGGTCGTCTATGCCTGCGGCCATGTTGTATAAGGGCCAGACACGGTATTTGCTGCCTACCCGCGGGTGCGGATACTTTTCCGTGTCGATGATTCGGAGCGCGGGCCAGTCGCGCACTGCAGGATTTGGATGCTCCAAGTCGGTTTTAACGCGCACCACGGCTTCACCTTCTCCGTAGCCGCCTTCAAGCATAAGCCGCCAACGCTTCAATTGTTCCTCTGGCGGGAGGTCGCGGCAGCTGCATGGCACGCTCTTCAAAACGTGCTTCCTGAACTGCTCTGGTTGGCAGATGCAGACGTAAGCGTTGCCTTCCTGCAGAAGTTGCTCCGCATACTTGTAGTAGATGGGCAGCCTGTCGCTTTGGATATATTCCTCATCTACTTTGCAGCCGAGCCACGCGAGGTCTTCTCTGATGCGCTCGTAGAATTCCAAAACTGGCCTCTTCAACTTTGGGTCAGTATCCTCAAAGCGCAGGATGAAGCGGCCTTTGTACATGCGTGCGTACTCGTGGCTTAAAAGGATGGCTCTTGCTGAGCCTAAGTGCAGAACGCAGTCAGGATTCGGCGAAAAGCGCGTAACTACCTGCGCATACTTCTCCACGTTAGGCAAAGGCGGAAGCTGCTTTTCTTCTTCGGCGGCTTTTTCCTTCTTTAGAGCCTCTGGCCATTTTTCTTCGACCATGCGCTTCTGTGCGTCAATGGAGAGGCTGTTGACTTCGCTAACTATCTTGCCTATTACGATGGAGAGCTCTTTCGCTTGAGTTTTAAGTTCCTGCCTTTCGCCGATGACTCTGCCTATTATTGCGCCTGCCTGAGCTTTGCCGCCGTGCTGCAGCGCGTTCAGTAACGCGGCTTTTAGAATAAGCTCTCGAAGGGCTGAGTCATTTTCCAACGTCAAGGGTTTTACGCTCTCTATGGATGTTATATGGTTCTTTTAATCAGAAATTCAGCGAACGCTTTTAATTTTTCCTTAGCCGCGGATGCCGGCAGAAGCTTATCCACTTCATTCCAGCTTTCTTCCACTATTCGCGTAGCAGTTTGCTTTACGTAGTCGATGGCGCCATACTTCTGCATTAGTGCGATGGCTTCGTTGCGCAATGCTTGGTCTGAGGTGTGCATGTTAAGAATTTGAATTAGGCGCTTCCTGTCAGCGCTGCTTGCCTTCTTCAGAGTGTAAATAACCATCAGCGTTCTTTTACCCTCAGTTATGTCTTGGCCTACACCGCCCTTTTTCTCCGCAAACTCCTTTCCCGTCAAGTCCAAAATGTCATCTTGCATCTGGAAAGCTACGCCAATGCTTTCCGCGTAGCGACCAAGCTTCTCCACCAACTCGCTGCTGGCGCCTGCGAGAACAGCGGCGATTTTGGCGGCCATCCGCGCTAACGTGCCCGTCTTGTAAGCGCACATCTGCAGGTAATCCTGCTCGCTTAGCTTGTCAGCGTCGGCTATGCCCCTATGCCACGTAATATCCATTGCTTGGCCCATACTGAGGTTTATCATCTCCCCCGCGTAAATCTCGTAGATGTCCCTGACTGTTTCCGCCGGCAACTCGGTTTTTTTCGCCATCAACGGCAGAAGCGGCAGATAATACATGGCGTTTCCAGCGTTGACCGCGATGTCCAAGCCGAAGATTTTGTATGTGCACGGTTTGCCGCGTCTAAGCTCTGAGGAATCCTCGATGTCATCGATGATAAGCGTGCCGTTGTGAACTACTTCTGGTATGATGGCGAAGTCCAAGCAGTCATCCGGCTTTTTGCCCAGTGCTTCGCAGATAAGCAGAAAAAGCGCGGGCCTCCACCTTTTTCCGCCCCTGTCCAGCATATCCCAGATGGGCTCGGCTACGCCCTTGTTTAGTGCTTCCAAGTTAAAACTGTACTGGGCGGGGTTAACTTTAAAGAGAATAGCTTTCTCGGAGAATTTTCTGGGTATGTACTTCTCAATTGCCTTGTCTATCCGCGGCGCTGTTTCTTCAAGAAGCTTTTCTATGTCCATGTTAGCATGCACCTCTCTTAGCGTAAGCTTCAACATCAAAGCCTCTTGTCTTCAGCCACTCCGCAGTTTTACCCATCACTACAACTGGTGTCTTCGCCAGTTTCTGGACGCTGTCGGCGCCTACAAGAAACATGACGTTCCGCAATTCCTCTATAAAAAACGAAAGCAGGCTTGCCACATCTTTTGCGCCTTTAACTGCGGCTTGCAGCACTGGATGAGAAACGCTTGTTAAAGATGCGTTAAGTGCCAGCGCCTTGGCTATGTCCATGCCGCTGCGTACGCCTCCAGACGCGATAACGGGTATCTTGACTGTTTGGGTTGTTTCTATGAGGCTTATGACGGTTGGGATTCCCCAGTCCCAGAATGCGTCGCCCAAAAAATGTTGAACGCCCGTTTCCTGCACTTTCGCGCGGTAATATTCGACTGCAGCGAAGCTTGTTCCGCCTGCGCCGCCGATGTCTATTGCTTTCACGCCCGCGGCTTCCAGCTTCTCCGCGTCTTCGGCAGCGATGCCGGCGCCTGTTTCCTTGACGATTACGGGCTTTTCGATTGCCGCTGCGATTTCGTCTATTTTCGCGAGAACGCCCTTAAAGTTTGTTTGCCCCTCAGGCTGGACTGCCTCTTGCAGCGCGTTCAAGTGTATCGCTACAGCATCGGCGTCTATCATTTCCACGGTTTTCTTTACTTCCTTTACGCCATAGCCGTGGACAAGCTGGACGCCGCCGATGTTGGCGATTAAGAAGGCGGTTGGCGCCTTTTTTCTTGCTATGGCGAAAGTTTCCACAAGCTTGGCGTCTTCTATGGCGGCTCTTTGGCTTCCAACACCCATGCCCAAGTGCAGTTGCTCCACGGCTTCAGCTATGGCCGCGTTTATTCGCGCCGCTTCTGCTGTGCCGCCAGTCATTGCGCCCACAATTAACGGCGCAGAAAACCTGTAGCCCAAAACGGTAGTTGATAAATCGATTTTTGCCTTATTAACTTCTGGCAAAGCGCGGTGTATGAAGTGGATATCTCCAAATCCAGCAGTGGCTTTTCTTGTCTGCGCCTTCTCGTTTAGACAGATTTTAATGTGGTCTGCCTTGCGCTTTGCTGTTTCCTCTGCCAAGTTTATTCCTTCTCTATAAGTGTGCCTTCCACGGAGCCGCCTATAAGCGCCTTGTAAGTGCGGTTCGGCTTCGCCGCGTTAACAACGGCCACTGGGATGCCCTGCGCTATTACGGGAGCGAGCTCGTTTATTTTGCCAAGCATGCCGCCTGTAACATCAACCGAGGCTGAGCCTGCCAGTTTCGACTTAACTTTCTCAAGCTCGCTGAGCGTCAGGTGCGTGTATAGTTTGGCGTTTTTTGCTGTTTTGGGGTCTGCGTCATACAAGCCGTCTGTGTCGACGCCTATCACTATTCTGGCCGCGTTGAGCTTCAGTGCCAAGTATGCCACGAGTTGGTCGCCGCTGAGCACGGTGAAACCGAGCTTCTCGTCTAAAACTGCGTCACCATAAAGGACTGGCACGAAATCCATGCCAAGCAGCATCTTCAGCGCTGTGTCGTCGAAGGTTTTGATTCTGCCGTTCTCGGTTATTATGCATGACGAGGGCGTGATACTCACTGCGGGAATGCTGTGCCACACCAGAGAATCCATCACTAAGCCATTAAGCACAGTCATGACATGGTGGGTTTCTGCGAACCCGATTTTCTGCGTGTCCTCGCGTAAGCCCTCTTTTATTCCATATTTCTGCGCGGTTGGGTGACCGAAGCTGCCGCCGCCATGCACTATCACCAAGCGCCGGGTATTCGCCTTCTGGATTTCTTCTGCTAAACGGTTTATCACTTCGGTTCTAGCGGCAAGCTCGCCGTTCTTGTCGGTTATTACGGAGCCGCCGATTTTCAAGATTGTAGGTTTCGCCTCATCCAATTCAAACACACTTTCCACTGTTGATTGTCAAATTAGTTTTTTATTAAGGTGACTGTTCCATGGTCTATGCACACTCTGTCGCCTGTTTCTATTTTTGAAATATCAATCTTGTCCACGCAAGGTATCTCGGAGATTATGGCGCCAACGGCGACTATAGTCTCGCATTCTCTGTTGATGATGCCCGCAGGCGCTGTGCCATTCTTCTTCATACGATACAGCGTATAAGAGCCCACAGTTGAACCCTTACCCGTGGGGAAAACGAGAATCTTGCCCTTGACGCTTTGGCCCCGTAGCTCGTGATCCTTCTCGATTACTTCACCCGTGTTCGGGTCTACTCCTCCGTAGAACGAGATTGGCTGCTTCGTTACGAGGGCTTCGCCTTCAGCTTTTCCCTTGAAAATTATTCTGCCCTTCATCTCCATTTTCCAGTCACCGCCGCCTCTACGCATTCTTCTAAGCTGCCCATTTTAGTTTTCATGCCATTCTGCCTTGAATAGAAGCAGCCCTTTGCGGATGTTGTCGCAAGAGCTTTGAATCGGCCTTTCAGCGGAGCAACAGCCATACAAGTGTCGCATGCGAATTTGCCGCCTGCCTGCTCAATTACGGCGGTGTAGCCGCGTTTATCCGCAAGCTGCTTCACTGAACGTGAGGTTGCAACCCAGAACTCGGTGTTTGCCGCGATTTTCTTGCCCTCCAACAAGCGGGCGATTTCCGCGATTTCCTTAATCGAGCAGTGGGGGCAGCCGATGCATACGAAATCTATGTCGCTGACGTCATCGTTGATGCGGTCGTAGGCTTCTTGGATGTCGCGCTGCTCGACTGTAACAGTTTCCTTCGGCGCGGGCCAACGCTCTGCACCGGGCGTTATGCCTTCCATGTAGAAGAGCGGTTTAGCCCCGTAGGTTACAACTGATGCGCAGAAAGACTTCAACTCGTCCACTTCAGCGGCTTTTATGCCCGTAATGTAGGGGATTTTGTTTTCCGCCTTCTTGCCTATCGCGTAGCCCAGCGCGCCCCAATCAGAAAACTTTGTTAGCGCCGCCTCTACTTTTACGTGGATGTCTGGCACGCGGTTCTCGTCCAGATGAAGCCCGTAGCAGGGCGTTTTGCCAACGAAGGCTGCCGCGAGCGCCGATGGGCCGCCTTCCCTGTTGGTTTTTGCGCCAAGAACCGAGTTTGCGAATGTAACCGCGGATGACTCAGACCACGCAACATGCTCGCCGTAGCGAGGCAGATTCCCTATCAAGTAGGGTGTGCACGTGCAGGAGACAAGTATGCCCATTTTCTCGAAGGCTTGTATAACCATTTCCTGCTTTTTGGCGAAGTCTTCGCTGATGCCGAGCTGCCGCCAATTCTCCAAGTCCATGCCCGCAGGATTCAGCGTGGTTAAAACTTTGACTTTGCCGTCTTTTGCCAGTTCATTCAGAAACTCCAGCCCGGCGTCGCCGAGGTTGTGGTATGAGACGCCGGCAACTTGGACGCTGCCAACTTTGATTAGGCGTTCAGCGCCGTAGATTTCGCCGAGGGCAACGAGGATCTCCATGCTTTTTCTTACGGCGTAGCCTTCTTCGCCGTCAAGCATTCGCTGCTCTTCTTTTGTGAGATACATTTGCGATCACAGAAACCTGTTTAAATCCACTTTTTTATAGACTTCTTTCACGAAGCCCTTGCCCGTCGCCGCAAGCGGTATCGTCGCGTCCAACCCCATCTTGCACGTAGTTGCCTTCTTTCCCTCGGTTAAGTCGCCTGACGGATCCAGCGAGGAGCCAGGCTGGTTTGGCAGTATCACAGCGTTTTTGTCTGCTTGGAAGCGGGTAGCAATCGCCCACTCCACATCATGTGGGTCGTAAATGTTTATGTCCTCGTCTACTATGACAACGTGCTTCAGCGAGCCATGACCCTTGAAAGCCGCTGCAATCGCCTTTTTCCCATCGTCGGGGTTGCGCTTTTTTATTTGGACAACCGCATGGAGCCAGCTGCAGCCGCCAGGAGTTATGTAAACGTCTTTGCACTCGCAGACCTTGTTCACTTCGTTGAAGATTGTTGGCTCCTTAGGCATGCCCATCAAGAACTTATGCTCATTTCTCCCGGCGAGTATCGTTTGATAAATCGGATTTTGCCTATGCGTTATACACTTGATTTCTATGACTGGCTGTTGTCTCACCTTGTCAACTATCCCAGTTAAGTCAAGGAAGGGTCCTTCCGACGCCTTTTCCTTTGTAATTCTACCTTCAAGCACTATTTCGCAGTCTTTGGGGACTTCCAAGTCGATGGTTTTGCATTTGACCAGCTGGGTTCTCTCCAGCGCGTTAGCCATGCCCAGTTCGTCGACGCCCATTGGCAGCGAGGTTGCCGCTGCAAGAAGCACAGCGGTTGAGTTGCCTATGCATATGGCTATGTCAAGTTCTCCTCCAGCCTTCTTTAGCGCTGTGTCTGTGCCTCGGTTCTCGACGATTCGGGCTACAAAGCGCGTTTTGTCAAGCAGCATTAGCCTGTGGAAGCACATGTTTCGGGCTTTAAACTCGGGGTCGCGGACTATAGCTACGGCTGATGCGATGTATTTTCCGCCGTCTTTCTCCGTATAACGCATAATCGGCAGCTTCGTCAAATCCACATTTTTTTCGACGACTTCTTGGCATTCGCCTTTCTCCACAAGTTCAGGAAGCTCAGGATGCTCTATGGCGTTGGATAACGTATGCAGTAGCTGCTCCTTTTTTATGCCTAAAGCGCGGGCTATCAGCTCTTTCGAAGACACGAGCCCAGCGACGACGGGTATGCTGGATTCTTTAACTTTCTCGAAGAATACGGGTTTTTCGCCGAGCGCCTCTATTATCCCAGCCATCTCATACTCGGTTGACACGGGCTTGCTTATGTGAATTAATTCGCCGCTTGCACGAAGCTGTTCCAAAAAATTTCTAAAACCCAAACCTGAATCAGCCCTCTTTCCTTAATAAGCTCAATTCTCTTATAGCCTTTTAACCCCAATCTTGGTTCGCAGCACCTCGAAGCCTTCTTTTTCGATGGCACGAGCAACCTTTTCCTGCAGTTCCCTGCCTGGCGTGAGCGCCACCATGCAGCCGCCGCCTCCGCCGCCCGTAAGCTTCGCGCCCAACGCACCTTGCGCCTTAGCCAAATCTACCAGAAAATCCAGCTCTTTGCAGGAAACTTCAATCTCCTGCAGTAAACGGTGATTCTCATTCATTAACTCGCCGACTTTTCTTAGGTTAAGCTCCTCAAGCGCCTTCTTCGCCGCGAAAGCCAAAGCTTCTGCCTGCTTGAACAGTGCATCGTATTTCTGCGGGTTTTTCTTTTTTCTTTCTGCAACGCCTTCCACCATGGTCTTGGTGTTTGCCACGATTCCCGTGCTTCCGATAACTATTTCAACGGGCTTCTGTATGCTTAACCGCTCAATTATGTTCGGGCCGCCAGCCATGTTCCTCTTGAACCATAACAAGCCGCCGTAGGTGGCCGCGGTGTTATCAATGCCCGACGGGTTTCCGGCATAAGCCTTCTCGGCTTCGTAGGCGATTTCATTAATTTTTTCATCTGACAAACTTAGGCCAAATTCTTCAGATATGGCTCTGGCGATTGCTACGCTGCTTGCTGCTGAAGCGCCGAGTCCGCTGAAACCTGGAAGCGACCCGCCAAGCCAAATGCTGAATGCTGCAGCTTTGGGCTCGAGTCCCATGGTTTTAAGCATGCGCTCTATGGATTCTATCTGCTGCGCTTTTTTTTCTTCCGTATAACCCTTTGAGCCTCTTCTTTCATCCTTGATGGTTATGCCGCCAGATGTTTTCTTTACTTCTGCCTCTGTTGTCGAATCAATTGCTGAGACAATGCCGGGAACGCCGTGGACAACAAAGTGTTCGCCAAACAAGATTACTTTGCCGAAACCATAACCTTTTCCCATTACATAACACCTTTTTTGAGAATAGCTATGTGCAGATTAGATAAAAACGTTCTTTCAACTGGGCCGCTGCAGGAGCCGTGAACTTTCTGTTGGCAATCGCTTATGTCTTTTGAAGTATGCGAATAAGCAAGCGCTAGCAGCAACTACTAAAAATAAAGCTGCTGCCACAAAGACAACGGCTACCGCCGCGGGCAGAGCAAAAGGTTGCACCTCTGACTGGGAAGCAGTTTGAGAGGTAGGCGGCGTCGTTTCTCTATTTGGCAATTCTACGGTTGTGATCTCAATATTGAAAGGGGCCATATGCGGGTTACGATCAACGTTGTTGGCGTCTATTCTGTAAGGTGTGTCGCCTATTCCATCACTAACAGCATCCGCGCCTTCATAATCGCTCCAAAAGTTTCCGATAGAGCCATTATCCCAAAAGTTCCGCGGTGAATTTCTGATGAATCCAATAACTACATTTTCACTGTTATGGTTAAAGTTGTTGCCGTAAATGGAGTTGTTAAACCAGATCTCCGGGTTTATGTTAATTAGAATGCCTTCATAGTTGTGTTGGAAATTATTGCTTACTATGCGGTTGTCGGCGCCTATATTGTATAGAGCGATTCCTTTAATGTTAGTTAAGATGTTCTTTGTCATTTCGGAAAAGCTGAATCCACCCCAAATGCCGTACTGTTCAGGCTGCGGTGCTACATTGGGCACCTCTTGGCTATTTCCTACAATGCAATTTGCTTCAATCTTGATGTGATGTGGAACACTTTCTTGCGGGCTACTGGGGATAAAAACAATACCGCTTGCAAAGGAGCAATCCATCAATACTATTTCATTATCAATTATGCTTACGTAGGATGCCGCAGAAACCACTATGCCGACCCACGTTTCTCTTATTACATTGTGCCTGATAATAATATTCGATGAATTCTCAACTGTTACACCTGTGACGCAACCCTTAAACGCAATGTTGGTTATAGTCACGTTGCTTATATCCTTGACGTGGACGCCTGGAAGCCAACCGATTGGCATCATAAGTCCTTCCGTGTTGACTGAAGGTTTCGTAAGAGCAAATCCGTTGCCATCAATTACCACATGTGAGCGCTGAACTTCTATCGTATTGTTGATGTTGCCAGTGAAAGTGTAAACCTCCCCAGTACGACGAAGAGGCGCTAAAGGAGGCTCAATGCTTCCGTCACTTCGTATGTAGATCGGCGGCGGCAGTTCAGGAAGAGGTGTGAAATTAGCTTCTACCCAATTGGTCAAACCGCCTCCGGCTCCAATTAACAAAAGAGGCATCAAAACCAAAGCAGTAACCGCAGAATACTCTTTCCCACAAATATCCCTTTACTTAACGTAAGTTCTATGCTGATAAAAGGGTTTTGTTAAGGTTAACCAAGGACATATTTGGCGGCTAATAGCCAATCAATGCAGAAACCTATAGAGGGTCTATCTACGGCAGCAGAAAATTGTTGGGTTAAAAAGTGGGAGGGGGTTAGGGTTGCCATTTTTCTTGCAAGTATTTCGGTATTTCCGACGAGTCCCGTGGGCCTACTTGGACTTTCCAGCCCGTGAGCTCCTCGATTTCTCCGCTTATTCTTGACGCTTTACCAGGAATGATGAGTTTTCTATGTTTTACTTTCTTCTCTATCCCTGTGGCTTTTATGGCGTCTGCCACTTTTTCCGCGGTGAGCTTTCGACCTGCAACTCCGCTGTCAACTGCTGAGCCCTCAGTGTCGACAACTATTAGGTAAGCGTTGAGTTTCGAGTTTTCAATGTCTGAGGCTACGGTATAGTATGTCAACGCAAAGTTTGTTGTGAACAGCACAGGCGAATTCTCATCAGGTGTGCCGAAAACTTTCAGCCCGGCTTCTACGGCTACAGGCTTGCGTGGGTCAGTGTAGATGTTTTGGCGCAACACTGCATTCGGAAGAAGCGACCAGCCGTCAATGCTATGCAGCACGAGCACATCGGCGTAACGGACGATTAGCATAGCAGCCAAGTAAGCTTCGCGCCACTTCACAATTTCCTCTGCTAAATCGCCTTTATTCATCCAGGCAACCATTGGGATGCCCATCAAGGGGAAGCCAGCTAATTCCTCTCCGGCTTTGCATGCGGCTCGGCGTAACATTGTGAAGTTGTTTAATGTGTCGGCTAAGCCCTCATCGGCGAAGGTGCCTGGATCCAAAACTAAGTCTTGAACGCCATAAGCCTGCAGCGTCTTAGCTAAAGACATAAGCATGTCCAAATCATTCGGCGCTGAAACCGCCAAGGGGCAATTGTACATGAGTGCTAATTCAGCCATGTCACGCCAGTTGTCCACAGTCGCCGCGTACAACAGCGGTCTCGCTTTAGGCGCAGCCATCAAGCCAGCTTCAGCCACATTCGGGTTCAAAGCGCACAGGATCAGGGGTAACTTAGTGTTTTCGATTACCTTCTTAACGGTTGCCTTGAACTTTTCAGGGTCGCCTGATGTAGAGCGAACAGCAATCATGTCAAGCTTAAGCGTGTAACCTATGTACTCGTAGCTGAACTGTTCGGCGCGTTTTACGCGGTTCAGCAGTTCCTCCTCAGATATTTCGTCGGTGACATCAATGGCGATGGCGGTTGGATTGAAGTATGTAAACTCGTGCCGGTACATGACAAGCTTTCCGCCGAGCTTTACGGCTTTATCGCCAACGCCTACAACCACTTCCTTAACTGGAGGCTTCAGCATCTCCTTCAACTGAGCGTAAGCCTTCTCATACACCTTCTTCAACAGCGGCGGGCACTGGTCAATCCGCACTTCGCGGTTAACAATTTTTGTGGCAAAAGCCATGCAATTTGCTTCACCGCACTCTTTACAATTAATTTTAGGGAGAAGCTTGTAAACGTCTATTGGACTTAGCTCTTTTACTCCAGCCTTGCTTTTCTTTTCTCTTTCAGTCATACACAACTGACTCCTTAAGGTTTCATGGAAACCCAGTTAACAAACCGGCTTGCGTCAGCCTTTTTGCCGCTCATCAGGTGGCGCGTGATTTCTTTCAGCGTCTTCACTGCTGCAGGATGCATCATCATGAATAGGTCTACGCCGGCAAGCAGAAGCGTTAACGCAGTTGTCACTTCCCATAATGGACCTCGAAGTTCACGGGGCTCCCATTCAGGCGCCATTTTAAGCCATGCTTCACGCGCAAGACATTGGATGTGCAAGTTCAACGTCGCCCATCAAACCAGCCAGCCTCGCGCGTTCCATGTTGGTGAAAGCGTAGTCTAAACCGTAACCAAGCGCCGCGGTCGTCAAGTCCATAACAATATCCTCTTTGCCGAGAAAGTCGTACAAGCGCCGGTTAAGCTCACGTGCTAGGTTCAAATCCATGGGTGTGAAAGACAGTGCTACATGCCCGTTTTTCTTAACAAACTTGGCGCAGCGCTCAACATCCATATCCTGCGTTATCGAACTAATTAAGAAGCGTTCACCAGCAAAAGTTTCGGCTATTTCAGCAAAAACATCAGCGTCCTTAACTGGGTCTCCGCAGCCGCCAATTACCAGCGGAACATCCACCGCTTGTGTAACTTCCTCCACTGTTTTGACAGCAGCCTTGGGCGTGGCATCCTTAAGTAATGGGTCAACGCTGATTAAGTGAACCGTAACCATGTCGGCACCAAACTTTTCAACCGCAAGCTTCGCCCACGCAGCCGGATCGCCAATTACATCCTTCACGTGCATCTTGACAGCTTTAGAAAGCGGAACCTCCATGTCGAAAACATCAACTGTAACCACTGGAGGATGAAGAACAGGCCGCTCAAACGTGTAGAACGCAGGTGAAGTCTCGCCGCCGATTATTATGGAACGACCGCGTGTTCCGCCTTCGCCTTTGGTGGCGCCAAGCTTGACTTCAACAATTTTGCCAGGGTAAGCTTCTACGGGAGGCACAAAATGCGTTTTCAGCAACTCTGCGGGTTTACCCTTCAAGGCAGGCGCAGCTTTAAGCTGAGGCATGAGTTGCCTAGGCAAGGCGCCAGATTCAATCCACAGCTCCAAGTCGGCGGCTTCCAGCTCGAAATCTTCCAGCTCTATCTCCTGAAACTTCGCCAGCAAATCTAGCAGGTCAGGGCTGAGGTTTATTCCTGAATCGTCCTCTTTTTTCTTCTTGCCAGCCAACAGTTTCACCCAGCTTTAACTCTTTTTCTCGTCTTTTACAGAGCGTATGAGAACCTTCTTAGCGTAGATTTTCGCGTCTTTCAGGATTATCTTGAAGCCGCCAGCCATTATAGGCAAAGTTGCCGCTGTCGCTACAGGAATCATTGCGCCCTCTTCTTCTTTGGCTTCGGCAGGCGCTGCTTCTTCAGCCGCTGCTGCTTCGACAGCCCATTTAGCCACTACTGGGTGACCCTTCTCCTTTAGGAAGGCTTTCAAAGCATCAATGTTCTGAGCGTCCTCTTCAGTTGCTATCTTATCAACTACATCCTTTGGAATGAAATCTTTCACGCGTTCTTTAACTTCTTTGGGCAACCAAACTACGCGGTTCCAGCCGCCATCAGCTGCTAAGAATTTCGTAGAGCGCATGTACTCGATGGATAAGCCGTGGAAGCCGTCTACCTGCCTGCCGCCTGCCGTTGAATCAGCGAGAGTTGAGAAAGGTAAGCCGTTCACAGTTACGCCTTTAAAGCCTCTGTGGACTAAGCCGAATCCGTCTACTTCTGGAATGTAAAATGCTACAGCTTCAAAGCATCCGCATGAAGTGTGCGGGTGGCCGAATGCAGTGTAGAGCCAAACTTGGTTGACTTCGCCCAGCGTCTTTTTCTTAACGGTTTCATTTACACCTGAATATTCTCCTTTTTCAGGGTTTAGCAAGTCGCCTTTTTCGATGGCGAAAACAGGTCCTTTGGGATCTACATTTGCGGAAGCTCGTCCGTCAAACCAGCTTATGGCACCACAGTTAGAGTAGCGCTGCGGCGTAATAACACAGACATGGGTTGGAGCAAAGGATTGGCATAATATGCAGCCATAGAATTTGTCAACTTCCTCATCTTTTAAGCCTCTGGCTTTGGCGTCTCTTGCCTCATATGCTTGCAAGGCTTGAGGATAGAGTTCTTTTATTTTCTCAGGGTCTGTTATGAAAGTTACTTGCAATTTTTCGATTATGGGCAGTTCGCTTTTGAAGAGCCTGTGTAGAACTTTACCGATGTGCTCGAAAGAGTTCAAGCCTTTCTGGAAAGATTTCTTGCTCAGTCTTATCCAGATGTCATAGCGCTGATTAAGGTGCATGAAACCTTCAATAAAGTTCATGTATCCATGGATACGCCTTTCAATCACGCCTTCTAATCCTTCATCAAGCGTTGCGCCAGCAGCTTCAACTAGGACACCTAATGGGTAGGCGCTCCCTTCTTTCATGTCTTTTATGTCTGGGCCGATTATGATTACTTTTCCATCTTCTATGGCGTCTGCTGGTCGAACTTTTGCTAGCTCGAACTTCTCTTTGACAGTGGGTCCTCCGAGTTCCACGTACATGTCGTTTCTGCGGATGCGCTCGCCTTCGTAGATTACGCCGACGTCTACGGGTATATCACTAAACATTGACATTTCTTATTGTCCTCCTTCAAATTTTTTGGTCATGACTTTGAGGTTGCTAGCCCATTCTTCCAAAGTTGCGTTTGGGAAAGACCAGCTAGCATGCGGATGATAAAGATTATCTAAGGTCATGGTTTTAAGGTTAGGGGCAAAATGCTTGAGACCACACAGTATCAGCGCTTCCATGTAATATGGCAAAGCTATGAACAATGCTAAGTCAGGGTGTCCTT
>JAWCMT010000036.1:0-14635 GCA_038849555.1 Bathyarchaeia archaeon | reverse complement strand
CCTACTTTCCAGAAGGATGAGGCGTCAAACTCCAATCCCGTGGTGAAAAGTATTAGAATGGCGCCTAAGCTTGCAAGTAAATTGATAACCGTGACATCTCTTATAAGCCCAAGTCCGCCGGGTCCGCCGATGAAAAGGCCGACCAAGATGGCGCCGATTACGCCTGGGAGCTTGAATTTTCTAAATAGCTCCGAGCAGATTGAGGCGACAACGATTAATAATCCTACTTGAAAAAGTGTGAACACTGCGGGGTCGGCTGGCATATACTTAAGGGCAGCTTTAAGCTATATTTTTCTTTCGTGCAAAGTCCGAAGCTGAGACTTGGGTTACTGCCAATCAAAGGCGCTTTGTGGTTGCCTGCATCGGTTACTTGAAAAGCCGCGGGTCACTTAGGCAATAGCGCTTATGAAAAGGGCAGGTTTTGTCTATAGTTTCTTTGTCATTAAATAGGCGTTTTCGCCGTCTGAGTAATATCCTTCGATTGTTCGGCTTACTTCAAACCCAAGCTTCTTGTAAAGCGAAATGCCTGCTACGTTGGTCACTCTAACCTCCAAATAGCACTGCTTCGCCTTATAATAGCGCATGCCCTCCATCGCCGCCGTCATCAGCGCTTGCGCCACGCCTTTTCGTCTGCCTTCAGGTAAAACGGCAATTGAGACCACATGGCCTTTCCGTATTAAGCCGCCTAATCCGAGGTTTGACAGGCCAACTTCGATGCGGCACATTATGTAGCCGATTATTTTCCCGTTTTCCTCTGCGACAATAAAGGTTTCGGGAAACCGCTGGTATAGGTCAATGAAGAAGTAGTCTGTGTAGTTCTCTGGCAGGCATAGGCGGTTGATTTGCATTACGCGCTGCAGATCGTCTGGGTTGAATTTGCGCAAATTGAATGTCTGCTGCATGACTTCGCCTTCTTAAACGAGAAAAGCTGAATAAAACTTAAATCTTGCGCTTAACCCGCTATTACACTTGATGATTTTTCTATATTAAATGATATTGTGGCCAGTGAATTATAAAATAATAGAGCGGGGTAGATCGGGGAGGAAAAAATTGGGGATGTGAAAAGCGTTTTTCGTGCGGTTAGATTGGAGGGTGGAATAAGTCAATTTGTGATAGCTGTTCTGTTGGCACTATGGTGTTGTAGATGAAGCCGTCGCCATATCGAGTAAGCTGAGCGTAAGCTACTGGCTTGCTGTCTGCCGCGGGGTCCTCGTGTATGGTAACTGAGCCGTTGGTCATTGTGATGTATCCAATTCTGTAGACTTCTACAGAGATAGCTTTTGGTATTCCAGCACTTGATAAATCAGAACGGTTTGACTGGGTGAGTGTGCTGTTCATTGTATAACTGCCGACAGAGCCGATGGTTTTGCTTAAAACCGGCTTGTCGGCTGCCCAGTTATAGCACCAAGTGCCGCCTCTGAATGTATAGGCGCTATGATATATCAAGTCGCCTCTGTAACTGTTTAAAGTGGCGAAGTCGTCTTGAGTGAATTTATAATAATCTGCGGTTCCGGCGGTCCATCCAAAATATTCTGTTGGCCCTGTGTCTGCTATTATTTTTACTCCATATGCCTCGACAACTGCGTCGCAAGAGTTGGTCATGGATGGAATGGGTGTGAATTCCAAGAAAACTGAAGACGGGTACTTACTTGTACTAACCCAAGTTTCGTTAGTTGCGGGGTCTACGTAGGAAGCTTTGTCTGGCGGCAGAGGACCTGCATATGCGTACGCTATTTTGACTTGAAAATAATATTCAGGGCTTGCTGGCTCGATGGAGGGCGTACCTTGATTAACTGGTTTCCCGGATGGCGTCAACTGTATGTAGGCATATATTGTCGCAAACAAAGAAAGAATTATCACCGCTGTAATGGCGGTCAAAAGTAACAGTGACCTGTTTTTTTCTTGCTTTTTTTGTTTGGTGAGGTAGAACAGTAAGCCCGAACTTACACTTGTTACTATTGCTGTGATAATTATAACTCCTATTATTTGTTGGTTTGCTGATAGGGATTCACCGCTGGGCATTGATGTTGATTCTGGGGAAGAGATTGGTTCTGGAGATGTGGTGTCTATAGTAAACTTAGCTGTTTGTTTAGAGTATATTACGCCATTGAGGTCATATGCTTTTGCCGTGATTGTATGTTGACCTTCAGGAAGTTCGGGCAAAGTTATGTTGCCCTCTACCTTGTAGTATCCATAGTCATCTATACAATAATAGATCATGTATTTTGAATTATCAATATTGTATGCTAATGGTATTCTTTTGTTGCGGTAAGTAATATTCATTGGAGAAATCAGGAATGCTGGGAATCTTATGGTAGTATTTACCAGAAATGTTATTGAATGCGAAATTATGTTTCCTTGGGTATCAGTGGAGAACGCTTCCACCGTATGGTAACCGTCTGTAAGATTCTCTAGGGTTCCTACCCCAAAAATGTCTGAGCTAATTCCATATTTGGTGATATTCAATTTTATTTTAGGGCCACCGTCTAAACTATAATATATATCCACAGATTTGTTTTCTGTCTCAAAAGGAGAGAACTCGCGCTTAACCTTTATAGGAACACTTGTTTCCTGATAGACTTCTGCCGGATAGGGCCCGGCGTCTCTATAAATATTGTAGGATATTCTGCGTTAAGTGGGTATAGCGGTGCTATTAAAAACACTGCCACCAGAGCGGCGATCGCCAAAACCGCCCAGTTCATAGTAATAACCAATAGTATAATTAGCAGTGTTGGCTATAAAACTTTTCCGCAGACTGCTTTGCACCTATTTTTCTTGGAACCTGCTTACCCGTTAATTGATTTGACTTCGGGCAACGTGAGGGTGCCGTGGGGCATGACCCAAACCTTAGCGGCTGAGCCAGCCATCCTAAACGCTTCGCTTAATGCGTCGTTAACTGCGCGTGCAGTTTTCAATTTGAAGATGTTTGTGGCATAGTAATCGGGCATTGAAGAAACTAAAATTATCTGGTGCCGCTGCAGCGCTCTCAGCAGGTAATACGCCTTATGACCGCCCATAACAAAGTTACGCTTTATCTCGTGTTCCACCTTCTTCAGGTCGCCTAAGCGGGCCATCCAATCATAAAAAACCGCGTTGCCATGACCCTCAACGCACTCTGCCACTAGGATTATCACGCCGTTTCGCTTAGCAACCTCTAAGGCGTTATCCACCGCCTTATACGCTTGATACAAGTCTATGTCAGTTGGGTAGCCGCCTGCGCTCACAACCACGATGTCAGCGCGCTGATCCACGGGCACACGATACATCTCGTCAACAAGCTTAACTGCCTCGTTAAACGCCAGCTCCAAATCGCCCGCGAACGCCTTCACAATCTCATCCTTGCTGTTGGTGACCACGTTTAAGATGAAGTCCACTTTAGCCAGCCTCGCAGCCTCAGTCATATCCACATGAACCGGGTTTCCCTCCAAAACGCCTGTGCGTGCGCTGGCATGCAGAAGCATGGCGTGGTTGTGCTGGATGGTTTCCGCTCCTGCCACGGCTGGCAAGACGCTTTTGCGTCCGCCGCCGTAGCCAGCGTAATAGTGAAAGCCCACATCGCCCAGCAGCACTTTAACGTCCGCTTCAGCGAAAACACGGTTCAAGTAAACCTTGTTATCATAGGTCTTGGTTTTGCCCACGTACACAAGGTCTGGCGCCTTACAGTCGTGGCTGATGGCTTTCACGCGTTTCAGCGCTTCTTCGCCAAGCAAACTTGCAGCTTCTTCCGGCTTAACCGCCCTGTGTGTGCCGCAGCCGAAGATGACCGTAACATTCTCATCCTTTACGCCAGCCGCGTTTAGCTCCGCCAGCACCGGCAGAATCATGGCGTGGCTGGGTGTGCTTCTGGTGAAGTCATCCACTACTATGGCGACTTTATGCTCTGGCTTGGCGATTTCGCTTAGCCGCTTAGAACCGATGGGTTCTCTTAGAGCCCTTTCTATCTCCGCTCTTGCATCAGGCGCGCCAGCCTGCTCTTTAGGCTCGATTGTGCCGAGAAGGTTTCGGGCTGGGATTCTGGCGCAAACTTCGCTTTTCCCGTAGGGAATCCAAACGTCCACCATTGATTATCCACACGTTTGAAAGAAAAAGTAAGGCAGAAAGCAGCTATTAAGGCTTAGCCTAAAATTCTCGGCTACACTAAAATTTCCTTCCCCTTGATTTCGCTGCGCGCCAGCACCGCCAAGCCTAGTAGGATAAACGCGGCGCACCATAAATTGGGATTATGAAAGGGACCTATTACCTCGTACCAAACGCTTGGATGCGCCTCGTAGCCGCCTGTGAGAAAATAGACTATTGTGTTGAATATGAAGTAACCGCCAAAAGCCGTAATTACCGCGCCTATGCGGCCGAGGCTTAGACTCGTAGACTGCTTCTTGATGGCGGGTAGAGCGGTCGCCAACGCGGTTGTGGCTATTGCGAAGAGGCCGAAAACGGTTATTACGAAACTCACAAGTTAATTGGCTCAAAAAGAAAGCTTACTCCCGCCTCATATCTGCCTTGTGCATGCGGATACGGCACCATGGCGGCTGCCCAAAGCATTGAGTAGTTGAACCAGAAAGCCGTGAACAAGTAGCCAACAGCGGCGAGGCAGCTCCACTTAATGATTTCCAAGCTTGGCGCGTTTTGCCTGACCGTTGCTCTCAACTTCAGCAAAAGTGGCGGGATAATAGTCGTCATTGCAAGGCAAGGTATGGCGGTTCCATAAAGTATAAGCCGCTCAGGAGTATGGTCAAAATAGTACAGGTATTCGGTGGATAAATTATACGCGAAAGCCGCGATTACTGAAGGAATAAATGAAAGGTAAAATCCTGCTTCCATAAGCAGGGCTGTGCTTGCCCTCCGCTTTATCAGCGGCATCGCCGCGTCTTTTTTTCTCCAAAATAGGAAAGTTGCATGTAAAGCGAAAAGGCCGCCTATTACGCGGAGAGTTAAGCCGATTGCGCCAGCGAGGCTCTCGCTGCCGTAGTATAGAATTGCCCACCACCAGGGATTCTGCGATATCAAATTGTAAACGTAAGTGTCCGAGGCTAATTGTATGCTGAACCCTATGCCATATATCAAAAAATAAAGTGCGTAGCCGAAATAGACGCAGATCACGATGAAAATCCATAATTCAAGGGAACCCGAGTATTTTTGAAGCCATTTTCCCATCGCAGTCAGCTCTCTGCTATTTACTTGATTGCTGTCCGCTATTTAGTTCTAATTAGGGAACAGAATATTCCAATTGCGGAACAGTGAAGCGGGCGTTTAGAGGGCTTAACGGCTATGCTTCCTAAATCGTGCACCTTCAAATAGGAAAATTGCTGCGGCGACAATTGTTATTATGGTTAGAAGCCAAAACGAGCCTTCGATGGATGTTTCAAAAAACAAGTGCGGAATCAATATTGCCACTTCGGTTATTAGAATACCAAGAAAAACAAATCCGAAAACGATAAACCTGGGAACCATTGTTCTGCCCAGCCACACGTGTCCTTTAAGCCCAACCTTTTCTTTCGCCATGTAATTGCCATATTTATCCTTCAGCACCAAACCTAAATCCATAAGCTTCTGCAGATTCCTGTATGCTACGCTTGGACTCGTGAGATTCGCCCCGCGCATCACTTCTCTTGGCCCAACAGGCTTTCCCGCTTTAACCAAGTAAACGTATGTATGAAAAGCAGTGGCGGTCAATTGATCTTCAACATCTTCAGGCTCAGCCACTGGACTCGCACACTCCGTTAATAGTTTACTTCTGCAACCTAAGGTTGCCTAGAGACTTTCTGATTCAATATCAAGGATGCAAAGTATGTTTAAGCTTTTGCATATACTTGCATGGCGTTTTCTAAGCGCGAGACTGGGCAATGACTCAAAAACTTTAAACCTTAATCCCGCAAATTTATGACTACGCAACTAAGTGGTTGATTTGTCTTCGCCATATCATTACATGCAGCTTCCACGAGAGGTTATCGTTGGAAAAGGCAATTTAAGCCGCATTAAGGAAGCAGTGCAGAGGCTCGGCTTAAGCGGATCAGCCCTTATAATCGCAGGCGCTAAAAGCTACGAGATTGCGGGAAAGCAAGTTCGCGACCTTCTAGCGCAGACGGGCATGATTGTGGATGTGCTACTGGTTGAGACTGCCACAATAAAGGATGTAGCAATGGTTGAGGAGAGAATAAAAACGTGGAAGCCTCGCGTGCTGATCGGCGTGGGCGGCGGAACCAAAATCGACGTGGCAAAATTAAGCGCAAGCAGACAAGGCATCCCGTTTATTAGTGTGCCTACCACGCTTTCTCATGATGGCATCGCAAGCCCGTTGGCTTCGGTTAAAGGTGCAGACAAGCCATACTCGATTATGGCGCAAGCGCCTTTGGCAATAATCGCGGATACCGAAGTAATCACTCAGGCGCCATGGCGCTCGGTTATAAGCGGATGCGGCGACGTAATAGCAAAGGTAACCGCCGTCAAGGACTGGCAGCTAGCTCACGCTGAAAAAGGCGAGTATTATGGCGAATACGCAGCCAGTCTTGCCCTAATGAGCGCCAGATTAGTGATCAAAAACGCCGAGTTAATACAGCCTGGAAACGATGAGGGCTTAAGGGTGCTTTTGGAGGCTTTGATAAGCTGCGGCGTGGCAATGAGCATTGCAGGCAGCAGCCGCCCATGTAGCGGCTCGGAACACCTGTTTAGTCACGCTCTTGACATGGTGAAGTGCCCGCATGGCATGCATGGTGAACAGTGCGGTGTCGGCTCAATTTTGTCTGCTTACCTTCACAGGGCAAATTGGAAACGGCTCAGAGATGCGCTTAAGCGGATTGGCGCACCTACCACGGCAAGCGAGTTAGGAGTGAAAGACGAAGACGTGGTTAAGGCTTTGGAAATAGCTGCATCCATAAGGCCAGAAAGATACACGATTTTCCATAAGCTGAAGTTGGATCGTTGCGCATGCGAAAAAATAGCGAGGACAACGGGCGTAATAAGTTGAAAGGTTATAGATGAAAGGTATTGAGATTTAGCTTTTTGTTTCCGTCTGCGCCTCTGTTTTGGCTTCCGGCTTCGCTGCTGGCTTCGACTCGCTCTTGAAGGTTTCAACAAACTTTATCTCCGCTAGCTCAGGCAGAAACCTTTGAACATCCATGGCTATGCCTCTTTTTGCGATTTGGACGCCTTCAACGTAGAATGTGTCTTCAGGCATTTCAATTGTCAAGGTTTTTTCTTGGATGGCAAATTTGAATTTTTCAGCATCCACCACGGGGATTCTTCGGTGGATTAAGGCAGCGATTTTCTCCTCGTTGGTTTCAAGTTTTTTGCTAACCGTAACCTCGTAGACAAGCGTTTTCCCTGCTAATGGTGGATTAAAGTCGAGAAGCACGCGGCCAGCACCGATTGAGCGCACAGTAGCCATCTTACCGTTATATTCAACCCGCATTCCGATGGCAGGCGTTGCGCCCTGAGCGGTTAACTGCTTCAATGGAACCCGCCTAATTTTTTCCGGATCCCTCGGGCCGAAGGCTTTTTCCGGGGGAATCTCTACGGTAGCGGCCTTGCCTATTTCCATGTTCATTAAGCTTTCATCCAGCGGCTTCAGCACCCATCCTTCGCCGACAACCACGAGTTTCGGCTCGTAGATTTCGCCTTCCTTGTAGAGTTTTTCCTTCTTGGCGGTTTCTTCATTTGTTGTTTCGAAAACTTCGTTTGTTTCCTTTACTTTAGCCGTGTAATTGATTAGTATGAAGTCTCCTTTTTGCAATGCCATTACAACATCATCCTGTGCTTTGACGGGTCGAAGTTAAGTTTCACACGCTAATAAAAACATTTAGCTTAAATCATAGAAGCTCCGCTATTGAATATGGTGCATACAGCGATTTTTGGCATCAAAATAATGAAGCGCTGAAGACCCTGCGGCTTCGTTTTCACTGTGCCCTTTGTAAACATTTGCTTCCGTGATAGACCCTCTACTGTTTTCTGCATTGATTGGCTAATAGCCGCCAACTATGAAGGGTGCATTTTTTGCTGGTTCGAAAGAACCGCATTTTTGGGTTCGTTTTGTTTATATATTTGTGTTGGTGTTTATGCTCTGCAAAAGAGGCTATAATCGAATGGGTTCCAAGTCTCCAAAAGGCGAATTCGCTGCAAGGCAGCTGAAAAGGAAACGGAAAAACTTCCGTTGGTCAGATCGCTACTATAACCGCCGCATGCTTCGTTTAGACGAGAAAGTCGACCCGCTGCAGGGTGCTCCGATGAGCCGCGGCATAGTTTTAGAAAAAGTGGGTGTTGAAAGTAAGCAGCCCAACAGCGCCATACGCAAATGCGTCAGAACGCAGCTCATCAAAAACGGGCGTGTAATAACGGCTTTCCTGCCTGGAGACGGCGCGCTAAACGTTATAGATGAACACGACGAGGTGGTCGTTGAAGGCATAGGCGGTACAAGAGGCGGAGCCATGGGCGACATTCCAGGTGTCCGCTACAAGGTCATAATGGTTAACGGCGTATCATTAAATGAACTTGTTTATGGCCGTAAACAAAAGCCTGCACGGTGAGCTATGTGAGCACAACAAAGAAAGAGATAAAACTTTTTCAAAAATGGTCTTTTGAAGGAATAGAAGTTAAAGATCCAGGCTTAAAGCGCTACTTGAACTTGACGCCGATGGTTGTGCCGCACAGCATGGGCCGCCACGAGCATCAACGCTTCAGGAAAGCAAACGTCAACATTGTTGAGCGCTTAATTAACGATCTTATGCGTCCCGGCAAGAATGCAGGCAAAAAAGCCAAAATAACCAACATAGTCAAGCAGGCATTTGAGATAATTCATTTGCGTACAGGGAAAAATCCGATAGAGATCCTCGTCCGTGCCGTAGAAAATAGTGCGCCGTGTGAAGATACGACGCGAATAAGCTACGGTGGAGTTGTTTACCACCTAAGCGTGGATGTTTCGCCGCAGCGGCGCATAGACTTAGCGTTACGGCATATTACCGAAGCGGCGCGTGCTGCCTCCATCAACAACCCGCGTAGCATACAAGAAGCGCTTGCAGATGAACTGATTCTCGCCGCAAACAACGACATTAAAAGTGCTGCTGTTGCTAAACGCCACGAAATAGAACGCATCGCGCAGTCTTCACGTTAGCGCACGTGAATCTCCACAACATCTCCATCTTCTAGGGCAAAGCCCAACCCTACTTTTTGAGGGCTAAATGTTAATCGGTCAGCCCACACTCTGGCATAAGCAAAATCCCGTTCGAAATCTGAATGAATGCTCCGCGCCAAATCGGCTACCGTAGCGCCGCGCCGCAAAGTAAACGGCCGCTGCGAAGGCTCTTTGGCACTGGGCTCTTTCGTGTAAACTCGAATCACACCTAGTGTGTCGAATAAAACTTTGCCAAGCTGCTCTAGGCCTATTCGCTTCTCACAGGAGACAGCAATCACAGGCATGCGACCAGCCACAAAATTCTCCAGTTGCCGCAGATTCTCCATAGCGCCAGGCGCGTCCAACTTGTTTGCAACCACAACCGCCGGCTTGTACGTGGTGCTCTCGAAAATTGCGTCTTCAACATCATCCAAAGTGACCTCGCCAGAAATTTTTACGATGGCGTCGGAGATGCGATAGCTCCGCAAAAGCGCCTCAACATCGCGCATGCTGCAATCAACAAGTTTTCCAACCACAATTATGCGCAAGCCCGCACCCATGTAGCGCCTGTCAACATCTACTCTGCCCCGCGGCTTACTGATAAGCAACCGTGCCTTCTCCAACTCGCCGAGAATAAGGCTTAACTGCGCCGCTGGGTCATAAGACAAGTCCACCATCAAAATTAAGCCATCCGCGTTCCTCGCCAACGCAAGCGACTGCAAACCCCACGCGCGACCGTCCGCTGAGCCCTCCATTAAGGCAGGCGCCTCCACCAGCTGAAACTGCACATCCTCATAGCTCATAACGGCAGGCACAGGCTCCCGCGTAGTATAAGGCGCCGCTGAAACTTCCACGTTCGCGTTAGTTACAGCCGACAACAAGCAGCTCTTGCCCACATTTGTCAAGCCCAAAAGCGCCACCTGCGCCGCACCCTCCTTCTCAATAAAGAACTTCGGCCCGCCCTTGCCTGCGCGCTTAGCCTTGCGTTCCTCGAGCTCCCGGCGCAGAATAGCAATTTTCTTTTTAATTTGACCCCGAAGCTTAAGGGTGCCTTTATGCTGAGGCACTAGGCTCAGGAATTCCTGCATACGCTGAAGTTTCTCGCGTGGATTCCGAGTGGCTTCAACTTCAGCCCACTTGTCCTTGGCTTCAGGAGGCAAATTTGTCGGCATACAACTCGCACAATAATTCTACAAAACAAGTTTAATACGATTTCTAGCAATGCAACATCATTTTCAACTTGGCAGCATAATGTGATAAAGAATCGCGAACTTTAAAATGGCTTTCAAATTTGGAGGATAAACGCAGAATTGCTATGATAAGCTTAAAATAATTGGAACGATAGTTGTGTTAACGCACTAAAATTTAAGGAAAAATAAAATAGAGGAAGAAAAAATGAGCAAAAGCACAAAACCACACATAAACCTCGTAATCATGGGCCACGTTGACCACGGAAAATCCACCACTACAGGACATTTGCTTTACCTAGCCGGCGCCATCGACGAACGGACAATCAAACAATTCGAAGAAGAAGCTGAAAAAATGGGCAAGGGCACCTTCAAATACGCGTGGGTTCTCGACAACCTCAAAGAGGAACGAGAAAGAGGAGTAACCATTGACCTCCGATTCCTAAAGTTTGAAACCAACAAATTCAATTTCACAGTCATAGACGCGCCTGGCCACAGAGACTTCGTCAAAAACATGATTACAGGCGCAAGCCAAGCTGACGCTGCTGTCCTGTTCTGTTCTGCTAAGAAAGGCGAGTTCGAAGCAGGCATCGGCCCAGGAGGCCAAACACGCGAGCACGCATTTCTGGCTTTCACACTCGGCGTCCGCCAATTAGTCGTAGCCGTCAACAAAATGGATGATGTCACGGTTAACTGGAGCAAAGAACGATACGAGGAAATTAAAAACGAAGTCTCACGCATGCTGAAGATGGTCGGCTTTAAGATTGAGAAAATCAACTTTGTACCTGTTTCAGGATGGACAGGCGACAACCTCATCAAGAAGAGCGACAAGATGCCATGGTACACTGGGCCAACATTGATTGAAGCACTGGACATGTTAGAAGTGCCTCCTAAGCCAATTAACAAGCCGTTGCGCATTCCAATTCAGGACGTTTACAGCATCACGGGCATAGGCACTGTGCCGGTCGGCAGAGTCGAAACAGGCGTACTTAAAGAAGGCATGAACCTCGTTTTTATGCCCTCCAACAAGACGGCTGAAGTAAAATCCATAGAAATGCATCACACCAGAATCCCCGTTGCTGAGCCAGGCGACAACATTGGAATGAACGTCAGAGGCATAGCTAAAACTGACATTCACCGTGGAGATGTTGCGGGGCCAGTGGATAATCCGCCAACCGTAGCCAAAGAATTCATCGGCCAAATCATCGTGATCTATCACCCAACCGCTATAGCTGCTGGATACACGCCAGTTCTCCACTATCACACAGGTCAAATTGCCTGCAGATTCACTGAGCTCCTGAAGAAGATTGATCCGCGTACAGGCCAAGTTGTCGAAGAAAAACCCAGCTTTATTAAGACTGGGGATGCGGCTTGGGTACGAATGGAGCCTTTGCGCCCGATAGCCATAGAAACCTATAATGACTTTCCAGAACTCGGCCGCTTTGCTGTTAGAGACATGGGCACAACCATCGCTGCTGGCATCGTAAAGGAAATCACCAAGAAAGGACCATAAACCTCTTCCATCTTTTTTTATCGGTTCTTCTCGATTCATCCTTGCATTAATTGGTATAGAAGAATACTATAGAACATGTTAACCGCTGTTCTATCTCGTTGGCAGATGGTGCTGCTGTATTATGCAAAACGCAACTTTTAAAATAATGAATAAACATATAATATATTTTGGAAAGTAGAATTTAAAGGTGCTTTTTATGCGTTCTCATGTTAGAAAGTCGAGGAGACCTAGGTTAGACAGGGAACATGGCGTCCGCTTGCGGAAGCGAGTTGTTGAAGAGCGTTTTGAGGTTTTGGAAATTGTTTCATTGAGAGACGTGCCTTTAGAAGAAAGGCGTAAAGAAGCTGAAAAGCCCTTATTCTTAACGAGATATGAATAGGCCACTTATGCCTTAGGATTCCGCTGAATGCAGTTTAACAGAGCATCCGTTAGCACTCGTCATTTTTGATTAGAATACTTCTTGCTTCGAAACTTGGTAGCTAAAAAATATGCATCTATAATGGCTATTATGCCTGCGATGGAGCCGAGGGCTATGATAAATTCTATTGGAGTAGCGGATGTGAGTGACCATATGCGCATGTCTGGATCGCAAAGGCTATTCATGCCCATGCACCCGACGGTTACTATTTCCGTTACGCTGTCATTGTCTAAATCGGCTGTGCCAACGTTCCACGCGCAGACGCCGTCGCCAATAGTCCATTCTTGACTTTGCTTCAGCGCCAACGACTTGCCATCCCAACGCCAAACGCGTAGTTGAGCATGGTTAGGTCTTGTCTCGTTCGTGTTAAAGCTTCCATAGGCAGCAACTATCCCGCTTGTTACTATCTCTAACTGCGAATCGCCGTCAACATCACCTAGCGAAACACATTTGACTTCGGTTAGGTAGTCGCTTGTCCATTCTTGGCTTCCTTTCAGCAGAAGCTCTGTGCCATTCCAAGTCCATATTCTAAGCTGCGCAGCAATGCGCTCTCCGGTGTAGGTGAATCCGCCTGTGACTATCTCTGCGGTGCCATCGCTGTCAGCGTCGCCTACTTTCACGTTATTCACCACTGTATTGCCCTGGATGCCGCCAGCAATGGTCAAGCCGTAGCCGTTTTCCACCAAGCGCCACTCAGCATGCGCCCTTAACAGGAATTCTGCGCCGTTCCAGTGCCAGATGCGGAGTTGCCCGCTGCTGTTTTCCAGCTTGCCTGAATATCCCGCGGTGATTACCTCGATTTCTCCGTCGCTGTTTAGGTCGCAGGCGTAGACTGTGCTGGCGCTGGTTACGTTAGCGGCAAACCTTTGCGGCTCGCCCTGCATTGTCAAGTTGCCTTCGCGAAGCCGCCATACAGCAAGCTGCGTGCTTGACCAGTTAGCGATGCTGGTTCTGCCCACCGTGATTATTTCCGGTAAGCCGTCTCTGTCGAGGTCTCCGGCGAAGATTGCGCCGTCATACGTGCCCTCGCGGCTTGCTTTCAAAGCTAATTCTTCGCCGTTGTAGCTCCAAACCTTAAGCGCACTGGAAACGTTTGCGCCGTTGATTATGCTTCCCGCCGTGATGATTTCAACTGTTCCATCGTTGTCTACGTCAGCCGCGTAAACGCATTCGATGTTGCCTGTCCACTTGTGGCTTTTTTCCAGCGTAAGGTTTTGCCCGTTCCAACGCCAGATTTTAAGAGGTGCCTCCAAAGTCAGCCTTTTGCCCTCGTGCAGCTGGTACATTAAGCCGCCTGTTAAGATTTCCGTGAAGCCATCGCCATCTACGTCTGCCAGAAAGAGGTTATGCGATCCGTGGATGCATGTGCCGCCTACGCCGTAGGTTTCCCAGTGCTGCTCTACCTTCAGCAGCAAAGCGTATGGTTGAGAAAATGTATATGCAATCAATGTTGCAAGAGCTAAAGTCAAAATGAGTGCAAAAGCTAAAAATGCAGTTTTCCTTTTCAAGCTAAATCATCTTTTACAAGCTATGTGAATGGTCAGATATAGGCTTTGACGTAGTTAAGCGCATTACAAGAGTTAGGCGGCTGAAACCTGCTTGGAAAACGAAAGCAAGATAAACAGGGGATGCTTATCGCAATTTTAGAGTTGAGTTTATGTCTGGTGCTGAAACGCTTCTGCCCTACTTGAACGAGAAAAAGAATGATGAAAAACCAACGATTATAGTCGATAGCCGCGAAGCCAATTCCGCCGCCAAGATTGTTAAGGGCTTGATTGAGCGTGGCGTTAACGTCAAAACGGAGACGCTGGAAAAAGGCGATTACATCCTGTCTGACCAATGCGCGGTGGAGCGGAAAACCGTAACAGACTTTGTTTACACGCTTACGCGCCGTTACCTTTTCGAGCAGCTGTTCCGGCTTAAGGAGGCCTATCCCAAGGCGCTGATACTCTTAGAGGGCTACTTGCCGATAATCTACAAGTTCAGTCATATTCAGCCTGCAGCAGTTTGGGGTGCCATGTTCAACTTGGCAAAGAATGGCATAGCCTTGGTTAACACGACGTCCTACAAGGAAACAGTAGATTTTCTCTATGTCGCTGCGAGGCAAGAGCAGATTGTGGAGAAAAGAGCGCCAACAGTTCATCCGTGCAAGAAAACTGAAACCTTAGCTGATGCGCAAGTGTATTTCGTCGCAAGCTTGCCCAATGTTGGCAGGGAAAAAGCAGTTGCCATACTCAAGACATATCAAACGCCACTAAACGCGTTCATCAACGTGGATGACTGGGCAAAAACAGTTTACGGACTTGGGCCAATAACAAGCAGCAGGGTCAAAGAAGTGCTGAGCACACCATACAAGGAATAAAACTTTTACGCGCCCTTCGTATTATAGCGCCAACCCAGAGGAATACTTATTTCTA
>JAWCMT010000035.1:0-15567 GCA_038849555.1 Bathyarchaeia archaeon | reverse complement strand
GAGTTGTTGCAACGCACGTAATCGTTTAATTATGTTCGGGTGAGTTGAGAATGCTTCAATCAGCTTATCGGCAAATGTCAATTTCTTTGAAAGAATCCGCTGAACTAGTCGCTGGTCACCTTGCATCTCCATGGCAGATAGTTCCACGGCATCTGCATTCGCCCTGTCAGGATCCGCAATGAACAACGCCTTAAAAGCGCTATTGTTCGGCTTTTCTTTTTGACCGCGACCAACTCTGCGTGTTGTATGAACTATCTTGGCCAATCCTGTAGAGAGCTTCTGCGCGCCATTATCCACAACAGAGACGCTGTGCCTATCCGCGTAGTATTCGCGAAGCCTACTTAAGTAGAGAATTAGCAGGTTCAGTACCCATGAAAAAGCGACAAAGGCTATGCCAACTAAGGCGCTGCTGCCTTCTTCTCTGCGCCCACGATACATGCTAGAAAGCATAAGTGAATAGCCAATGTAGTAGAAAAGCGCTGGCAAGAAAGAAACAGCCATCATAACCTGCACGTCTTTATGCTTCAGATGCCCAAGTTCATGTCCTATAACAGCCTCAACTTCCGACTCATTCAATGACTGCAAAAGCCCCTCGGTTACTGCAACATGATTGCCCGTGAGTGGAGAGCCATATGCGAAGGCGTTTGGAATTGGAATCTGTGCCAGCATAAGTTTTGGCTTGGAGATTTTGCTTTTCTGACTGAGAGCTTCAACTATCTTATGTAGCTGCGGGTTTTCATTTTCTGGGATTTCACGTACACGATATATGGCGCCTATAAGATAGGGGGATATTAGCCATTGAACAATATTAAAAGATACAACGAGAATACCCAGCGTTAATAAGTCGAACACGCCAACCAAGCTCATGATTACTGCGAATACTAATGTGGACAGGCCGAAAATTATGGCTAACGTGCCTACCATAGAAAGTCTAAGTTTCCACAGACCCATAGTTCCCTTCACAAAATTCTAGTGACAAACGGCAATTTATATTTTTTATGCGGGAAGACCATGTGTCGCTTCAGTCAACTTGAGTAAAAAGCTAAGGTCTTAAGGATAATTCATTTCTATCCGCTTAAATATTGATTTACTAATATCATAACTGACACTGGGGAACTAAATCAATTGTCCAACAAACAGGAATGGCAGAATATTTATACGCTTATTAAACTGGCAGAGATGGGTGCTCACAAGCGAACAGCGAAAACGTCAACAAAATATTTGGCTGAGAAACTTGGGATTTCCCAGCAGACGACATCTCGTCACTTGATAGAGCTGGAGCGTAAAGGCTGGATACAGAGAACAGTAACTCCAGAAGGCAGTCTAGTAAAAATTACTGATGCAGGTATCGGAGAGCTTCAGAAACTCCATGTTAACCTGCGCTTTCTGCTTGAAACCGCGTATCCGCCATCTATTACCCTTGAGGGAACGGTCTTCACAGGTCTAGGCGAAGGCGCCTATTATATCCTAAAGGAACCTTATAGGAAGCAATTTATTGAAAAACTTGGATTTGACCCCTACCCTGGCACGCTAAACCTTAAACTTACAACCGACTATGACCAGAAGGCGCGCGCGGAACTTGAAGCTTACCCAGCCATCGAGATTCAAGGCTTCAAGAATGAGGACAGAACTTTTGGTTTAGTTAAATGCTATCCTGCAAAAATAGATAACAAGGTTAAGGGCGCGCTGGTTTTTGCCCTGCGTAGCCATTACGATAAGTCGGTTTTAGAAGTAATCGCTCCTGTCTACCTTAGAAAGCAGCTTAACCTCAAGGACGGCCACAAAGTGAAGGTAGATGTTTTCACTCTTCCCTAATAAGCGGGTGAATAAGAGTAAGTGATGGTATATTCGGTTTCAGGTTTACGTTTCGCGGCTAATAAATAACCTATCAATAAGCCTGTAAGTAGCCCCCCTAAATGCGCATAGTTATTCACGCCAGGGCCTGAGCTTAAAAACAACAGGAAAAACGCGTATATCAACACGCCGATTATAGATTGGCTGAAACTGCGTCTTGCGTAAATAATGGCTGCTCCAAACATGGCGAAGATGGCGCCTGAAGCTCCAACCGAGGGGACATCAAGCGGCAAAAGCAGCAGTGACAGCGCGTTCCCGGTTAAGCCGCCTAAGAAGTAGATAAGTAGGTACTCTGTTAACGAGAACATTTCTTCACTTCTTAAGCCGAAAATTAAAAGAAAGAGCATGTTACCTGCAAGATGCGCTATATTCGCATGAATAAACATTGAAGTGAGAAGACGGTAGTACTGCGCTTCATAAAGGACTAAAACGTTTATTTGACCATACTCCAAAATCATTCGACCACTTGTACTTAGAAAATCTCCACCAACAACTGCTGTGTAAACATAAAAAGCTACGTTTAACGCAATAAGAATGTACGTAGGCTTAAACATCTGACTGTTGCCCATGGGCACCTCATCTTACAAAGTTTTCGATGATACGCTGCCTTATCTTCGACGAACTATTCAAAGCGTCTTCTTCAAATTTGCCGATTCTAACAACTTCTATGTTTAAATTATTTTTGTTTAAGTAATCCTTCACAAGCCTTTCCATATCCGACTGATCATAACCTAAAGCAATAACGTCTGGCTTGATTCGCCTGATGACGTCAGCTATGTCAAATTCTTCAAAGCCAAGCACTGCGGCATCAACCACTTTTAAGGACTCCACCAAAGCACGCCGCTGACTTTCAGGCATAACGGGTTTTCTACCCTTGCTTTTTTCCACCGTGCTATCCCTTGCGATGATTACTATGAGCTCGGCATCGTTGCCGCCAGCCTTCTTGGCTTCCTCCAGAAACCTGACATGACCCAGATGTAACAGGTCAAATACGCCTGAAGCTAGAACTATCTTTTTCCTCCCTTGTTTGTCGGCCATTCGAAGTTCACGAACCCCATAAGCCTTAACGCATCTAATAATCCTTCGCAATACGCAATTGATGTTAGGCTTATTTCAAGTTTTTTCTGAGCCTTATAATACTTGGCGTCTTCCAAATAAGCTCTGACGTAACCCAAAACATTGTTTATGCCTTCCTCAGTTACGCTTGCTACGCACCTTGCCAACTGTAGCTCTTTTAGAACTTTTTCCGTGGAAGCAATGTATTTTGAGGTTAGCTCTTCCAAACTCATCAGGCGATCCCTCGTAAAGTTTTAGGCGCATCTGCAAGCGCCACTAGCGCCTCGGCTTCCATAAAATGGAGTTCTCCTGGGAAAATTAGGCTTTGTGGAGGACCCCCAAAATCGCATGTTAAAAGCGTTTTGATGTAGTCGGCCTTGAGAGTTGGGCAACTACTTCCAGCTCTTGCCACACCCACAACAATTGTTGTTGGCGTAACTATACCCTCTCGTCTCTTTTGCTCCATCTTTAAAAGCAAGTTTAAGGCTTCATTTATGCTTAAAAAGCGTTTCTCGTCAACGTTTATATCCAGCAAACAGAGCGTGTGCAATCCTCGCGATTTGTTTTGGGCGATAACGGTGTAAGGTGTTTCTGAAAAATTTTCAGGAAATGGTATAGTAACGGTTTTCCCGAACTTATAGTTGTGCAACCCGGATAAGCCAATCACAGCTGAGATTACGGAAGCACCATGAACTATGCGCGTCTTAATACCGCGCTTTTCTGCTTCGATGCGTAGTGCAATATGAGTCGTAGCTATAAATGGGTCGCCTGGAACTAGAAACACAGTTTTGCCTGTTTCAGCCGCGTTCAAAATTAAAGCACCACATTCATCTTCTAGGTTACGCCGCGAAATAACACGAATTTGTTTGCTAACCATTTCTTCAAGGCGTTTAATTGAAAAGTGAGGAAGAAAATTTGTGTAGAGTTCAATGAAAACATTGTCGGCAGTTTTTATTTCCTCCAGACCTTGGAGGCTTATTCCCTTTTCATCATGCAAGCCTATACCTACAAACACAAGTTCCTTCAATGCTATTACGCCTCAGAAAGTAAAATCAGCGTATGTTAACTTAAACCGTTCGTTGATAGCAGTGATTTATTACAAAGCTGCTACAGACTTAGGTAGCCCAGACGGTACCGTTCCAAAAAATTATTTTGCTATAGCCGTATGTGCCGTTAAACTCATCATCATATATAATGTCCAGCCTATTCTGGTACTTATCAATTAGCATGCTGACTTCGGTGCTTAGTTTGATTGCAAAATCGTCGGCTTCCCATAAACCCCAAATTTTGTCTGCTGGTCCGCGAAAGCCGTATCCATAATCCTTAGGGAGCACATATGCAATTCTATTGTGGTTGAGGCTACTGGAGCGAGGGTTATTTTTTGCATAGCACCAGAAGCGTTTCAACGCATCTAAATGTTCGGGTTGCAGAACGCTGTGCGTGTAATCTTTGTTTGTGTCAAAGACAAAGATGTATTTGGCGCCGCTTTCGTAAGCCAAAACTAAATCGTTGTAAAGGGCCTCGCCAGATTCTAGGTAAGGTGGAGCAGTGTATGTCCAAGTGATCATGACGCCCCAATCTTTGTTTTGAACAGTCGCTGCGCCTCTGCATAGCGCTACATTTATGTGTCTGCTGTAGTTCCAACCGAACTCGGCGAAAACTACGTCATATCCCACTTTATAGTCAAACCAATAGAGCGCGTAGTCGGAGGTAAACAGTGGCAGATATAGCCCTCCCATTTGCTCCTGAATTGAGACATTTAGAATGAGGTTCATGCGCGTAATGTACTTGTTTGCAGCATCTGTCCAATTATCAGCGAACCAATGATCATCATGCACGGCCTTTAGCGTGGCGTTGTCTAATTGGCGCCCTGCAGGTTCATCATAAGCATATAAACCCAAGAAACGCTCGCCCCATTTGGGTTTGGCGTCAAGAATCCACTGTCGCTGAACAGCAAGTTCCTCTGGGTCGTTTACGGGATGTGCGTAAATCATGAAATACATATTTTTATTGTAGAGGTACTGGCAAACATCGTTAAGCTTAGTAAAATTATGGGTTATGCCCGTGCTTCCGATTATAACGGTGTTGATGTAAGGGCTCATTTCGTCAGCAAGCCGTTTAATTTCCTCGACGTTATCGTAGGCAACATCAACGCCCACAAAAATGTTCAATGCAGGGTCATCAGAAAAGCTGGAAGCTAAGAAAAGCAATATGGCCGATAAAGAGATGAGGATGATGAGAATTACACCAAAAAATTTAAGCTTCATCATTTATTTAACCCATATTAGTCATTTTAAAATCTCATTAGAGTAGAGCACTGCAGGTTAAAAAACATGTCTTTTAGCGTCTTATCAGTAGAATCAAAAGCTTTTGTAAAAATTGGAAGAAGAACGAGAATAGTTGAATAAAGGCTACTCTTCTTTGACGTGACCTTCTTTAACCAAACGCTTATAGTACACTCGGCATGTACCCATTGATACACCATGCCGTTCACAGAATTTAGCAAGTACCTTCTCCACTGGTTCATCAGGTTTCTTTTCTTTGATCATCTCTTTCAACTCTTCAATGTGATGTTTATCTTCTTTTTTGCTCATATCGCCCGTATCTCCTTAGTGTTGATTATGCGTTTTGGTTTAAGAAAAAGATTTCCACTGATTGGGTGACAGATTGTTTTCAACTGAAAAATGGCGTGTATACTGCAAAAATAGTAGTTAATTGGAAACGCGTGTGACGTTGCTATTCTAGCAGTATTCTTTTTCGTTCGCGGCTCCACAAAAAGCCTGAGATGATTATGAAAGCTATAGAGACGCCTAACACTATCAGCAACATTGAAACTGCGTTGCTAAAGGCATTCTCGAACATTAGCCTTCCCTTAGTTTTAGGGGGCAAGTTCCCGTTAAAAAGCAAAGTTTCAAGGCTGGAATACCTTTGGCGCCGAAAATATTGTGTAAAGTGAAATATGCCACTGTGGACATAAACGTTTTATAAGATTTCATAATAATGCTATTTCAACCGGAAGGCGGGGGAAAGGAGAAGGCTTCCATTACACCTTTACGGGCGAATATTTTTTACACCGCGGCTTAGTTTTTAGTGAGCAAAGCAAAAATAGAATGGGCAAAAGTTCTCTTGGTAATAGGGCTTATGGAGCTATTCTATTTATTTTGGGTTTTAATTCGCCTTTGATACCGATGTTTTTTGCTTCCGTAGCCTGTATCATACAATCTACATTGTAAGCATCGTTGAAGATTTTGTAGTCAACCATCTCGAGAAAAGCAGCATCAATTGAAACAGGCGAGTCAGAGGCGAAGACGCCCACGTCCTCCATTACTATTTTGCCTGGATTTGGCAAGCAGTCACAGTATTGCGTGATATTCTTGGCAAAACTCACATAGGAAACCTTGTCCTTATTAAAAGTGGAGAGCACACCATAAGCCGCGGATGCCAAAGCTCTGCAGAGATTATTCTTGTTCGTAAGCTTTATTGCGCCGGTTGGGCAAGCCTCGGAGCATATGGGACACCGCATGCACAGCGGTGATGTGTTCTTGGCTTTTCCTCCGATTATTTCAGGCAGGTGCATTTCGCATACTTGCTTGCATTTGCCGCAGCCTATGCATTTTGACTCGTCTATCTCTAAGCCTACAGTCCTATGTTGCCTTAGTTTTCCCGCTTGAGAAGTGCAGCCCATGCCCAAGTTTTTTATGGCGCCGCCGAATCCGCTGAGTTCATGACCCTTATTATGCGAAACCACAATCATGGCATCAGCTTCAGCTATAGCGCCTGCCACCTCGATTTCTTTTAATATGCCCTCAGTTTTGACGAGCCGAGCGTTTTCGCCTCTAAGGCCGTCTGCTACAATAAAAGGCGCCATGCCAAACCCATGCATCAAAGCAGTAATCATGTGGTCATAGGCGTTATTCCGCTGCGCGCGATAGTAGGTTGTGGAGTCTGTGATGAACGGTTTGCCTCCTTCCTCTTTGACTCTTCTGACTATGTCATGGATGAAGAAGGGCTGCACATAATACGGGTTCCCCAGCTCGCCTACATGTAGCTTAATGGCTACAAGGTCACCCTTTTCTATGCAATCAAAAGTGCCAGCTGCATCATACAGGCGGTTAACCTCGCGTAGCATATCAATCGAAGTGCTCCATGGAATGAAATGAACAGTCACCGTGGATTCCTCCAAGTTAGGTAAATTACCTACAAATAAAATATTTAAACTGCTATAGGCTCGCGCAGTAGAATTGACGGCGGCAAACTATATATCGGTAAGAATTTCAGCGTAGGCTTGAAAAGTTCTCGGAAACAATTTTTTATCAACATTGACGATTTTAAACAGGGCTTATTCAGCGGGCATTTTAGCAATATTATCGGTGCAGACAAGTTTCTTTTCTAATAAAAGTCTCCGGTATACTTCATAGAGTCGTGTTCGACTTTTTTCTTTTATATGAGTGAAGCCAAAAACTTTTGCTGTCTCAAAAATCAGGGAATCAACACTTATGCTTAAAGCGTATCGGACAATCAGCAGCATGGCTTTTTCGATTTCTTCCGTCGGGATATGTTCAAGCGCTCTATGTGTTACTGGAACATCAGCAACAGGCACACGCACAGGAACATCTTGCATGTTAGGCGGCCAAAGGAAATATCCTTTAACGACAACCTTACCATCTAAAAGCAAGAGATTAAGCGCCTCTCTTACAGCCTGAACCACGTTTGGTCCACAGCGCTTTAATCCCCATGCAGAGGCTAACCTTCTAACAGCAAGGTCAAAGTGAATCGGCCCCTCTTTGCTTACGAGCTCTTCTAAAAGGCGACTCTGGAGCCGGCGATTTGCTTCAGAATAGAAATCGCCAGCTATAGCCTTCAGGCCATGTTGAGAAGGCTCTGCTGCACTTAATACTGCGCTTATGTCATGCACCTTGTAAGGGACGCCAATCTTATCTAAACCTGAAAATTGGACCCTTTGAATATCAGCAGTCAACTGCGAGCTATCCACTTGCTCTTTTATCTGGCGAGTTAAGACCTCAGTTGACCTCTGAGACCTACGGGCCTCATCCAACGCAGCGGCTAAGCGCCTGATTTCTGATTCCCGCCTCGCCACCCACGCCGGAGACCATATGCGATGAATCTTCCAAGATAATTGGCTAAGAACTTGCTCTCTGAGGCGATCTCTGTCTCGTGCGCTATTGGCAGAAGCGTATGTTGGGCCGTCGAATTCTATTCCTAAAAGGTAATTGCCAGAATCAGGGTCAATTACGCCTATATCAATTGGACAGCTACTATAGCCAACTTTTGGAACAACAGTGTAGCCGAGACTTTTGACTACTTGTGCCACATCCTCTTCTATAGGCGATTCAAACTCGCCAGCCTTCTGTCGGGGTATATTCAAAACGTCTGGACCCTTCTCGGCGTATTCAAGATACTTTTGTAGCAGCAAGGTGCCTTCTGCTTTGGTTGATTTTATGTCGATGTCAGAGGATTTAATGGAAGTCACAAGAATTGCGCGCTCTCGGGCGCGTGTAATTGCAACATTCAACCGTCGTTCTCCGCCAGCCTTATTTATGGGCCCAAAATTCATTGTAATCTGGCCTTGCTGGTCATAACCGTAGCCTAGGCTTATTATTATAACGTCACGTTCATCGCCTTGAGCGTTCTCCAAATTCTTGACGAAAAACCCTTCTAGCCGATCTTCCTTGAAGAAATGCTCGAATTCAGGTTGTTGCCGTCTGCGCTGTTCAATGGCGTCTTCAACAGCAGACATCTGCGCTATACTGAAGGTTATAACTCCGAGTGTTTTATTGGGATATTTTTGGAAATGTTCAAAAACTAGGTTTGCAACGACCTCGGCTTCTCTAAGGTTGTCGCGGCGCCCTCCGCGATCATAGACTCCGTCGGGAACATAAACCAGTTTCAGGCCCAAAGCTTCATGCTTTGCTATTGCTGAAGGGAAGGTTATGAGAGTGTCGTTGTAGAAGTGATGGTTAGAAAACGCAATTAGTTCTTCATGTTTGCTGCGGTAATGCCAGCGGAGCGTCTTTACGGGCAAGCCAACTCCGATACACTCATCTAAGATGCTGTCAAAAACCTCAACATCTTCATCCCTAATCGCGTCCCAGTCGATTTCTTCAATCAGAGATTTTAGGAAGAAGGAAGTAGGCGGGAGCTGTTTGTTATCGCCTACTACGACAATTGTTTTTCCACGATAAATAGCGCCAATGGCATCTTCAGGGACAATTTGAGAAGCCTCATCGAAAACAACGACATCAAACTTCATTAGTTCAGCTGGAAGGAACTGGCTTACAGAAATTGGGCTCATGAGCAAGCAGGGCTTAAGCCGCATCAGGAGGTTAGGAATTTTCTGCAAAAGATCGCGGATGGGCATCAACCGTTTCTTCTTCACCGCCTCTTTCAGTAATATCGTCACCTCTGAATCCTCTGCTTGGACCAGTATGTCTTGCGGTTTTCTATTGTTTGCCGCCGCTATGACTCGATTAGGAGACAGGCGGATTAACTCTTGATCAAGCTTTTGGAATTCCTCAATCAGTTGCTCATGGTTTTCGCGTCTAAATTTGCCCAGCTGCGGCTCTTGGGCATATAAGTGGTTAAGCCATTCATGGTATGCCGCTTTCCGAAAGATGTCGAGAAGCTGAGAAGCAGGAGGAACAGCCTTTACTAGGCGGTCGAAAAATGCGGATAGCCCCTTCAGCGCAAAAAGCCTCTGGGTTTCTTTGAAATCAACCCAAACTTGTAGATCATCAACTCTTTCTCTGAGCCAGTTGACCTTACTCTGAATTGCCTCAAGGCTCATTTCCTGCAAACGTTGGCCTTGATATGTCGGTGGAGTTTCGAAACGAGACTCAAGAACTGCAAGAGCCTTCAATGCTTCATCATATTGTTTGATCAAATTGCTGTTTGATGGAGCGTATTCAGCGCCGCGGGCGATTGCATCAACAAAGAGCACAGGGATCAGAGAGAACCCGAACGCTGCTTGAACCTTTTTTGTCCAGTGAAGAACTGAGAGAATTTCTTCCCAGCATGTCTCGAAGCCTATAAAGCGGGATCCAAATTCCGCTTGAAGACGCGGCGCATCTCCGAGAATTTCGGTTTCCTTTTTTCTGACGTTTTCAGCATCTTTAAGATCAGTTATTAATTGTTTGTAAGTTTGTGGTGCTTCGGCTTTGTTTGCATTCAAAGCTTCTTCAGTCATTTCGCATAGAGGAACAAGCTGCTTTTCAACCATCCTTGCCCATTCTTGAACCATAGTTATAGGTGACTCGTATAATGGTAAACTCGAGTTGGGCATACGGGAAATCGGTAACAAGTCGCTTAACTCTTTAACAAGCTGATCCCACTTCTCGAATGAATCCAGTAATTCATTACCAACTTGTTTGATTACAAGTGGTGGATCTGATCCATAAGAAACTAGGCAAACTAAGTTTTTAGGTATACTTGTTGTCTTTAATAATTTGTAAAGTTCAGAAGTGTTTTCTATTGCTTTTTCTGTTCGCTGCAAATCTGTCGTAAAACCTTGATAAAAACGACCGAATAATCGCTGAAGTTCCTCTGCTGAAGCGGCAATTTCAGCACGTAGCACTTTCAGCCTGCGCGCGTCAAGCAGATCCTGCAAAACAGACTTCGGAACTTTCCCATCGCGCGTTAACATGGCTATTTGCTTTTGATCTCGATAGAAACTTGGGCGGACCCATCTAAGGAAACTATTGTACTGCTCACTGTAACGTTTTATGAAGCCATCAAGGTTGATGTTGAAAATTTCGTCTGTGTAAATTTTTTCCAGTTTAAGTTTCAGTGTATTGTGCTCTTCACATATCTTTTTTAGTTTCGGAAATGTTTCTGTCACTCGTTGGAAATTAGATTGATCCAGCCACAGTGCTTCGGGTTTATCATCTGAGAAGCAGAGAAGAGCGATACGGGCTAGTTGTCTAACGCGATCAAGTGTAAGATTTTCAGGTGACAAACCAAGCATCAAAGCAAGTTGCTGTGCTTTTTCTCGCCATTTCTCTAATGCGATGGAAGTTTGTTTGGCAAAATCCAATAGTCTTTGTCGTTTTTTAAGAAGCGTGCTTTCTGTTATTTCTGAGTGAAGAAGTAGGTTGTTGATTGCTGAAAGCGCTTCTTCAAGTTCTGCAGACTTGTTAAGCGCTAAACTGAATAAGGATGGATTATAGCGTTCTAGTAAACGGTTACGTGTTGTTTTGCACCATTTAATCGTAGACTGGTATGTTTCTGCTTCAGCGATTAGTTTGTCAATATCTGGATGAAGCACCCAGCTTGCTTCAGGCTTAGGGCTTTCCAATAGAAAATTGCTGATTTCAATTAACAATTTAATTTCATCAAATGTCTCGGGAACTTTTAATCCTAATTGAATTGCAAAATTTTCTGACTCTTTTCTAAGCGCGTCTATTGCTAAAAGTATGTTATCCAAAAACGCTGATAATTCTGAACGGACTTCTACGTTGTAATTATTTCCGCGGTAGCCGCGCCAAGGGAAGTTGGGTTCTTCCACAACTTGCCATACATTTTTCAATTGTCGCATCAGATCTTCTAACTCGTTGAGTTCTTGAGTAGTCAGACTCTCTATGTTGGGCAATTCAATTGAAATAAAAGGCGTGCATTCTAGACGTGAAAGTTCTCCTAATATTTCATAAGCGCTTTTCTGTAAAGGCGCTCTTTTTTGATGAAGCGCAACCACATAATTGTTTAATTTCTCTCTTAATTCAACCATTTTTTTAAACTCGTGCTCTGAAGGAAGTTTGCGAGGAACCAGCTGCTCGTCAAGGCAACGCTTAAGCTCAGCAACAACTTCCTGCTTGTTAGCCTTGCTGCTGTGAAGTTCCAAACAGAAAGAAGATAACCCAACTTCGCTTAGCCGCTTATAAACTACTTCAAGAGCCGCCATTTTGTCGCTGACGAATAGAACAGATTTTCCGTGAGCTATACACTCGGCGATTATGTTAGCTATCGTTTGGCTTTTACCTGTGCCCGGCGGCCCTTGGATTACAAAACTTTGGCCGCGCAAGGCATATTCAATTGCAACTCTTTGGCTGCTGTCCGCGTCTAAAACATGAAACGATTTTTCAGGGGGCTGTATCACGTCTACATCTTTTTCTTCAGGCAGAGCACTTTGTATGAACGGTATTTTCTCTATTCCAGCAACAGCGCGAATTAAAGGGTGCCGTCTTATTACCGCTTCATTTGCGTCCAGATCGTTATAGATGACTAGTTTGTGAAATGAGAAAAGCCCAATTACTACAGTAGGTTCTACTCGCCAGCCAAGTTCAGTAGCAAGTTTCGTAACAGAGTCAAAGTATTGCGTCAGACTTTGGTATTCCCAATATTCGGGTAAAGGCGGAAGTTCGATTTTAAAGACAGCGTTCAGTTTCACCTGTAAAGCAGGGTTCAGAATTGCCTCTTCTTCTACGGGGGGAACTGAAACAAAAAAGGGCGCTTTAACTGATTCCTGTGTTATCTCAATTGGCACAAGGATTAAAGGAGAACGGACTTCTTCGGACGTGTCTTTTTCCTTCCAAACTAATGTTCCAAAAGAAATATGTAATACCCGTACGCCTCTTTCTCTATAGTCCAGAAGCGAACGCTTGTAGAGGTTCTTAAGCACTTTTTCAAGATCAGCCTTGCGCATTCCGTCGCATACCAACTGATTTGCGGCTGGCTTGTTTTTTTCACTAATAGCCGAAGCACGTTCGGATTGCAGTGGAGACTGAAAACCGTTTTCTTCAGGCGGATACCAAAACGCCATTTTTCGTTTTCGTATAACAAGTCTGTTGAAAATTGTTTCCATGTTTGGGCGAGAAACGAAAAGATTGCCTCTTTTGGTAGGCGTAAAATACAGTAAGTTATTTCGCCGGGATAGGTCTATTAATCTAGATTTCCAATCATCAATGCGGCACGACAGCGGAGAAGCATATTTCTCTTGAGTTAATAGGAAGTCGTCCTCTGACATTAAATCACGATTCTGAGCTATAGCTTTTTAACAGTTACTATGCAGATAGATTACTTTAACATTTATGGTGATTTCCTGAGAACAGCAGGTTTCACTTCCACGCCGCTCTTTGCATAAGCCATTTAGATGCAAGGTTGACCAGCCGCATACGTGCTCAGTTTAAACTCATCTTTCATACATTAAAATTGCGGTTTTAACGTGCAATAAGAAAAAAGAGGAAAAGAGATTTACCAGAGTTTAAGTGGACCTAGACGTTTTTCCTGTTTCTTTAAGAAGGCACTTTCTACGCCAGTTACAACAGCCATCACTGAAACGGAGCCTTTCAGGTCTTTGTCTACCCTTGCGCCCCAGATTATTTTTGCCTTGGGCGGTAACGAGCGCTTCATAATCTCAGCAGCGTGGTTTACTTCGAATAACGTTAAGTCCTCTCCGCCTACAACATGGATGAGCAAGCCGCGTGCTTTTGTCACGTCCTCGATATCCAAGAGACGGTCGTTTAATGCTTTTTCAACAGCTTGTTCTACTCTGCCTTCTCCGAAACCTTCTCCTATGCCTATGGATGCTAAGCCTGCGCCTGACATTATTGCTCTTAAATCGGCGTAGTCCAAGTTGATGAGGCTTGCGGTGGTGATTGTTTCAGTTATGCCCTTTACGAATTTGCCGATTGTTGTATTGGCTACGCCTAAGGCTTCTTTGAAGGGCAAGTTTCCTGCGACTTTGACGAGTCTGTTGTTATCGATAACTACAACTGTGTCGCATGCTGCTTTTAGCCGGTCCAAGCCTTTTTTAGCGATTGACATTCGGGCTGTTTCAACATCGAAGGGGAGGGTTACGACGCCTACGACTACGTGCGGTAAGCCTGAGCTGGAAAATTTGTCGCGTAACGCTTCAGCTAGGACGCAGATAAACATTGAGATACGGCTTGAGACAAGTGCAACGCTTTCAATTGAATTATCGGTTCCTGCATCAATGCCGGCGAATAATTACGTGCCTGTCGCTTAGAGGTGAAACGAAGATGGGTAAATTATTGAAAAACAAACGCGGCATCGTGAGAATCGAAGCAGCCATAGTACTCATAGCATTCATAATCATCGCCGCCGCACTCAGCTACGTAGTCATCAACATGGGCTTCTACACCACACAAAAAACCAAGGAAACGATGCAGATTGGACTTGAGGAGTCATTGACTGCGCTGCAGCTCGACGGAGTCGTTACGGCAAAAACAAACGCAACTTCAAGCGGAATACTTTACATGCTCATCCCTGTAAAGCTGTCGGCTGGAAAGGCTTCTGTGGACCTTAAAAGCGAGTCAATCATAGTCTCGGTTTACCTACCGAACGCGACTTACCTCAACATCTACCAAGGCGCAGCAACTGCAAGTAGCACAAGTTGGGATGACTTGAGCAGTCTGTTAGCTTTGTCAGACACACAGGCTAAATTCGCAATATACAACGGCGACGGCGACACTGTATTAGAATTCAATGAAAAAGCTTTCTTGATGATACAATTGGCTTCGAATTCGACAAGCGGCATGGTTGGCGATTACGAAACTGTAAAAGTCGAGGTCAGAACGCCAAAAGGCGCTGCTTTAACTGTTGTGCGAACAGCTCCGGGTGGTATGCTTGCAAACTCGTTTATCGATTTAGGCTAACACTCTACCCCCTCTTCTTTTTATGCCCTATTTTTGAGACCAAAACAGGCAAATTATTTATGTAATTGCTCGCTGACGCACGCTTTGGTTCTGTGGCTCCATAACTCAGTAAATAGCGCACCTAGTGCCTTGATGAACGCGTCATAATTTGTCCATAAAGCAGAAAGCCCAGGCCGTGTAGCCCTCTTACTGTTTTTTTCAGCAGATTGCTTAATCATGAAAATCAGGTGCTTGTGGTCTACTAAAATAAAAGTTGGAACAGCATTGATTTCTGTTAGCGCATAACGTTTATTTTGTAACTGTGTTTTTTCTATGAAAAAATGCGTTATGGAAGAGTTATCTGCCAATAGCTTAATATCAAGCTTGGAACGCGCCTCGAGTTTTTCCATCAGCCCGGAGTTATAGAAAAGGGGCAGGTCATTTTCGGAAACAAACAGGGCAATTTCTTTTTGTGCATTCTGAATGGCGTCTGCAATTTTCAGTGCAATTTGCTCGTCGCCTTCGAGTATTTGGAAAATTTCTTTTTGCGGACCTTCAATTTTGGGCTTGGGAAGAGACAGCCATGTGTCGATTAGATTTTTCTTTTTGCTCTCCAACTTTTGAATGCTTAACTTTTTCGCTTCAATGAGGACATTTATGGCTTTTTCGAAGGGTGTAGCAATGAATTTTAAGGGCTTTTCAAGCGTAGAAGACACTAAGCCTCTCTTCTCTAAATCATGCAGTATTTGGTAAGTATTAGTTCTGTGGAGATTTAGCGCTTCTGAGATTTCGCTTGCTTTTCGCCCATTGCAAAAGGAAAGATAAAGGTAAACTTGAATTTCATTTTTAGAAAGCCCGAGATCCTGAAGTGTAGTTTCAATTGCCTCGAGGGATTTGGTGGACTCTTTTTTGATAAATGTCCAATAATCTATGCTTTCGTCTTTTAATGTGAATTGTTGTTGTTCCTCTGTGAAAGTTTCCATGAAGAGCACTCTGAGTCTGAATTAGAATAAAAACGAAGCTTCACTCCATATTTTATATTTCTGAAATG
>JAWCMT010000034.1:0-16951 GCA_038849555.1 Bathyarchaeia archaeon | reverse complement strand
TTTGCTGCCGTGTACCCAGCCAGCGTACTTCTCAAGCTTGGCTTCGGTGAAGTTTTTCGCCAGCTGCGTCAGCGTTGTGTGCCTAAACAAGTATGGCCATACTGCCTTGCCTAGGCCAGCGTGTTTTGCTGTGCGTTTGATTATTTCGCGGAAATGGCGGTAGGTTAGTCTTCTGCCCTTGTAGTTATGTGCTATGGAGCACCATAATGGTGCGTCTGGCTCTGCGCGGTATGGATGCTCCTCCAGCCACTCAAGAAGCGGCCTGTAGCTGGCCACCAAAGGCAGCACCTTCAAACCCGTCTTCCCATTCACGCTTATTATGCAGTAATCCACTTTCTCCTTTACGACTGCGCCGTTCTCGACGCGTGTGGTTTCGGCCTGTTTGAATTTGACGCTGGATACGCGCATGCTCAGCAGCTCGCCTGGACGCAGGGCACCCTCAAACAGCACATAGAGCATAGCCCTATCGCGGCTGTTGTCCGCCGCCTTCACTATGGTCTCAAAATCCTCACGTGTCAAAAGCTGCTCTGGCGTGACTCGCTCGTCCTTTACTTTTATCGACAGCTTGATCCAGGCTACTTCAGGCGGGATTGGCGTATCACGCGTGCAGCATCCGTGCTTGGCGTACTGGACGAGTTTGCGTAGAATCAGCTTCTTATCATGTTTGGTCCATTCGCGCCATCGCTGGTTTGCGTGTATAGCGGCGACTATGCGTTCGATGTCTGCGCGTGTCGCATCTGCGAGTTTGAAGTCTATTAGCCGTAGCAGCGCGGGGATGTGGCTGGCGGTTTTGCTTATGCGTGCTTGGCTTAGGCCTTGGCTTGTGATGTGGTCTAGGAAGCGTAGCGCTATCTCGCCGTTTTCGCCGAATGTTGCTATTGATCGTTTGTAGCGTTGTATGCGCTGCGGGTAATCGTATATCTCGTTCAATCTTTTCCCTATAGAGGGAAGTTTCTGAATATTAAAAGGTGAAGGAAGGGTGTTGTACCCAAAAGGTAGGCGCCGGGAATGGGATTCGAACCCATGCGGACCCGAAGGGTCCACGGGCTCTCAAGGCCCGCGCGTTATCCACTCTGCCATCCCGGCTCTGTCTGTTTAAATTAGGGTTCTTGTTTATTTCTGTTTTCCGTTAATAAACGCGTTAGGCAAGAAAAAGTAATTAGGCGCCAAATGATAAAAAGCGACTTCATGGGAAATACCGTTGCTATATCGATGAGCTTGGAGTTGTTGGAGGCGATTTTTGAAAGTGCACGGCGGCTTTATCCGCGGGAAACTATTTTGCTTCTCCGCGGCAAAAAACGCAAAGACGTAATAATCGTCGATGAGCTTGTGGTTCCGCCTCTAGCGACTTATGGCGCTGGCTTCGCCAATATTCCCTTACACATGTTGCCCATGGATTTTTCTATTGTGGGCACAGTTCACTCTCATCCCTCCGGTAATTTGGAGCCTTCTAATGTGGACTTCAACCATTTTTTCGGGAGAATACTAATGATTGTAGGTTATCCCTTCGCTGGCGCCGAGAACATTGCAGTTTACAACTCAAAAGGCGAAAAATTACCGTTACAACTAACCGAAGGCTAAAAAGCCCGAATTAAGCCGAGAACCCAAAGGCGCTGGCGCCTTCATATTTGGCGGCTATTAGCCAATCAATGCAGAAACCAGTAGAGGGTCTATTCGGGGCAAGTTCTCGACGCAGGTCGAGGTGGCGTCACAGTCCAGTTTGATTGTGCTTCAATTGGAAGGGTGTATTGTTAAGCGAAAACTAATATCCTTCGTTTCATGTTTTATCCTTTGAGTTGAAAAGGAAAATGCCATATTGCCCAGAGTGCGGGGGAGAAATGCAGTACGCTGTAGCCACCAAGCAGTACATTTGCAGGAGCTGTGGTTTATCGGTTACACAGCAGGAACTTTGGGAATTAAGAGAGAAAATGAGGCCCAAAGCGGAGTCAACAGAAGATGAAAAGCAGAAGGCGCGGAAAGAATACTTGAAATGGTGGTTAAGCAAGAAAAAATAGCCCGCTTAGCTTTAACGTTTTAGGCGTTTAGTTAGAAAACACTATAAAAAAGTGTAACCTGCTTTTTCTACTATAGCGGGAAGTGAAGGAAGGCATGGCTAGCGATTTAGAGATAATCTGCGTAGGCAACGAGCTTCTCATAGGTAAAACTTTGAACACGAACGCGCAGTGGATGGCTAAACAAGCCACGGAGCTTGGCGCAGCCGTCAGGCGCATCACAGTGGTCTCCGACGACGTGAACGAAATAGCAAACGCGGTTAGCGAAGCACTCAAACGTAAACCACGCTTCATCATAACCACGGGCGGGCTTGGGCCTACTTTCGATGACAAAACATTGGAGGGAATTGCAAAAGCGCTAAGACGTAAACTTGAGGTTAACAAGAGGGCGCTTCAGATGGTCCGCGCGAAGTATGAGGCATACGCAAGGGAGACAGGCAGTGCGAAGGTGGAGTTGACGCCGCCGCGAATTAAGATGGCAACTTTGCCCAGAAAGGCGCAGCCCATTCCTAACCCTGTCGGAACCGCACCTGCCGTTCTGATAAACCTTAAGGTGACAACGTTGCTGGCGCTGCCAGGTGTACCTTCGGAGATGGAAGCCATTTTCCGCCAGACTGCGGAGCCGTTGCTTAAGCAGGCAGCGGGCAAAAGCGTTTTCTATGAAAAAAGCATCTACGTTGAAGGTGTGATGGAGTCAAATTTGGCGCCGCTCATAGACAAGGTCATGCGGGATAATGCTGGCGTCTATGTGAAGTCGCATCCGAAAGGGCGGGAAAGCATGCCGCATATTGAACTTCACTTCTCCATTGCAGCAGATGAAGTTGAAAAGGCGGGGGAGAGGCTGCAGCGGGCGATAAGTCAGCTTTCAGGCGAGTTGGCGAAAATTGGCGGTAAAGTCAGCGTTGGCGAGTTAAGTTGATTAAAGATTATTGGTAGTTATTGGGTGGACATAAGAGCTAAAAGGGCAATCGCAAATATTGCTACTTGATAAGGCAATGAGAAGCGCACATGCAAAAACAGCTATGGCGTTCACAATCGCACTTGTCATAGTTTACACCATAGCCGTTGCACATGCGCAAGACCACGCTATTACATATCAACTTCTAAACCACCCAGACGGCAAGACAACCTACAAGCTCAACGTAGCAATCCCAGAAACCCTCCGCGAATACTACGCGGAAAAAAACCACCGTTCAGCCTCACCTAGCGACTTCCCAAAGTTTGTAACACCCTATGCGCTTAAACCCATAGCCGACAGACTCTGGGAGATCTACCACGACGAAGAAGACTTCGCCAACGGCGTCCTCATGATAGTCCACCAAATAACCTACGTAGAAACCAAACCAGCGAAATATCCCGTGGAAACAATGGTGGATGGTCAAGGCGACTGCGACCTCTTCTCCTACATTGCCGCTTCAATAATGAAAGCCGGCGGCTTAGACGCCGTTCTCCTATATTACGAGAAGCAAGTGCACATGAACATTGCAGTGCACCTCTCCAGCCCACCGGAAGACACCAGAGAAAACGCGTACTACATAACATACAGCGGCCGCAGATACTACATTGCAGAGTGCACAGGTGGAAACTGGGAAAACGGCTGGCGCGTCGGCGAATGCCCAGAGGATTTAAAGAAAGTCTCTGCTAAAGTTATTACGCTTGAAGACGCGGAGCAGGTGGCGCCAGGCCAAGTTTCCGCCAGCTTCACCACAGTAAAGCCGAGCTATTTATCGCTAGAAACATTGAACCTTGCCATCCAAAACAGCATAATCACCATACATGGCCAACTCACACCTGCAGCGCCAAACGAGAACGTAACGCTCTACGCAAGCATTAACGGTTCACCATTGAAGATAATAGGCACAACAGTAACGCAACCGAATGGCGGCTTCAAATACGCTTGGACAGCCACAACCTCAGGTTTACACACTGTTCAAGCAGCTTGGGCAGGTAACGACTTGTATGCAGGCGCATTAAGTGCAACAGAAACGGTAATAGTGATACCTCTCTTTTTAACAGCTCTAATAGGCGTCGCCATAGTCGCAGTGGTTATTGGCTTAGTAGCAGGTCTTATGGCGAAGCACACACAACAAGAAATTATAGAGCCATAAGAATAAAGCAACGCATCAGGAACATTCGCATAAGCAGAATAAGGCTTCAGCGCTTATCACAAAAAAAATTCGAACATAAAAAAGGTTATACGCGTGCATACACACGGTCAGCCGTGTACCTGCCCGTCGCCATTTCCTCTTCTATCTCACGCAAAAGCAATATGCGCCTGAAAGTTGGAGGATGCGTTGCAAACAAGCTGTTCATCTTCACCCACACAGAATTAGCCTCCCGCTCCATAGCCAACTCCAATTCACGTTCATCCAGCACTCCGTCACGATCCAAATCATACTCTAACTTGCTTTTCATGACTTCATGAATCTCCTGCTTCGCTTGCGCCGGATCGCCAATGTAAAATGCCCGCGCGCCTTCAGGAGCCTTAGGCGAAATCGACAGCCCATAAGTAATCTTGGCTAGGCCGCTTGCCAAGCTTCTGGGCGAGCCAGTGAGATAAGCCGAGTAGGCATCAGCATAGTGCTCACGCAGCCTGCTGAGCCATCGTACGCTGAGAAAGGTAATCAGGTACACTATGAAGGAGACAACGCCTATGAGCAGCAGCACTGCGCCTGCGTTTCCTTCACGGTCTCTACGCCGCGAGTAGGAGCTGTACATTCCCGCGCGCATCGCGAACTGCGCAATCATGTAGGCTATTAGCGGCAAAGCGGAAAGCACAGTCATAACAACGAAATCCTTATGCTTTATATGCCCCAGCTCATGCGCGATTACGGCGCGTATCTCGTCCTTGTTTAAAGTTCTCAGTAGACCCTCATGCACCGCGAGCGTGGCGCTTTTGGACGAAGTGCCGAAGACGAAGGCGTTTGGCGTTTGGTCAGGCACCAGCGCTAGCCGTGGCATGGGCACGCCGCTTTTTTCGGCAAGCTCCTTAACGGTTGATTCAAGCCATGGGTTCTCGCCTGGCTTAAGGTAGTGCAAACGTGCCGTTGCAGCCACAATCGCTGGTCCAATGAGGTACTGGAATAGGATGAAGAGGCCTATGCCGCCTAGGGTAAGCAGCAGCCCGAGCCATAGGTCAAAGCCGAAAACATAGTATTGCAGAAGGAAGATTATGCCGACCATGAATAGGCCGAATATGAAGGAGGCTATGAATATGCTTGTTGCCATTGCAAACTTTAGCTGCGTCAGCGATGCCATACCATACGCCCCACAGTTTCCATGTGAGGAACAGAGTGAGAATTAAGTCTTTCTCAGAATTTAACTTGCATGCCAGAAAAGACTGCGGTAAAGAAGAAGGTTAAATGGGGTAGGCGCCGCATACCTTGCAGAACTGAATCTTTGTCTTTACGTAGCTTTTGCAGTTGGGGCACTGTTTTCCGCCGTTGGCTGGGTAGACGTCCTTAGGCTTCCCGAAGCGCTTTCGGAAGAACTCGTAATAGAGCAGCTGCTCCTTATCTTGAATGCGTACTTCATCTTCTTCTAATATGCGCTTCTTTTTCTCCTCAAACTCCTCGTCTGAAATTTCCTCGTTAAAGAAGGTCCTCAGCACTTCAGTGCCTGTACCTTGCTCCAGCGGAGCCTTAGGCCGCCAGATAAGCTCCTTTGGAATTAAGTCTTCGTATGCTTTGCGAAGTATCCATTTGCTGTATTTCACGCCATTATACATGTTAATCTTGAACTTGACCGGCAGTTTTTTAGCCCAATCCATGAATTCTGGATCCATGTAGGGTGCCTTAATGGTCATTCCAAGCGACGCAGCCATAGGTATCGAGGAGAAGCTCATTTCTGCCCACATGTCCTGTTGTCTCTTGGCGAATTCTTCTTCAGAGAGGTGGAATTGCCATGGGTACCCGAAAAGCTCATCTAGGGCGTCGCCGGTGAAAACGCTCTTTACGCCTTTTTTCTTGAGAATTGTCAGGCCAATGTAAACTGGCATGCTGTTCCTTATTTCCATTGGGTCGAACTTTTTCAGTGCTGCTACAACTTTTGGCGCATTGTTAAAGACTTCATCTCGACCAAACATGTGGGTTTCATGATTAAGCTTTAGGAAAGCCACCATTCGTTTTACATATTCGGTGTCAGCTGGGTTTCCATGCTTAAAATGCATGGTTAAACATGGAATCTGAGGCTTGTACTTCACGGCTTCGTAGGCGATGATTTGCGTGTCTGTTCCTGCGGAAAAGAGCATGGCGTCAGCCATGTTTCTCTGGACAACTTTGTTTACTAGCGCGCGGGCTTCTGGGAGAAGCGGCGCGTATTCTTGTGGATTTAGCGTCATGTTTTTTCACTTGTTGTTACAATTGTTTGTCATGTTGTCATATTTAAACCTATCCGCATGCATACAAGATGGCGTAAAAACATAGACAAATGTGTGAAAAATCCTTAAAATAGTGGACAAGCATGTTAAGGTCGCAACCGCTAACCGTTTTAGTGTTAAGCAGTTAAATTTAAAAGTTCTCAAGCACCGTTCTTATCAAAGTTCGCTACTAAGCGAACAGCTACAGCACCAATAACCACGAGGCACAAAGCGTGAAAGTAAGCTTAATCCACATGAAAGTACGCAGTACACTAAACGACAACCTCACAGCAGCCGCCACAGCAATTCGCAAAGCCGCCAACCATAAACCCGCATTCATCGCGCTTCCAGAATACTTCTCTGTCCCAAACAACATGGAACAATTCACTTCCGCAGAAAAAATCAGCAGAGAAACCTACGCTGAAACGTTGAGCTTCCTCGAAAAAACCAGCAGAGAAATGAAGGACATTTACTTTTTAGGCGGCACCCTCCTCGAAGAAGACCATGGCAAATTCTATAACACTAGCACCTTGTGGCGGAACGGTGCGCTCATCGGCAAGTACCGCAAAATAAACCCAATCAATATCGAGTTGAAAGCGGGTGTAAGCCGCGGCGATAAGCCAGCCGTCTACGACACGGAGCACTGCAAAGTCGGTATGCTCATATGCGCCGACATGTTCGACGCAGCCACGGTGAAAGCTGTTGTCGATTTAGGGGCAGAACTCGTATTCTTGCCAGTTGCAGCAATGGGCACGCACCCGCACGTGAAGGGGCATCCACTTACAGAGAAGCTTGCCACTGAAAATGGCATCTACGTGGTTAAAGTGGGCAACGTCAGCTCCAACGCCAGAGGCGGAAGAAGCGCCTTCATCACTCCATGGGGTATAGCGCAGGAAGCCACAGACGCCGTTAAAGACTCGGTGATGACAATAGATTTTGACATGCAGAAACTCAGGGAGTATCGAAGGGCTCTGAAAAAATAATTGCATACGTAACCACTTAGACTTTTTGAAGCTATAGGTGGCCATGAGTAGCACTAAGCATAGTGGCGCTACGTCAAGGTTAACTCATGCTTTGCGTGCGCCTTGCAGTTTCGTATGCCCGCAGAAATTCTGAAGCAAATTTGTCCGCGTGTTTTTCTGTGCCCCTATGCAGCTTGTCAACCGAGTGTGTACGTAGATGATGGTAAAACTCATGCAAAATAACAAAGGGATTTCTCACAGCATCACTGTTAAGCAATGAAATAGTTTCATTTTTAGGCGTATAACAGCCCAAGGCACTTCTTTTGCGCCCTTTCGGCAAGCCTACCTTCAGTTTCGGCGTGCTCACGCCGTATTTCTCCGCGAGAAGCGCAAGAGCCTCCTCTGCCCTTCCATTTAGAATAAGCCATACAACCAAGGGTTTAAAGTCCGCCTGCAATGTGCCCGCTCCAGCAGCAAATAAACACGCTGCTGATTAAAAGCGTTCAGGTTTTCACGCATCAGAGAGCAGCGCTGACAACCACAATTAGATTGTTCACGACTGCACTTAGCAAAAGCAATGTGGCGGTTAGGTATGCGCCTCTAAGAATGACGCGGGTAAACTGAAAAGCGCGGCTACTTCTATCCTCTACCCGCAGTAGCATCTTCTCTGCGTTATAGAACAATAAGCCTATGATTACGGTTGTGAACAGTTTTATGGCTGTAAACGCGGGCAAGCTAGTTCGGGTGATTTCAGCCAAAAAAGGGTTGCTCTCTACAGCGCCAAAGTAAGCTATACCCACAATTGTTGTTAACCAATCCATGGACCCCATTAGAATAAGCGATAAGCAAGGAACCCGCTTGCCCCTTAGCACGTTTGCCTTCTCCTTTCTCAACTACTGTATATGCTGCTGTACTCATTTAAGTATTGAATTACGATTTACGATATATGTCTCAACACAAACAAACCAAGACAGCATTAGTCTGCAGCTGACTGCCTTAAGATGCATCGCCTGCAACACCAATGTTTATTCAACTTCCATGCCAAAAGGGGAATGGGAATAGCTTTTATATAGTTCTATCCGCATTACTTGAAGCCCGTGCTTTATAGCACAAAAAATAAGGAGAGAATCGGGAGAAATGAAGTTGATCAAATGCAAGACCTATACTGCAATTGCTATTCTAACATTCGCCATGGCAATATCGCTTGTTGCTTTACCAGCCACCGCGCAACCAGGCGTAACCTTAGCATCATTCCCTATACTTGATGTCGTTCCTAATCCTGTGGGTGTAGGCGAAAACGCACTCATCCGCTTCGGTGTAATGCAGCAACTGCCTAGCGTATACGACGGCTACGAAGGCTTAACCCTCACAATCACCAAGCCAGACGGCACAACCGAATCCTTCGGCCCATTCAAGACGGACTCTACAGGCGCAACATTCATGAACTATGTTCCCACGAAAACTGGCACTTACAAGGTAAAGTTTACCTTCCCTGAACAAGTCTGGAAATGGGGCAACTTCTATAGTTCTGAAAGCGGCAGCACAATATACAACGGAACCACTGTAAAAGGCAGCACACTTGAAATGGAATTCGAGGTTATAGCAGAAAAGCGAGAAACTTACCCTGGACACCCCTTGCCCTCGGAATATTGGACTCGCCCAATTGATCCACAGCTCCGTGAGTGGGCTACGATTGCTGGTAACTGGATGACACGACCTGCCAATTCACTGGCGCTCTATAATGATGATGCACCTGAGACTGCCCACGTATTGTGGGCTAGGCAACTAACTACAGGCGGCTTGAACGGCGGATACTGGGGTGACGCACAGCTGCCTGTCGGCGCTGAAACAGGCGACCCCTACGAAGGAAAATGGTCTAATTCAGTGGTAATGAATGGAATTCTCTATTACAATAGAGACTCGGCAACTGTAGCTAACAATACAGGAATTGTCGCTGTTGATTTGCATACTGGGGAATTGCTCTGGGAGAAATTAGGCGTTTCTCTATCCTTTGGGCAAATTCTCTACTTTAACGGCTGGAACACCGACGGCTCCTACAATTATCTATGGTCAGTAAGCGGCACCACATACAACGCATATGACCCATTCAACGGCGCATGGATCTACACAATGACAAATGTACCTTCAGGCACACGAGTTTTCGGTCCTAGCGGTGAGATCCTCATCTACCAATTCAACTTTGCAAACGGCTGGATGGCCATGTGGAACTCTACCGCAGCAGGCCAAGCCAACCCCAACTTTAGAGATCCAGGCAACTATGGCAGCTGGGCTTCTTACATGCGCTCACTTGTCCACGGAGCAACCTTTGCCGCTAACACAACCGGCGCTTACTCATGGAACGTGTCAATCCCTGCTGGCTTGCAAGCCTCAGCATCTTTCGGCGCAACCACTGTGAAAATATACTCTGACCGTGTAGTAGGTGTTTACTACAACCGCTCACTCGTCAGAGTCTGGGCCTTGAACACCAAAGGCTTAACTAAGACGTCAATGTCAACTTCTCTACTGTTCGACAAAACTTGGAATGCGCCTTCCATTTGGAGTGAAGGGTCTGTCACAATACACTACACTGGCGCTTCAAATGAGGTTGAAGGCGGTGTCATCGCCGTCTGGTGCAAAGAACTCCGCAAGCACTATGGCTTCAGCGTAGAGACTGGCAGCTATCTTTGGGAAACAGAGTCTGAGCACTTCCTAGACGCTTACGGCTGGGGCAACGCTGAACACACATGGTACTTCGCTTATGGCAAACTCTACTCAGTAGGAGTAGGCGGCATCCTGTATGCCTACGACCTGAAGACAGGCAAAGCCGCATGGACCTACGATTTAAACGATCCATATGGCGAGTCTGTTACAGGCCAAAACTGGTGGGGCTGGATCGCCTTAATTGCTGATGGCAAAGTCTACCTTGGTCACTGCGAGCACAGTGCTGAGCAGCCTCTGCCTCGTGGCGCACCATTCGTATGCTTGGATGCAGAAACAGGCGACGTAATATGGCGCGTCAACGGCATGTTCCGCGGCACCCGCTGGGGTGGCAATGCCGTTATAGGCGACAGCATAATCGCGACTATGGATACGTATGACCAACGCATATACGCTATCGGCAAAGGACCAAGCGCCACAACCGTTTCAGCGTCTCCGAAGGTTTCCGTACACGGCAGCAAAGTACTTGTGGAAGGCAGAGTCACTGACATTTCACCTGGAACTGACGACGTAGTCTTGAAGAAGCGGTTCCCGAACGGCGTGCCCGCCGTGGCGGACGAGTCCATGAGCGACTGGATGCTATACGTCTACAAGCAATTTGAATGCCCCGCGAACGTTAAAGGCGTCGAAGTCATCATCGAAGTGCTTGACCCCAACAACAACTACTACGAAGTTGCCCGAGCCACAAGCGACGGCAGCGGCTTCTACAGCGCAACATTCGAACCGCCAGTACCAGGCAAATACACAATCATCGCACGCTTTGACGGCTCAAAGGCTTACTATGGCTCTTATGCTGAAACAGCCATAGTCGTAGAAGAAGCACCACCAGCCACTACTGAAACAACACAGCCAACAACTTCAGTTGCAGACATGTACTTTATACCCGCAGTGATAGGCATAATCGTAGCAATAGTTGTAGTAGGTCTTGTGATAATACTGATGCTCAGAAAACGGTAAGCATCAAACAAAAACCACAAACCCCCCCTTTTCTTTTTAGTTATTTTCCACCCAAATGCAATAGCGTACTGCGCGTCCTGCGTTTTCAAGTCACATGATTAAGCGAAAAAACCCTGCAAACTTGAGTAAAGCAAATTAATAGACACACGTCTTGTATAAACCGCCAACAAAAAGGCGAAGTGGCTATATACCGCAAAAAGAAAATAAATATCCACCCACACAGTAAACCTACCCAATGGGCCGGTAGTCTAGCTCGGTTAGGACATCTGCTTGACGTGCAGAAGGTCGCCGGTTCGAGTCCGGTCCGGCCCACCATCAACACAATACACAGAAGCAACTAACGCAGCAATTTTTTAAATTAAAAAAGGGAAAGTACCCTTATTTGGTGGAGCGCGTGGCTGTTGTCGCCCAGACACGGCAGGTGCCTTCGCTGCTGACCATGCAGGCACCTACAGGCTTGGCTGGCGTACAGGCCTTCATGAACATGGGACATTCGTCAGGCTTAATTTTGCCGATTATCACCAGATGGCACTCGCAGCCGAGCAGGATATCCTTGCCCTGCGCTATGTGCATATTGAATTTTTCTCGTGCATCATAAGCTCTAAACTCGTCGCGTAGCCTCAGCGCAGAGTTAGGCAGTCGGCCTATACCGCGCCAGTTGCCGCCTGTAACCGCAAAAGCTTGCGCCATCATCTGCAGCGCTCGCGGGTTGCCTTCCCATTTTACCACGCGTGAGTACTCATTTTCCAGCCGCGCCGCGCCTTCCGCCAGCTGCTTCAGAAGCATGTAGATGCTCATCAAAACGTCAATGGGCTCAAAGCCTGCAACAACAGTGGGCATACGGTAAACCCGTGGAAAAAGCTCATAGGGTTTTAAGCCGATTATGGCGCTGACATGGCCAGGCGCGATGAAGCCGCTGATGTTCAAGTCGCCTACGCCCAGCAGCAGCTCCATGGCAGGCGGAATCAAGCGGTGCGACACCAAGAAGCTAAAGTTTTCAGGCGGCTTCCCAAGCACTTCAACCGCCGTGGCAGGCGCAGTGGTTTCAAAGCCCACCGCGAAAAACACAAATTCCTTATGCTTTTCCCACTTCGCCATCTTCACAGCATCGGAGACACTGTAAACCACACGGACATCAGCGCCAGCCGCCTTAGCCTCCAACAGGCTCATGTTGCTGCCCGGCACGCGCAGGACATCGCCGAAACAGGTTACAACAATGCCTTTCTGAGCAAGCTGCACTGCCTCGTCGATTTCGGCTGCGGGCACTATGCATACGGGACATCCCGGTCCCGCGATGACCTCAACATTCCGCGGCAGGAGACTGCGCAGGCCGTAATGCGTTATAGTCCACTCGTGGGTGCCGCAAACATGGCAAAACTTCACTTGCTCATCTTTCGGCGCGGTTTCGCGAATCTTCATGGCAATTTCCCGCGCCAACGTTGGATCGCGAAACTGAAGCTTTTCAGTCATTTTTTGTCAGCGGTCCTACTCTTTTTCAGCCGCGAGAATCTCCTTCCACAGCGCCAAGGTTTCCAGCGCGTCCTTTTCCTCCAATGTCTGGATGGCGTAGCCCGCGTGCACCAGGACGTAGTCGCCTACCTTGGCGTCAACAAGCGTCACATTGACCTCTCGCAGGACGCCTTCGCCGAAGTCCACTTGGGCTTTATCGCCGTCAACGCGTATGACGCGTGCTGGAATCGCTAAACACATAACTTATCAGCATATCACGAGCGTAAAGGGCGATAAAAACTGTATGGTCTAAAACCTGAAAAAGCCGCCTACAACCGACTGACCAAAAGACACGCCGCCATCGCCTGCAGGTATGACCTCGTGAACGAGAAACTGCAGACCTTCGGCTTCTACGGTTTGCCGCATGATTTCCGCAAGCAGCTGATTGCTTGCTGCTCCTCCGGAAAAACCAACGGCTTTGGCTCCTACTTTCTTGGCATTCTCGACTGCAAGCGCAGCCAAGCCACGCGCTAAATACGCATGTGCGGAGTAGGCTAGGTCAGCGGTTGCTGCTTTGCCAATGTTTTCAAAAATGGTGTAAAGCATCTGCGTCGTGTCTAGCACGTTACCTTTTATTATAGGCTCCAGCTTCAGCGCGTCTCTGCCTTTGATGGCGGCGGATTCCAGCTTCATGGCTGGTTCACCCTCATAAGTGCGCTCGTAGCATACGCCTAAAACAGCTGCCACGGCATCTAAGACTCTGCCGCAGCTGGTTGTCGCCGTTACGCCTACGCCATTTCGCAGCTGCTGCAAAATTAGTTTCGCTTCAGTTTCGCCATAAGGCAGGCAGCCGCTATGCGCAAGCAGCCACTGTGCAACATCCATTTTTTTGCTGAGAATTCCCGCTGCCATACGCAGTGGATAACGCGTCGCGGCATCGCCGCCTAATAGCGGCTGAGACTCCAGATGCGCCAGCCGCTTGAAGCCAGCGGAATCTCTGGTGCAAAACAGGATTTCGCCTCCCCATGCGCCGCCGTCAGCGCCATAGCCGTAGCCGTCGCATACCACGCCGACCAACTCGTCAACGGCATGCTCCATCATCAAGGCTGCAACGTGCGCGTGATGATGCTGCACTTGGATCAGGCGCCAGCCGTTCTCTTCTGCAAGTTGCTGCGCCAAGCGTGTGGTGATGAATTTCGGATGCAGATCGCATGCGACAGCTTCCACGCGGCTGTTGGTCAAGCGGATCAGGTGGTTTGCAGCTTCTTGGAGAAACGCTCTCGTTTCAACGTTTTCCACGTCGCCGATGTGCTGGCTGATGAACGCCTTATTTTCAAGCAGAACACACGCTGTGTTATTTAATTCGCCGCCCAAGCCCAAAACACAACTTTTCGCCTTGCCCTTTAGCAGTATAGGCGCAGGCGCGTAGCCTCTGCTTCGCCTAATGAACGATGGGTGTGCGCCGTGAACTCTTAGGACGGAGTCGTCACAGCGATAGGCGATTCTGCGGTTGTGGGACAGGAAATAGTCCACTGTGCCGCCTAGCATGTGCAGGGCTTCTTCGTTGTCTTTGACGATTGGCTGGTTAGGCGGGTTAGCGCTGGTCATCACGAACGCCGCGTCGTCCACGTGGTCAAAGAGCATATAATGCAGTGCGGTGTAGGGCAGCATGACGCCAATGTTGTGCAGGCTTGGCGCAACCAAAGGCGAAAGCGCATAGCCGCTTTTCTTGTTTAGCAGCACTATCGGACGCGCGTAAGACGTAAGCAGCTCCGCCTCCTTCGAAGTTACTTCGGCAAAAGATTTCACCGCCTCTAAACTCCGCGCCATAATGGCAAATGGCTTAGCTCTTCGATGCTTCGCTTTTCGAAGCCGCAGCAAAGGCTCATCCAGGGTTACCGAGGCGGCAACGTGGAAGCCGCCGTAGCCTTTTATTGCAAGTATTGCTCCTTCGCTGAGCAAGCGGCCCGCTTCACGCACAGGATCCTTGTGCTTGATGGGTTCTCCGCTGTTTGTGGTCAAATAAGCCTGCGGTCCACACGCTGGGCATGCTACGGTTTGCGCATGAAAGCGCCTATTAAGCGGATCCCTGTACTCGCCCTGGCAGTAGCTGCACGTCTTAAACTCGCGCATAGTAGTGTTCTCGCGGTCATACGGCAACTGCTCAATGATTGTGAATCGCGGTCCGCAATCAGTGCATGTAATGAAAAAATAGTCATGACGCGGATTATTTGGGTCTCTGAGCTCGGCGAGGCATTCGCTGCAGATGGCAATGTCCGGCGGAATAACTGAGCCCGCCAGCTCTTTTTCAGCTGAGCTCTTGTAAATCGTGAATTTTGTGTACTCATTATCGCCTGATAGGTCTGTTGTTATTATTCTGTGTATTTGGGCTAGAGGCGGCTTTTTATCTTTCAAGCCGCGCAAAAAATTATGGATGCTTTCCGCGTTACCTTCAAGCAAAATTTCTACTCCAGCGTCGCCGCGGTTGCGCACGTACCCCGACAAGCCATTTTGCACTGCTATGCGGTAGATGAAGGGACGGAAACCGACGCCTTGAACAATACCTGTAATGTTGATTTTAACGCGCAATTGCAAGCCTTCTCCAATTCAGAAGGAATAAATTCTCTTATACATTTCTCCGATCTAAACGAGTTATTTCCATCCTATCGGCCAAGTTGCTGCCGCTTTCTTTGGCTTACAAAATTGAAAGGGTATGGCTGTTAACTTTTGTTTGTTAATTTCTACTTCTCTTCTTCTTGAAGCAGGCGTCTCAGCACTTTGCCCGCTGCACTTATCGGCAACTCCTTTCTGAATTCCACTTCGCGAATCATCTTGTATGGAGCAACTTTCTCTTTGACAAATTCCATTATTTCCGCTTCAGAAGCTTGGGCTCCGTCTTTTAATACTACGAAAGCTTTCGGAATCTCGCCAACCAGCGGATCATGTTTGCCTACAACAGCGCAGAGCCTCACGGCTGGATGCTCATAAAGCACATCTTCCAGTTCCCGCGGGTACACGCTGTAATCCTTGTATTTTATGAGGTCTTTCTTGCGGTCGGTAATATAGAAGTAACCATCCTCATCCATCCGCGCGATGTCGCCTGTTAAGAGCCAGCCGCCGCGGAGAATACATGCGGTTTCCTCTGGTCTTCGCCAGTAGCCTTTCATTACTTGTGGCCCTTTGACGGCGAGTTCGCCCGTTTCGCCGGGCGAAAGTGGTCTCTCGCCTGTTTCAGCGTCTACTATTCGGGCGTCCGTGTCTGGCAAGGGTAAGCCGATTGAGCCTACGCGTACTGTATGCATGGTCTTATCCACGGGGTTGCAGTGTGTAACCGGCGACGCCTCGGTTAAGCCGTAGCCTTCCGCGAGAAAGCCGCCCGTTACTTCCATAAAACGCTTCTGAATCTTCGGCGGTAGCGGCGAGGCACCTGAGATGCAGACGCGTATGCTGGTTAAGTCGAAGTTGCCCAGCGCAGGATTAGCTAGCAGTAGCGAGTACATTGTGGGGACGCCGCAGAAAACCGTGACCCGATGCCGCTGAATTGCTGCCATGGCTGCGGCTGGCTCAAAACGTGGCAGCAGCACCATTTTGGCGGCTAAGTACATGGGCACGTTCATGCTTGTTGTCATGCCATAAATGTGGAACAGCGGTAAAGCAACCAGAAACGTATCTTCGCCGGTACCTTTGATCCAAACTGCAAAAGCAACGGCGTTAGAAATCAGATTCCTATGCGTCAGCATGGCGCCTTTAGCGGTGCCTGTGGTGCCGCCAGTGTACTGTAACGCAGCCAAATCCTCTTCAGGGTCTATGTGCACCTTCGGCGGCTTGGCATCTTTGCCCTCGCTAAGTAGCTCTTGGAAACGGTAGACGTTCGGTTTCTGTTCAATCCTAATGGGCGCCGCAGATGTTTTACTCGCATATTCTTCTGCGCTGGTAACTATGATATTCTTCAGTTTGGTTTTCCGCAGAACGTTCTCCACAATTGGGTAAAGCGTGTCCAAGGCGACTATAGTCTCTGCTTCTGCATCATTCAGTTGATATTCCACTTCACGTTCTTTATGCAGTGGGCTTATGGCAGTTAAAACTGCGCCAACCTTGAGAGAGCCATAATATGCTATTACAAACTGAGGCGTGTTTGGTAAAAAAACCGCAACTCTATCGCCTTTCTTTACGCCTAAAGCTGCAAGCGCCGTAGCAAACTGGTCTGTCAGCGCATTCAACTCGGCGTAGGTGATTTCTCTTTCGGCAAAGGCTATGGCGGCTTTTTGAGGATACGCTTTTGCCGTTTTCTCAAGGAACGCTTGCAGCGGCACCTTTGGATACTCAAGTTTTCTAGGCACATCCGAAGGCCACGAGCAGAGCCAAGGTTGGTTCTCTGTTTGCATGTTACACACGCGCTTTGCCAACAAGATTACAGGAAACATGTAATAACATTTACCAAAACTCCAGTGGCGCGCCTAAAAGAAAAATAGCTTTATCAGAAACAGGGCTGCCAG
>JAWCMT010000033.1:0-17222 GCA_038849555.1 Bathyarchaeia archaeon | reverse complement strand
TATATTCACCATGGACCCGCCGGAGCTAGTTAAACGAAAAATCTGGAATGCTTTCACAGGTGGAAAACCCACCGCAGCGGAGCAGCGTAAAACAGGCGCAGATCCAACCGTATGCTCGATTTTCCAGTATTACGTTTACCTATTCGAAGAAGATGACAAGAAGCTCTTGGAGCGGGAGCGCCGATGCCGCGCAGGCGAGATGCTATGTGGCGAATGCAAACGCGATTTGGCGGAGCGCCTCAATAAGTTCCTTGAGGAGCACCGGCGAAAGAGAGAAAAAGCAAAAGATGTAATAGAAAAATTCCACATAAAACGTTAAATTTTCCAATAGAATGTATAAGTGGCTTCATCATTTTCTCTTCCTAAACAGTTTTTTGCCGTCCATATCCGTAACGTATTCAAAGCCGACTTCAAGTAGTTTCATAGCTTCCTGTAAAGTTTCAACAGCTTTAACTTCATAGTCTTCATTAGCAGTGAAGATTGCCTGCTCAAGGTTGACGTATAGCTGTGTGTTTAGGATACTCTTATGCCCTAAGAGCTTCTGCACGTGGATAATGTTCTGCGTCTTATGGTATTCCATTGTTCCTTTCGTGTGGCGGATTAAGTGGAAGTGGATTTTGGCTATGCGTGGATTCGCCAGTTTCCTCGCAATCTTCTTTCGCTGCTGTGCCAAGCAAATGCTTGCGCTTCTGGGAGTAGTGTTTCCAAATACTTTATCGTTGATTTTAGGCAGCGACTGAAACATCCCAATTAGTTTAGCTGAAACTTTGAAAACTCGCGGATTACTGTTCTTTTCAGGAGTGTTCAACGTTATGGTGTGTGCTTCAGGGTTAATGTTGCTCCATGTGAGGCTTAGACACTCGCCGATTCGCATTCCAGTTTCTTTAAGAACCTGTAGGATAGCTGCGGTTTTTTTGCCGCATCCAGCGATTAAGGCATCTATCTCCTGCTCTGTTGGAATGAATTCGGGAATCTTCTGCGTTCCCTTATACTTCGGCGGCGTCCAGCTTTTCCCCTGCCATTTCAGAAAAGCAGTGTATGCAGTGCAGAAAGCATGTTTCGAGCTTTCCGCAATGTCTATGTATGCAAGGAATTTTTTTACGCTTTCAGGGTCTTCTAAGTCTGCGTTGTCTGCAAGCCGTCTAAGTTTCTGGCTCCATCCTTTTATTGTGTGTTCACTGCAACCTTGCAGTTTAAGGTACAGTGCGAACTGTAGGATTTTGCCTTTTATGGCTTCTTTCATTTCTCCCGCGCAAGTTTTGGTTTCTTGCGCGTTGCTCAAGTTTTTCGCTTCCTCAAGGATAGCGCATACTTGGCGATTAGCGTATTCTGTCTGACATTCCTTAAAAGCGTTATCAGAAAAACGCTTCTCTGAGAAACGATAGCCGCAGTTTCGGCATAGCCAACGCTGAACCGCCTCTCCGCTTCTTAAGTAGCGCATGCCATCACGGTAAAGCCTCTCTGAGCCGCACTCTGGGCATCGCAGCAGCGGAGAAGCAGCTTCAACCATAAAGCCTAAGAAACCTCGCTTGCAAATGTTATTTCATAGTTTTGCTGTTTGTATGCTGGAATAATGACTTCTTTAAGGCAACGTGAACAAACATAATACTTGTTGCCACTATCATCTAACTCATATTCGCTGGCAACTAGTTCACAATAATAACACTTCTCAGCATTCTTAGTTCTGCCTACGAGAAGCTGGTTCTTTACGCCTATACCAGATTTAACTTCAGTTACTTCAGTTTCTTCAGAAACTTCAGTATTCAATGGACTTTTAGCCGTTTCAAACAATAAATTCGCTGAAGAATTAACTTCAGAAACTTCAGTTAAAAAATTTGCTAAAGCCGCTGTTTTATCCATGCCGACTGAAGTTTCTGAAGTTTCTGAGGTTTCTGAAGTTAATTTCAGACTATACCGCATCTTCAACCGCTCAACTAACTTTTCATCCCAATAGAAACCAGCTTGCCCCCTTTCGCCTACTCTGCATTTTTCAAAGCCAAGCGCTGCAACTTTACGGCCAATAAAGCGGCTTGAAACATGCTCCTTCTCTGGTAATCCCTCGTTGAATGCTTCTGTTACGGCTTGCGTGCTGAGCTTCCCATTTTCGACTTTATCCTCGCATTTTAGAATAGCCTCGAAAACTTTAGCCTCAACACTTACCTGCTCCTCTTCTAAGCGACTCCGCGCAATTTGCCGCATACACTTCAGCAAGCGCTGCTTAACCTCAACCGAGGGCGCAACCTGAATAAGGCTAATAAAAAGCTCAATAACACGTGCGTTACGGAAATAGCCATTTTCCTTTATGAAATCTGAAGCTGAGTAGTCAATGTTTTTGCCTAAGTTCTTGAAGCGGTAAAAGAGAAGCTGATTCCTAAGTGCTTGCGCCTTCTCCTCATCAATGAATAAGCGCACTTCCCTGACTGCGCGGCTCATATGCGTAATTATGCAGCGGCTTTGAAGCGTAGCAGCTAACTCTTCCGTTCCAGCTATACCCTTAAAGCCAAACGTGTTAAACAATGAGAGAACAGGGTTTCCTTCCTCAATCTTCTCGACGCGAATGGCATATTGTCCTCTACGGTAGCCGCTGTTCAAAAGTGCCAAGACTTCCTTTTTTTCTTCACGATTATAAATTTCGCTTTCATCGAGAAGAAATGTTGGATGCCAAGCCTCTATTGCGCGAAAAACTGATGAAGAAGACACTGTTGCAGCGATAATGCTTCTGAAGCATAGCTGCTGAAGGCACTCTAAAGCGCGTGTTTTTCCGCTGGCCATGGGCCCTAGAAAGAAGAGGTAGGGCACTACTTTGAAGTCTTCCACGCGCCATGAAGCTAAAACGAAAGCTGCATAAACATCATAGAGTAATTCATTCTGCACGTCTAAATGCTCTACAAAGAATTGCCGTATTTCATTGAATAGGCGCTCTTCGCTTTCGTAGAATTCTGCGGTTGCAGCGCTGGGCCAAGGCAACGGCGTTAAAGGCACATAACAGACACCGTTTAATCTGTAGCTGCGCCAAACATCATTTGCATTAATGATGAATTTCTGTTCTATCCTGTCCCAAACTAGGAAGTGTCCGCCTTCTACCTGCTCAAAGATTTCTGTTTGTGTAGCAAGGCCTGGAGTAACCAGCGTTTTCTCTTCATCTGCGTCAGCAGTCATGGTTTAGCCGCTCCTTGCAAAAATCTTTTAAGCGCAAGCCAACGAAACAGGGTTCTGTGTGAGAGGGCCGCGCCTGAGGCAAGCAAGCATCTCTCCCTTGCATCTTCTCAGCGTTCACTTGGCCCTCTCCATCCACACCCTAAGCAGTTATGACATACGTCAGCGCCGCCGACAGTTTCAGCACCGCAGAATCTACATTTACCACGTACATTCTCAGCGTTCAATTTTTATCATCTAAAAATTTTTCAAGCGCCTCTCGCACAACATGGCTTAAGCTTCGGTACTTGCCCTCAGCAACTAGCTGAACTATCTGTTCCCGCAGCTTGCTAGGAAGCCTCAGGGCGGTTCTCGCATCTAACTTTATTGTTTTCGGCATTCCTGATCACCGTCAAACTTTTATTTGAAGTCCAACGTATAGCTACTACGTATGTTACCTAGTAACATAGAACAAGAAATTGCAGAAATCCTTAGAAAAAAAGGTGTTTGGTTACGCACCGAACAATGCGCCAAAGAATATGCCAAAGACGATAAAACCAAAAGAACAAGTTTTTATCGATGGTATAGGAGTGTGGAAAAAGGCAAAGTTGGAAACTTTCAAGTTCTAAAATTTCTAGGCAACAGATCCTTTATTGGTTTTAAATCTGCAAATCCTAAAATTATTGAGGACCTTATTTCTGAGGATGAGAAGGCAAAATTAAATGGTCAACTTTTACATGAGTCAACTAAAGCTCAAGCCATTAATAAGCCTGAAAGTGAAGCAGCACCCACGCTAACAGACAAAGAAATACCCCTCCTTATATACGCTAAAATCCGCAGCAAAAAATCGCGTGTATGGAAGGAAATATACGATGCGTACATGGAGCTTAAGCAGGTAAAATTAAAATGAGAATCCGCAAATATTATTATTTGACAGTGAATTGGTGGTGAAAAAACCGCATGGGCTTGCTGGATACGGTAAGACCAATCCTTGGCTACGTGCTGGCAATCGCCATAGTGCTGATTCTCTGCACACTCGGCTTCATGGCAACCGTAAGCGCCTCACTAACCAGCGCAGCAACCACAATGGCATCTATACTCGTGCTGATAGCGCTTCTGGTAGGCATAGCCGCCGCCTCACGAGCCTCAAGAGAAATTCCATAAGCTAAGTTTTCCTTCTGCCCCGCAGAACCGAGGCTGAGTGCTGGACGGCGCTGTCATTGACCGCGCCTCCATATCACGCTTAAAACCCTGCGAGGCACCTACCAGCAGGGTGGGTTGTGCCACGCATAAACCGATGATGCCCCAGCGCTATGCGGAAAGGCGGCGGAGAGGCAGCATAGGAAACTTCGCCTAACAATCCCTCTTTTTTAGACAACTGAGTTTTTCACTAAAAACCCTAACCTTTTTTGTGTAAGATTGCTCAATCAACAAACTTTTTGTTGTAACAGCTCACGCACAGGTGACTCTTAATAGACACGCCGCTCTTGTTCACTACAAATCTGCTGTAGTAAACATCACCAACGCCGAAGGATGCCTGGCACTTATCGCACTGCTTAGGATGCCTTCCACACTTGCTTTTAATGAAGGCTTTAAACGGCAATACTTAAGCCTCCATAAGTAATATACACTTTCATGCTTATTTCAGCCTTGCCCCGCTGCCTTTTTTGCTTAAATTTTATTATGCGAGATTAAAATTAAATTTTAATCGCAAGACTAATTAAAATCATGGAAAACGCTCTTCGCCGCAATTTCTGAACGCCGCGGAAAACGCTTCTTTCCGCAGAAACAAGCCAAAATTGTGATTTTTTATGCTTTAAGTTGATAAAAGCTACATTTTATCACAGTTTATATATAAGCCGCGGCTTAGCATAAAAATCGCATCCCCTAAGTATTTAAATAATAATAAGAAACCACTAAAAACTTTTTTTTAACGGTTCCATACATGTATGAAAAAAGAGGGAAGATAGGCGCGGGAGATGGAGAAACACTTTTACGTCGCCATTAAAGCTGATACCACATAAAACGTTAAAAAGGGTGAAAGCGTATGTCAGAAAAAATTAATGTGGATTTCTCTTCTGTTTACAGGCTTCTTCATCCGACGCATACAGTTCTTGTCTCCTGTGTTGGGAAAGCTGGGAAGCCTAATGTTTTGCCTTTAGCTTGGGCAATGCCTGCTTCAATGAACCCACCAATGGCGGCGGTGAGCATAGCGCCCAGTCGTTATTCGCATACGCTTATTGAGGAAACAAAAGAGTTCGTGATTAACATTCCAACGGTAGAAATTGTTAAGCAGACATTGGCATGCGGCAAAGTTAGCGGCCGAAGCCACGATAAATTCCGCGAGACAGGTTTGACGCCGCTGCCCGCCCGAAAGGTGAAGGCGCCTATCGTAAAAGAGTGTATAGCCCATCTAGAATGCAAGCTGCAAACTCAATTCAAAGCTGGCGATCACACCATTTTCGTCGGCGAAGTTGTAGAAGCTTATGCTGAAAAAGATGTCTTTACTGACAAGTATGACATAAGCAAAGCGCGGATGCTCTTCCACTTAGGCGGAAACGTCTTCGCAACTCTAGACCCGAAGGTCTACACGCCCTAACAACCGACGGCAGGCAAGTAATTTTAATTTCGTTCTTTTGTAATTTTCTACTCGCTTTTTATACTAACACTTAAGTTATACAACAAACTATCCTCTTGCAAAAGAGCTGATTAACATAGAAGTGAAGAAGTAATGAGCCGTTACGATGAAGAAGTCATAGAAAAATTTCGTTTATCAGGCAAGATTCTACGGGAAACTCGCGAAGAAATGCGCAGCTTCGTCCGCGAATACATGCCTATAATTCAGGTATGTGAAAAAGCTGAGGAGCTTATCCGCAGAAAAGGCGGTAAACCTGCTTTTCCCTGCAACGTCTCCATAAACGAAGTTGCCGCTCATTACACTTCGCCGCCAAACGATGAACACAGAATTCCTGAAAAAGCCATCGTGAAAGTTGACATAGGCGTCCACGTGGACGGTTACGTAACAGACACTGCCTTCACGGTTTGCTTTGACCCTGCCTATGCGGGCATGCAGGCGGCGGCTGAGCATGCGTTGAACGCAGCCATAGGCAGCATTCATTCAGGCATGGCAACTTCGAAAATTGGAGAAGTAATTGAAAAGGCCATAAAGAATCGAGGTTTCAAGCCCATCTCTAACCTTACGGGGCATTCTGTGGGCAGATACCTCATCCACGCTGGAACCTCTATACCAAATGTTGCGCAAATTTCATTAACGAAGGTTCAGGCTGGCGAAGTTTACGCTATAGAACCGTTCGTCACGCTTCCAGACGCCGTTGGCCGCGTTGAAGACGGCCCAGAAATCACGATTTTCCGTTTAGTCAAAACCAAATCCGTAAAGAACACCTCTGCCCGACAGCTTCTCAATTTTATCGAAGACAATTTTAGAACTTTGCCTTTTGCTGAGCGCTGGCTGAAAAGCGTGGTTCCCACAGAGCAGCATCGCGAAGCCTTCAAGGAACTTTACAAATCCAAGGCAATTATGGGCTACCCCGTGTTTATCGAAACAAGCCGAAGACCCGTCGCACAAGCGGAGCATACAGTGCTCATAACAGAAAATGGCTGCGAAGTTCTAACTTAAACCGCGAAGGTTTTCTCTTTTTCTCTAACTTCCTTGAAGATGGCTGTTATCAGCATTTTCTCATTGCATTTTTGGCATTGGTCAAGCTCCTTGAACACGAAGTCACCGCGCTGAAACTCTCTGAGGCTCTTGAACCCGCATTTTCTGCATTCAATTGTGGTCATGACTTTGGGCGCTTCAATTTTCATGTCTGCAATGCGTTTGCGCGATTGAACCATGACATAAAGCGACAAAGCCATGGCAATTAAGCCTATAACAAGTAGGTATCCAGCTGCGACTTCATTGCCTCCAACGAAGAGATTAACGGATGATATAAGCGCCACCATGGATAACGCTAAAACTATCAGCACAATCATTGTTAGATAAGTTGAGATTTTAGTGGTTGCTGAAGATGAATTTTCACTCACGCCCTTTTTCCTCCTTACTGTCCAATGCCAATTGTATTACCCACACCGAAGATGATGACTTTGTCACCTTCTTTGGTCCTTTCCAAAATAACACTTTTAACGCGTTCAATTACCTTGTCCACTGAATCGGAGATTTCTTTGCGCATTGGCGAAACCGCGTCACCGATGTCCTCCTTAACTATCACGGCATAAATGGGAATGTGATAATCCACTAGTGCCTCTTCAATCTTGTACTGGTCAACGCCTGGACCTCCGATTGCAGCGCCGATGCCTTCAGCAACTTCGCCTACCATCTCGCCTTCAAGCTTCAAGCCAGCGTCAATCATTATTACCGCCGCAATTTTACCCTTATTCTCCTCAATAACCGCCTTTATAGCGTCGCCTGGCTTGCCCACGTTGCCACCCGGGCCTTCCGCCTTCATGACAAACGCGGTGCGTCCTTCTAATGGTACTTCGGCTACTACGCAGTCTTTCGGAACTTTCCGTGCTTCATAGCCATGCATAAGCTTCGCAGCAACTAGCGGGCCAACACCGTCGCCTATAGGTTGCCCATACGCGAAGGCTTTCAGCGCGCTGGCGTAGGCTTCTGCCTCCTTCATAACCAAGGGTAATATCATCTGCAGCTGCATTATAATGTAGAGGCTTAGCGTCTTCTTGCCTTGAATATAATAGTGGCGTACAACTTTGTAGATGTAATTAAGCGCCATGGCTGCCTCCAGCGTGTTCTCCAGATTGTTTACTTGAACTTCGTCGCTTGCAGGCGCCATAATTTTTACTTCATCCTTAAGCCTGGCGTCCCTCACATCAAGAATGTGATCAAGCTTGTAAACAATGCCTGCGGGATCCATGCTCTGCGGCTGGATTGTGAAATAATCCAGATAGCGGTCAACTCTTGCGGCGGGGTCAGTTTGCGGCTTGCCAAGCTCTTTTATTGTTTCAATCGTGATTCTACGCCCTTCTTCCTTGATGTACTTTAACTTGTAAAGCGATCCCTCAACCTCGCGGATCATCACGTACATTTGAATTCTTTGCCCATAAAACAGGAAAACTATGAAAATCACGTAGAATAGTATGCTCAGAATCTGTGATATACTGTCACCGGATCCTCCGAGCTGACCTGTTAGCGCGGGCAGAACTGCCAGCAAATTCACGGTTTCACCACGTCTCCAAAAACATTCAGCACTCAGTTATAAATCTTAGCTAAATCTCTCCGCATCTTCAAGCATTTAAGTGGGCTGCCAGCTTTCCCAGGTTCACGTGGCCGAAGACCACACTACAGCTGGGAACGGAGCACGGTTTAACTTCTGAGTTCGGAATGGGATCAGGTGGGACCCGTGCCCTATGGCCGGCAAACCCAGCAATACACGGCATTTTTCCTTCATTAACTTTTCGCTTTCAAGCATACTCACCGCACCGTAAAACCCGCCAAGTCTCATTTACTAGCCGCGAGATTATCAGCTGAAGGCAATGCTGGCTTTGCCGCTGCTTATGCGGAAGTAAAGAAAAAGCTCTAAAAAACAGAAAAAGGAGGTGAGGGAAATTGACTTATCACTTTTCCTTAGCTATTGTTAGGATTTCTTTGATTGCAATTATCACTGCTGCGGGAGCTGCAAAAGCTACAATGTAATTGAGGATTCCTGTGGCCCAGAAATATAGCAAATCATGAATCGCGCATAAGGGTTCCCAAACGTTTGCGCCGGCAGCCACAGCTAAAGCAATCGTGGCTATCAGGAAGGGCATTACTTCTTTGGCGGTTATAGTTGTAAGCCCGATTATTATGCCCAGCACTACTAGCACAAGGAGAACCCAGCCGTTAACGGTGGCAACCGCGTTCCATCCGCCTTCGCTCCACGCCATGTAGCCTACCACGAGACCCATTACGACAGCTATGACGACAAAGAGTAGATACGCCCATTTTGATATTATCCCCATCTCCATTTTAATCCCCTCAAAAGTTTAGTTATCATTTGATTTTTGTTATAAATTTTGCGTTTAACAGAGTTTACCAAAGCATTTTTAAAAGCTGATTAGCCTTTTGCAACGGCAACATAGCCTTTTTCATAGCAGGTACGGAGCGCTTTTCTGAAAGCAGCTTCGTCTCACGTAAAAAGATTTGATGAATATATTTTTATTTTGGACATTCAACTTAATCCATTCAGCATTGGCATGGAAAGGGGCTGTAGTCTAGGCAGGCATGACGACGGGCTCCAGAAAGCAAGCACAACGGGTTTGCTGACCGCAGGGGATGACGAAGTTCTGGAGCGGTCTTAGAGAAACCCGTAGGAACGGCCAAGCGCCGATTTCCGGGTAAAGGTCGTCGGTTCAAATCCGGCCAGCCCCACCATTCAACGTCTACGAGCAAGCAAGTTTCAGCAATTGTTCTATTATTTGTGAGCACTTAAAAGTAGGCTTCTGTAATGTATCTCCGCATCATTCTGTGGCTGTTGAAGTAGTAAGCGATTTTTCCAATGGAGTTTTTCATGGTTTTTATCCATTCATCTCTTTTCGTGTAGAACATGGGCGCTATGATGTACTCCAGTTTATTATAAAGATCATCTATTTCTCTGCTACTTCGTTCTTCAAGCGGGATGCGCTCTTCTGGAGGCGGCCCAATCGACCAGCCTGTTATTCCCTCTATCCAGCCCTCAATCCACCAGCCATCCAGAACGCTGAAATTTATTACGCCATTATGCGCTGCCTTCATGCCGCTGGTTCCCGATGCCTCAAAAGGCGGATGAGGCGTGTTCAGCCAAACATCAACTCCAGCAATCACCATGGCTGCGGTTTCTAAACCATAATTTTCTAAGTAGACAATTTTGATGTCATCTTTTAATTTTTGAGTGTAGCTGAAGATTTGTTCAATAATTTTCTTGCCCTGGTAATCTTTTGGATGTGCTTTTCCCGCGAAAATTATTTGGATAGGCGTTTTCCTGCTTATTCTGCGCAGCTTCTGTAGATCGGAGAATATTAGTGTGGCTCTTTTGTATTCTGTGGCTCTTCGAGCAAAACCAATAGTCAATACGTCAATGCTCATGCCAATATTAGCGACTTTGTTAACGTAGTCAATCAATGATTTTTTTGCTTCCCGGTGAGCCAGCCAAATTTCCTCGTCGGGTATTACATCTACCCGAACAAGTAGGTTAGGCTCGTTCGCCCAGCCTGGCAGATACTTATCGTATAATCTTCTGAAGCTTTCGCATGTCCACGTATACGAGTGGATGCCGTTGGTGATTGCGTGAATTTCGTAGCCGGGAAACATCTCTCTTGAGGATTCGCCATGCCTTTTTGCTACGCCGTTAATGTAGTCGCTTAGGTTAAGTGCAAGCCGCGTCATATTTAATCGGTCTTCGCCGCCTATGCTTTTCAGAACTTCCAATGGTACATAATCGCCTAAGACTTCTTTAACAAGGTCATAAGAGAATTTATCCTGCCCCGCGTCTACAGGAGTATGCGTTGTAAATATGCAGCTACTTCTAACTTTATCAATATCCAGTTTCCATTGCTGCAGCAATTCTAAAGCGAGAAAGGCTGAGTGCCCCTCGTTCATGTGGTATTTGCGGATGCTTATTCCTAATTTTTCCAGCATCCTGACGCCGCCTATTCCCAGCACGACCTCTTGCTTGAGGCGGTATCGCTCGTCTCCGCCGTAAAGGAAAGAGGTGATTTCTCTATCTTCTCTACTGTTTCCCTCAACATCTGTATCCAAAAAGTAGACAGGAATCACGCCGCCCGTTTGGCTTACAGCGTTGTAGAGCCACGCTTTGACATGCACATCGCGTGATTGAATCTGCACTGTGACTTCTTCTGGAAGCAGCTGCATGAACGTTGCGGGGTCCCAGGGGTCTTCATGTTCTATCTGCTTTCCGTCGGGCGTTAATTCCTGTCTGAAATAGCCTTTCTTGCTGACTAAGCTGACGCCTACCAGAGGCAGTTTCAAATCAGCGCTTGACCTTATCGTGTCGCCTGCGAGTACGCCGAGGCCGCCGCTGTAAGTGTGAATGTCATTTAACAGCGCAATTTCCATAGAAAAATACGCGACTTTCTGCTTTGTCTGGTTTTGCATAAGCTAAGCACTTGACTGCGTAATGCTTAAGTTACTTTTAAAATTTCTTTTATTACTTTGTGTGTCTCAATCGGCGGCAACATAGTATTCACAAGGTAAGTTTCAACATGGCTAAAGAATTCTTGGAAGAACTTCTCGCGTAACAGAGTTTTTCTTGAATTCTTAACTAACAGATGCGGATTGCAGAAGTCTACTCTTTTGATGTAATCAACCGCTTCGGTCGCCGTTAACTTTTTGGCTACCGTGCTATCAGTCTGGTCGCGTTTCAGCAAAATCGCCGTGTCCAACGGTGTCATGGGGAAGATTTTCCCTTTTCCAACAATCCATCGGATGTTGACGACGGCTCTGCCTTTCGCGTCGAACTCGGCCTTTTCCACAAGCGTCTTGTATTCGCCCCAGATTTCCGCGATGTCTGCTTGGATATAGAAGTTCTTTTCAGAGCTAAATGCCACGTTCTGGTCAGCCATAAAGCGGACAAAGAACCAGTCATCGGATATGGCGCGAACGCCTTTTAGCCTCAGCAGCCCATAAGTATGCGTGGTTTTGCCGGTGCCAGATGGCGCTATCAAACAGGCGCCTTGACCTGCGATGCTTACGCAGGCGCCGTGAACCGAGTTTATGCCGTGCTCGTCCTCAAGTATGTCGCCTGCAACACTTAGGGCTATTGACTTCACCCAGCCATAATAGTCAACGTTGATTAGGAAGGCTGTTTTCGAGAGCGGGTCGTAAAGTACGCGTTGTTTTTCACCGTTTTCCTGTATGACAATTAGCCGTCCGTGTGAGCGAATGTACGCGGACATGGGGTAAAAATTTTCTTCCCATCGGTCTTTCATGTATTTGCTGTCTGTTAAGAGTTTTATACAACAGCCGTATATGTCTGCTCTTTCCTCATAAAGCAGTCGCTCGCCATATTTTTCCATTAATGCGTTCTTTTCCTCGATGGAGATAAGTTCAACTTCGTATTTTGATGCCATATGCATTCACTTTTTCACTTTGCTTCTCACAAGTTTTCTTATTTCGTCAGCAAATAGCACCGAGCTGGAGACGATAATTATCAGTAGCCAGTCCATGGGTGAAAGCGAAATGGTGCCTAATGCGGTTTGTAGCGGCGGCAAGAGCGTTGCGAGCACTTGTAGAGATACAGATGCGGCAATGCCGCCTAGCAAATACTTATTGGTGGTTAAGCCAAGTTTGAAGATGGATGTTGTTCTTGACCGGCAATTCAGCGCGTTGAATACTTGGAACATAGCTATGGTGGTGAAGGCTAATGTTTGTGCTCTTTGAAGACCACCGCCGTTATAGCCCGTTATGAACATCCATAGTGTGCCAATAGCCATGAATACACCGACGTAAGCAATATTCAACATAATATCTCGGTTAATTATCCGCTCTTTGGGTTTCCTCGGCGGCTGCTCCATCACACCCTTCTCTTTAGGCTCCATGGCCAAGAACTTGTCAAGCAAGCCGTCGGTGACTAGGTTAACCCAGAGAATCTGAACTGGCGTGAAAATTAGTGGCACACCAGGCAAAAGCACAAGCGCCGCTATTACAGTGATTATTTCGCCCGTGTTGGTTGAAACAAGATATTTCACGACTTTTCTGATGTTTTCGAAAACTACGCGGCCCTCTTCCACGGCGTTGACGATGCTTGCGAAGTTGTCGTCAGTCAAAACCATGTCCGCCGTCTCCTTTGTGACGTCAGTGCCCGTGATGCCCATTGCGACACCTATTTCCGCCGCCTTCAACGCGGGCGCATCATTTACGCCGTCGCCTGTCATAGCCACGATGTGGCCTTTCCGCCGTAGAGATTCCACGACGCGATACTTATGCGCCGGGGAAACCCGCGCGAACACCGCGGTTTCATTTATCACCGCGTCAAGCTCGTCATCAGACATGCCGTCCAAGTCTGTGCCCGTTAGAACCCGGTGACTTGCTTCTAGAATGCCTATTTCCTTCGCGATGGCCTCGGCGGTAAGCTTATGGTCGCCTGTAGCCATTATCACTTTTATTCCTGCTTTTTTGCAGAGCTGAACAGCTGACTTGGCCTCTGGCCTAGGCGGATCCAGCATGCCTGCAAGGCCTATAAAAACGAGTTTAGCGCGTCCTCTTTGGATAGCGGTTTTTACGTCTTCAAGCTCCGCGGCATCTATGCTCGCATAAGCGATGGCTAACACGCGCAAAGCTTCTCTGGCCATCTGGGTGCTGACTGCGAGGATTTCTGCTTTTCTTTGCTGAGTTAACCGTTTTGTTTTGCCATCTTCAAGGATTTCAACGCACTGTTCAAGTATGGTTTCCGGTGCGCCTTTAACGTAGACGTGAAGTTTCTCCGGGGCGATTTTGTGGAAGGTAACCATATACCTGTTTTTGGGGTCGAATGGTATCTCGTCTACGCGGGGATACTTGGCTTCTAAATCGTCTTTTTGTAAGCCTGCTTTTGCAGCGGCCACAACCAGCGCGCCTTCCGTGGTGTCGCCGTAAATTTCCCATTGTTGTTTGCCGTCGAGTTTGTGCCGCCTTAGCCGGGCATCGTTGCACAGCGCAGCAACTCTAAGCAATAAACTGAGTGCTTCCTCTTTTGCAGCGTCAATTTTTGCGCCTTCAACTTCGAAATGGCCTTCTGGAGTGTATCCAACCCCGGTGACCTTAACGAGCTTATTGTTTACAAATATCTGCTGAGTAGTCATTTGGTTGGTAGTTAATGTTCCAGTTTTATCCGTGCAAATCACTGTGGCCGAGCCCAGCGTGTCAACGGCTTGCAGTTTGCGGATGATGGCGTTTCTCTTCGCCATTCTGTGCACGCCAATGGCTAAGGTTATTGTTATTACGACTGGTAAGCCTTCTGGAATGGCGGAGACTGCTGCGGCCAGCACGAATAGGAATGCTTCGAGAAATTCAAACCCGCGGAGAAGACTAATTATCAAGATTAAGCCGCTTGCCAGTAGCGCAAGCAAGCCAAGCTTTTTGCTTAAGTCTACTGTCTGCTTCTGAATCGGTGTTTCAGCTTTTTCTGTTTCCTTTATCAACTTGGCTATTTTGCCTATTTCAGTCTTCATTCCAGTGGCGACAACAACTGCTTTGCCTCTTCCACGCGTAACTATAGTGCCTGAAAAAGCCATGTTCGCTCTATCAGCAACGGGCAAGTCTTTCGGGAGGACGCCCACCGCTTTTTTAACAGGTGTTGACTCTCCGGTGAGCATTGACTCGTCTATTTCAAGGTTTATGGCCTCGAAAATGCGGGCGTCAGCTGGCACTTTAGCTCCAGCGTCCAAATCTATCACGTCGCCTGGAACTATCTCTCTTGTTTTCACTCGCATTTCGATGCAGCTGCCTGTTTCCGGGCAGTCCCGGATTACTTCGGCTTCTGGCGCAGCCATGGTTTTCAGCGCTTGAAGGGCCGCCTCCGCCTTGTATTCTTGGAAAAAGCCGATGGCCGCGTTCAAAGCGATAACGACGAGGATAACTGTCATGTCAATGTATTTTTCAACAAAAAACGAAATTAACGCTGCCGCGACAAGCACGCCTACAAGCGGGCTTTTCAGCTGCCGCACAAGCAACGCCAATTTGCTGGTTTTCTTTTCTTCTTCCAGCTCATTCAGCCCGTAAATCTGCAGTCGCTTCGCTGCTTCAGCGTTTGTCAAGCCTCTTTCGCTTGTATTAAGCTGCGTGAAGACTTCTTCAGCGCTTAGATTGTGCCAGACTGTTTCCTGAGCCACAGAGATTTCCTCAGAAAAGTTATGGTTAGATTGTGATTACCTTATCTTTTCATTGGTATATAAACGATTTTATGATTTAATCATAACTTCGGTAGCGCAAACAGGATAGGGCTCTTTGCCATTAAGTGAACTCCAGACCGTTTAATCAAAAAACTTAAAAGCGCTTGAAATTAAATAGTTTCAACGAAGCTAATTATGTTCTGTTTGACCTTTAGGGGAGGTGATTTCTTTTGAATTATGAAGAAAGACTGAAAATAATCGCGAAGTCACCTATCTCATTCAGCTATTTAAGGCGGTTCAACATCGGCGCAGGAATACTTCATTTATCCCAAGGAATTTTGATGCTTGTACTGGGCACTTTAATATCCTGGGAAAGAGACATTTACACGTTTTACTTGAAATTTAACATAGGCCCGCCGATTTCTGTTGCACCTAACCCGCAGGTTCTATTTACTTTAACTAATCTCGGCGTTATAGTTGCCTCGTTCCCGTTGCTGTCAGCTTTAGCTCATTTCATCATAGCCTTTCCGAAAAACCAAGATTATAATGAGAATTTGAAAAGAGGCATTAATCCTTACCGTTGGTATGAATATGCATTTTCCAGCTCGATAATGATAGTGCTAATTGCGACGTTTGTCGGCGTCTGGGATTTCTGGTCTTTAGTTATGATTTTCACCTTAAATGCGATGATGATAATGTTCGGCTACTACATGGAAGTGGTGAATCAAAAAGCTGAGAAAACATCATGGTTGCCGTTTATTCTGGGATGCATATCCGGAGGAGTTCCATGGGTGGTTCTCTTTGCCTATTTCGCAGCAGCAATTACCTCAACAGGAACTAACCCGCCCACGTTCGTCTACCTAATCTTCCTCATCTACTTTGCAGTATTCAACGTCTTCGCTTTGAATATGGTGCTGCAATACAAAGGTGTGGGCCCATGGAAAGACTATCTTTACGGCGAACGCGTCTACATAATATTAAGCTTTGTAGCCAAAACCGCTCTGGCATGGCTAGTTTTCATCGGAATATACGCGCCCTTCTAACCCCACTTTACAAACGCTTAGTAAAACGGCGAAACATCAGCAGACTCACGGGAACCGCAGAAAACCAAGCTATTTCCAGTAATCCCTAACGTTATATGAATGCATGTAATCCAGTTCTGTCAGCACCTCGGGATATGGCTCCAGCAACGTCTGCGCAGATAAGTAATCTTGCTTGAACCTTATTATCCACGCTTTCAGAATACTCAGTAAGGCGCTTAACGGAAGCTGACCCACGCGGTATTTTTCCACGTGTCCGATGAAAAAGGCTTTTTCCTCTTTTGAGAGGCCGCTTGAGAAATATCCCATGATTTTCAAGAGTACATTGGCATATGAGCCAGTACTTGGCATTTTAGCCAGCGCCAAAGTCAAATGCCTCTTGTACTCTTCAAAAAGCTCTCTTGCTGGTTTGCCTTCCTGGTTGGCAACTATTTTCCCCATGTATCTAAGTTCTTTTTGGCTGTATGCCGTGAGTAAATACTTGTTTTCAGAGTGAAAACGGATTAAGCTACTGATTTGCCCAGTTTTCGCGGCAGCTCTAAAACTTGCCAAGGCGAAAAGCTTTGTTAGGAAATGAGCGCGGATTCTATGATTGATTAATCGCCCTTCATCCTCTATTGCGAGACCAGGAAATTTTTGTAGAACCGCTTCTCCGAAGAAGCCTGGACCCTTGCCGATGGGCGCAGACTTCTGGATGCTTCCGTAAACTTTCACGTTTCTTAAGCCGCTACTTGGCGAGCCATGCTTTAGAATGAAGCCGTCAACTTCCTTTAAAGAGCTGAGGAAGGAATCGGAGAAGGCCCGCATTTTCTCGGTGAAGTCAGCCCCTGTAGCAGGCTGGATTAATCGGCGCTCGCCGTTAACTAATACTATCCGCACTGGCGCTCTTGGAACGCCTAAGCCAATGCTTACTTCTGGGCATACGGGAATGAAATCAATATGTGGTTTAAGCTTTTCAACCACTTCGCTGGAAATGATTTGCCCATCGTAACGTACAGGCGCAAAAGTGATGCACTCAGACACCACGACCACAGGTCTGGGAAAAACTCTCAAGCAGACACCAAGAACACAATTTTCACTACCTAAAAAATAGGGAGTTAAATCTTAAAATGCTTTCTTAAAGAAACCCTAGTGCAATTAGGCTTACCGCTATATTTCAGCGAATAACTTGCTTTGAATGCGCACGCAAATAACTATTTGAGGATAAAGTTTGCTAATGTTCTTTCC
>JAWCMT010000032.1:16716-17653 GCA_038849555.1 Bathyarchaeia archaeon | reverse complement strand
GCCCACGGAGATTTCTGGCAAAGCCATTAGCCCCGCACTAGCTATAAATGCAATAACTGGCGATGCGGTTGTCATGACTGGCGGCTACGTTCACGGCCAAGGAGTCGGCGGCGAAGTAGCAGGTTGGCTTGTAGTAGCAAGCATGGACGTGAATACAGGCGCTGTATTATGGCTACAAAATTTGACTTATCCTGAATGCTCAGCACTATTGCCGTACACAAGAACATCCAGCTCATTCGGAGAAGGAGTGTTCTCTATCGCAAACGACGTCAACTATAAAGTGGTCACTTACGACGTGCGCACAGGAAACAAACTATGGGAGCAAACACTGAAAACGCCATATGGAGATGGAACACCGAACCCCTACGACCTATTCAGCCTCAAATCATGGGTTGCAAACGGCGTAATGTACTGGTACGGCCTAGGAGGGGACATCTGGGCCTTTGAAACACGAACAGGAAACCTACGATGGTACACCAACACGACGACACTAATAGGCGATCCGGGACTTGAAACGCCATACGGTATTTGGCCACTATGGGTTTTCAACTGCGACGCTCAAACAAGCGACGTAGCCTACTTCGCAATCGGCCACGAATATAACCCACCACTGTTCCATGGAGCCCAAATGCTAGCGATAAACGCCTCCAACGGCGAGCTAATTTGGAGCGAACTAGGAACATACATTAGGTCAACAGCAGTTGCCTACGGCAAACTATTTTCACTAAACGCCTACGATAACAGGGTATACTGCTTTGGCAAAGGACCAACCAAAACTACCGTGACGGCGCCAAACATAGGCGTAACAACAGCCACGCCAATAACCATAACAGGCAGCGTCATAGACATTTCACCCGGCACACAACAAAGAGAAATCGCCCTGAACTACCCCAACGGTGTCCCAGCAGTAGCTGAAGAATGCCAAAGCAAATTCATG
>JAWCMT010000032.1:1261-16706 GCA_038849555.1 Bathyarchaeia archaeon | reverse complement strand
CAGCCGTACCCAGAAAACGTTAAGGGCGTAGAAGTTACCCTAAGCGTCCTTGACAGCAACAACAACTTCTACGACATTGGAACCACCACAACTAACGCTGACGGCACATTCAGCTTTGTCTGGACCCCGCAGATCCCAGGCAAATTCATGCTTGTCGCCTCCTTCAAAGGATCAAACTCATACTACGGGTCTTCGGCCACAACATACTTCTACGCAAGCGATGCGCCACCGCCTTCACCTTCGCCTACGCCTCAGCCACAATCAATGGCTGATCAATACTTCATTCCTGTTGCGATAGGACTGTTCATAGCGATAATCGCAGTTGGCGTCTTAATGGTGCTAATGCTCCGAAAACGCTAAAAGTATACCAAAACACAAAACCTCCTCTTTTTCTTTTTATTTTATTGCAGCAGGTAAGCATAAGCAAGAGAGAAAAACGCGATGCCATCTAAAAACTCACAGGGCAAGGGCATGTAACTTGGCTTCACGGCAACAGCGTGCGCAAATGATTCGATAGACATGAAAACATGTTGGCTTCGGCTTTAGCATGCTTTCCTCCTGTTCTGTTATTCATCATCACCCCAGCGTAGTCATCCATTCTGTTATACCCAACAAGCCGGGAATAACACACGTTGCCTTTTCTAGAGTAAAAGTGGGCTAAACGTCAACTTTTCACTGCTACGTTCACAATTACTAACGTGCTCATAGGCTTTCCGCATACCAAAAAGTTGGGGGACTATTAAAACATGCGAGGGGCCATTTAAAAGCAGAATAACTCTACCAAAACACTTAAGTGTGGCTGAGGTTTTAGTGTCTGTTAGTTTAATGAAATAAGGGTTGAATTAAGTTTGGCTGTTGAAGGTTTTTTCGAAAGCAAAAGGCAACCAGTGGAAGCTAAAGTCGGCGAGTTAACCCCGCAGTCAAGAGCTGTTAACGTCACGGCAAAAGTGGTGTCAAAAAGCGAAATACGCGAAATCCCAATGGGCAAAGATGGGTCGCCACATAAGGTGTGTGACGCTTTAGTGGGCGACGAAACAGGAAGCATCTACCTTACACTTTGGGACAACAACATCGAAAAAGTGAGCGAAAACGACACGGTACGCTTGGAAAACGGTTACGTCACGCTCTTCAAGGGCAACATGCGCCTTAACGTCGGCAAATATGGAAAGCTTGAGATGGCAAAAGAACCATTTGAAGGCGAAGTTAACACTGAAAACAACGTTTCCAGCAAAACATACGAGCAGCAACGCAGACCGTTCAGACGCGGCGGCGGATATGGCGGCAGACGCGGTGGCGGTGGATTCAGAGACAGACGCAGCGGCGGATACAGAGATAGATCAAGGTCATATTAGCCACATAAAATCGGGCGGAAAAAAGGCCTTTCCTTCGCTTTTTATCTTTTAAGTAACTCCATAAGTTTTGGCATAAGCTCGTAGCCATGTTCTATAACGCCTAGGCTTCCGCGGGCGCAGGTTTTTTCGCAGAATTTGCTTGCTCCGTCACCGTTCACTTTGCCGCCTGAAATAAGCACTGGGACGGGCGTGTCACTATGCACCTTCAAAGTGCAAGGCGTTGCGTGATCAGAAGTGATGCAGATAATATGCTCCCTCAGCGAGATCTCCTTTAGCAATCTGCCGAAGAAGAATTTGTCAATGGCAGAGATTACAGCAGCCTTTTTGCAGCAGTCGCCGTCATGTCCAGGCTCGTCTGGTCCCTTAAGGTGAATGTAAAAGCAATCATAACTTGGCAGTATCTCCAGCAGTTTCTGCACTCTAAGTTCGCAGTCCTTTTCAAGATCACCTGAGGGCGGCGGCAGCAGAGACGCTTGCATACCAGCCAAATGGGCTATTCCACGTTCCGCATGCATGTCCGCAAGCGCAGCAAACCGCACAGTATATCGCTCAGATATATTGAAGAATTTTGGCAATTGGCTTCCTGCATCCCTGCTGAGCACAACATTCGCCTTCAGCTTGCCCTCTGCAGCACGCTTCTGGTTTATCGGGTGATCATCCCAAAGCTCATGGGCTTTTTCGGTGAACTCGTTCACCAGCGCCGCTGCGTTCCGAGCTTCCTCCGTATCGTCCAGCGGCTCAGACTCCTTGAGAACCATGTCCACGTTAGGCGTAGCCACGCCTATACCGTTTATTACCGTGTAAGCAGGGTCGCTGTTCGTTATCTTGCTTGAGAGGCATCGCCCTTTTCCCTTGAAAACAAGAACCGCACGGTGCCCCAGCGTGTTTCTGAATTCAAACGTTGCAGGGCATGATTCCAACGTTATGTTTTCGTTAGCGGCTTTACTCAGCTCCGTGGCTTCTTCTGTTGTCAAGCTCCGTGCCACTCGCCTATCGATTATTCTTCTTCCTTGGCCTAAAGTGGCGAAATTGCACCGCAGAGCCAAATCGCCATCCGCAACGTTTAAGCCTGCGCCGACGGCTTCGATTACACCGCGGCCGGTGCTGTACTTGAAGGGGTCATAACCTAAAAGTGAAATTACTGCGACGTCGCTCTCGGGTGCAATGCCTCGGCGGACAGTATACATCAAACCAGTTTTTCCGTTTTTGGCTAGAAAATCCATGTTAGGAGTTTCAGCCGCTTCCAAGGGAGTTTTGTTTCCAAGCTCGGCGATTGGCAGGTCGCCCATTCCGTCGATGGCGATGTAGATCAGTTTCAAAGGCTTCAGCCTCAAACCAGAGTTTACAGCATTTGTGCATATTTCTTTTTGCCTTCGAAAGCATCAGTTTCATTGGAACCCTCATAGGCTTTCCTTGAACCCCGAAACAACATCCCTGATTGACTGAAGCAGCGGACGCTTGATTTTATCGGTGCTTTTAAGCTTCTCTAGGCGGTTTATCCTGAAATAAATGGGCGGATGCGGATCCAAGCCTAACCATTCTTGAAGTCGGAAAGACGGCGTTCGCTCATACAAAAGCCTCTGGAATCCGATTTTTTCGAGAGCCCCTGCTAAAACTTCAGGCTGCCCCATCTTGATGGCAGATATGAGGTCGGCGCGTGCCTCGAAGAACTTGGCAATGAAGAAGATTACGGTCATAACAGCCCAGAAATAGATGAAGAAGAGGAAAGAGGAGAAAATGAATGGAAACAACGGGAACAGCACGTAAAATCTGAAGAGAAACTCGGTAGAGGTTAACCCGTAAAGGATAAGCGGGTCTCTTCCCTTGAGGTGGCCAAATTCGTGGCCTAAAACGCTGATGACCTCGTCCTCCTCAAGCTGAACCAGCAGGCCGGTAGTTATCAAAACTATGCCGCGGCCTGGACTTGGGCCTGCTGCTGCCGCATTGGGAATCATTGTGTTTGAAACTACAATTTTCGGAATTGGAAAACCAAATCTGGCCGCGACGTTTTTCACGAGCGCGTACACGTTAACCTTTTTTACCGAGAGGTTTTCTGGCTGACAAGCGACACCATATTTGCTAAAAACGCGCTGCGCCGTTTCACAATCAATTTCGCCCCGCTTAGCCAAAATCTCATCATAAATTTCCTTCTTTATCGCCAATAGTTGAGAACGCGGTAGCAACTGCCTAACTTCGCCATCTGCTTTGACGGGCAAAGTATACTTTAAAATGTAGATGTAAGGATTAGCCTCCGTAATGTACCAATCAGCGGTCCGCGCGATAAAGTTGCTAGAGTAGAAAACGAAAACAAACTGTACTGCGATAAGAATTAGCGGTGCAATCCAAAACGCTTCAGGATACAGCGCCGACAGCAAAAGGAAAATTATCATGCCGAAGGCTATGAACACAACAAAGAAGAGAATTTGCGTTTCAAGAAAGAAGCGGTTAAAAGACTTCTCTTGCTTTTCAAAAGTTTCAGGAACTATTTTTTCGCCCTCTCTCCAAGCAAAATACAAGGTTGATTTGCGGGCGTGCTCCTCGAAAATCTGCACTGCGATAACGATGTCCTGCTTTGCCTCTTCCAGCTCAACGGCAGAAACCGTCCCGGCAATTGGCGCCAGTGTAAACTCCAGCGGCTCAGTGCCTTTCACTTCAACATTAAGCAATGGCGCGCCTTGCGCGTTAAGAACAACATAAGAAAGAACAGCAATGCCGTCCACAGTTTCTCGGTGAATATTTGCGAATCTCTGTTTCTGAGGTAGCAGATACTGCGTGTGAATAAAGGTGAATAGTTTTTCTATGTAGCTTGCTGGAAGTTCAGTAGCAATCTTGTAAGAAGCAAGCTTGGACATTGGATTTCAAATCTCGAAGGCAACTATATTTAATTCAACCAGCTTCCTTTTAATAACTCTATAGGTAACAGCGGCTTCGAAGCTGTCTGTGCAAGCCCGCACTAAAAAGAAACTATAAATGTGAAGCGTATAATAGTAAATGTAGCGTTTGCGGTGAAAAATTTTGAGAATTGGGTTTTTTGTCTGGGAATATCCCCCTCAGCTGGTAGGCGGCTTAGGCACGTACGCCGGTTACATAACACATGAATTCGTTGACATAGGTCATGACGTTTCGGTTTTCACGCTTAACCCAGGCAACTTGAGAACGCGGGAGATTCTGAAAGGCGTCGAGATTCACAGGCCATTAATCGCGGATGCCAGCAATGTTTTTCCAATGTTTGTGATTGACGACTTAAAGCGTTGGGGCACCAACATAAGGCTCTTCAACGACATCTTCATCTACAACATCCTCAGCGCGACAAAATTTATCCATCAATTAATAGAAAAGGAACACTACAAGTTTGATGTAGTGTGCGTGCACGATTGGCTGAGCAGCGTTTCAGGCTTGGTAATTAAGAATCAAACAAAAATCCCCGTAGTTTTCCACGTGCACAGCACAGAGTGGGGAAGAAGCGGCGGCCAAGGCTCCGAAGTAGTTTCGCATCTGGAATGGGCTATGGCGCAGAACGCTGATAGAATAATAACTGTCAGCTACGCCATGCAAGAAGACTTGATACGACATGGCTGGCCTCAATCGAAAATCAGCGTGGTTTGGAATGGCGTGGATCCTGAACGCTACGACCCGCGCAAGTGCAGCAAGGAAGAGGTGGAGAAAATCCGCGAAAAATACAATGTGCCGCGAGACTGGAACATGCTTCTTTTCGTGGGAAGGCTCACGTGGGTTAAGGGCGTAAGAAACCTTTTGCAGGCGATGCCCAGCGTTTTAAGGGAATATCCGAATACTAAGCTGGTTATTCTAGGCAAAGGAGAAGAGCAAACCGACATTGTGGAAACAGCAGGCAGGCTAGGCATCGAAGATAAAGTTGTTTACCGTTTTGATTTTGTGCCTGAAAACGAGCGGATACTGCATTACGCTGCTGCGGACATCTGCGTTTTTCCATCGATATATGAGCCCTTTGGCATAGTCAGCTTAGAAGCGATGGCCATGGAGAAACCCGTGGTTGCAGGCGCACGAGGCGTAGTGGGCTTCAAGGAGCAGGTGATAAGCTCCGGCGTAGACCAGACAGGCATACATGTCAACGGCGAGGACCCTGCGGACATAGCTTGGGGCATAAAGGAGACGCTTAAGAACCCCGAGAAAGCGAGAAACTGGGGCGAGAACGGGCGCAAAAGAGTTCTGGAATATTTTACTTGGCGGAAGGTTGCTGAGGAAACGCTTAAGATTTATGAGACGCTAATCCAATAACACGGAGCCTATATCGAGAGCATCTCAGCCAGCTCCAACAGCCGTAAATCCAACGGCTTCTGCTTTTCACAGGTTTCCTTAAGCTCCACACTCGTGACTACGCCGTTCTGCAGGCCAATTACTTTGTTTCCTTGCCCATGAATCAAAAGGTCAACGGCTTTTTCGGCGAAAAGACTGGCTAAAAGCCTGCTTCGCGCTGTGGGGCTGCCGCCTCTTTGGGCATAGCCAACGATGGATAAACGCACCTCGAAATCTGTTTGTTTTGCGATTTCTTCGGCGATTTTTCGGGTGTCGCCTACGCCTTCAGCGGCGACGATTATGCCGGCGCGTTTGCCTTTTTGGGCATTCTTCTTTAAAACGTCAGCAACTTGGTCGGTTGCGCATTTATGCTCTGGAATGAGGATTACCTCGGCGCCCACGGATAAGCCCACCTCCAAGGCTAGGAAGCCTCTTTGCCTACCCATGACTTCTACTATGAAGATTCGCTCATGCGAAATTGCAGTGTCTCGGATTTTGTCGATTGAGGCCACGGCGGTGTTCACGGCTGTGTCGAAGCCTATAGTTTCATCTGTGCCGTAAACGTCATTATCTATCGTGGCGGGTATGCCCACCATAAGCGTGCTGCTTTCCTTGCTTAAGTCCAGCGCGCCCTTAAATGAGCCGTCGCCGCCGATAACCACCAAACCGTCTACTTTGTTCGCGGCGAGGGTGTCAGCAGCGCGTTTAACGTTTTCGGGCCTTTTGAATTCTGGGCATCGGGAAGTGTGCAGCATTGTGCCGCCGAGCTGAATTATGCCTCCTACAGCGCGCGGAGTCAAGTGCTGATGCCTATTTGTCAGCAGCCCGTCCCAGCCGCGTTCAAAACCTAGAACTTGAAGGCCACGTGAGTGGGCAATTCTGGTAACAGCGCGAATAGCCGCGTTCATGCCAGGCGCGTCTCCGCCTGGCGTTATCACACCAATCGTCTTCAACAGTCAACACCACTTAGCTTATCCAAGACGCGTTAAGCACTTGTAAAATTAAAGCTTATCTGAAAACGCCAAGAAAACGCAAGCCTTCAGAGCAAAGCCCAAGCAGAAAATAGCAGATATAGGGCTATTGCTTTCTCTTCCTCTTTAAAACAGCCACGCCAAGAACCGTCGCAGTCACAACCACAGCGGCTAAAACGATAACGCTGGTCTGCCAAGTTTGCCCTGCAGCTGCTTCGCCATCGCCAACATCGCCTTCCAGCTGCGTTTCCGCACCTGAGCCATCCGCAGACACAGGACCACCCCAGCCTATAGGCTCACAGAAGAAAACCTCGCCAGTGTCAGCCCAAATGCCCACATGTATGGCGTCCACAAACGCAGGATAAACCTTGTCGAGACCAAGCTTGACGCTCCAGTACGGGTATAGCACAAGCGGTTCTTTAGGCCACGTAAGCAGCTCCGCAGTTATCTTGTCCTTCACCACAACAAAATCCTTAACCTCCACAGAAGTGTTAAGATCAATCCGCGCTCGATAAGAAAAAGACTCCGCCCGTCGCAAAGCAATAGCAACAGCCTCATCCTTAGAAATCTTAACCTCAGCGCTACCTAACCTATAAATGCCCCCATTATCAGACAAATAAAAGCTTCTTCTATCGATAGATAAACCCATTCTTCTAGCATATATACCACCAACTTGCCATATCCAATAGAATGACATACGATCTTCAGGCCACCATATCGCGGTAAAATTCAGGTTACCCACAATCTTTGACATGCTCTCCGTAGCATTAACCATATCCAAAACATCTACTGCCGCCCTCAAACTAGAATCGCCACGCCATCTCAGATAATTCTCCAATACAGACTTTGCTAACTTCACAACATTTACACGCTCCGACAGAACCGCCAAACGATCAAACTGCTGGAAAAGAGCAGTACCATAATAATCATAATCAGTAAGCCATACATAGTATGGTGTCTGATTGCAGAAATGGATGGTGAAGTCAAGCGTGCGTGCTGAAGAGATAAGATCATAACGCACAACCTCCTCATAAGTCGCGCCACCCCAATCCCAAGGATAATCAAACACATAAAGCTTAAAACTCACATTATACTCAGCCAAATCCACAAAAGAGAACACATCCCGCAGAAACGACAATGCCCTACGCTTAGCATTCTCCTCCCGCAACTCCTCATAAGAAGACGCAAAAACCGGCACAAAAAACGCCGCCAGCAACAAAATAGCCAAAAACAAACCACATCTCAAGATTCTGTTACTCATCACCTACTTTCATCTCCTCGGCAACGTCCGATTCCCATCACCAAAAACCTTCAATGCAGTAATACCACCCTGCAACCCAGACATTCCCCTATAGAGTGGACTATCTCCAAATGTCTGCAGACCAAATGTTCTTTGCGTGGCATAATCGAGCGCACTGTTCACTGAATTGCCTCTTTGTAAGAAGCCTTGATAGAAGAATAGTGCGAATGCTCCGTAGTTATAACCTGAGTTGCCTATCAGAGTTTTAAAGTTCGGCGAAGACCAATTAAACCCCAAAAAAACATGACCACTCGAATCAGGACTCTCATAGCCGTCGCTTGATAAGTTAATAATCTTCAGCCACGAATAACACATGCCCTATCCACCACCACAACCACTACAATAGCCGCCGGGAAACATGCTTGCACTTGCCATACCGCACGACCAAAGAAAGACAAAGTCATGCCTATTGTTTATGGTCTTAGTCCAAATATAGGCATCTTGAATGTTACCTGCAGGTTGACCTGTGTAATCCATTATAAAAGAATGCGTCCTAGCGCCACAGTTGTAAGTCGAGGAATGCCCCTTATAGAATACCATAGCAAAATTGTAATTTGTCTCGCAGTAATAAGCCAAGTAACCCACTCTATCTCGGGTTACACTTGATTCCTGCTCGTTTGTGCGAAACTGAAAATTGCCATAATCCCTAATGACCTCATTAATAGCGTTAAGATAAGCCAATGAAATCTGATTTTCGCCTTGTTCCATCTCGGGCGGAGGATTAGGACAATACGTTACACTCGCATTACTCGCCTGCACAATAATGATGGCTTGAGGCGTTAAGAAAACCGCTAACAAGAGAAAACAGATCATGCTAAAGGTCATGAAATATTTTTTCATGACTAGCACTCAGCATTAACTAGATGCATGTTAAAGTAACTTATAAATATTTCTAAAGAAAGAATTTCAAATGCAACCGCACTACAGATTAGCTAAGCAATAGGGAAGTAAGGCTTTTTTCTGAAAGTGCCAAAACACATAAATTCTTTTATTTTATCCTAATGGTTTTGGTCGGGCGGTAGCTCAGCCTGGCAGAGCTTCCGAGTCAGCTAACAGGGCTTGGCTGACGGAGACGCTGTAGAAGTCCACCCATGGTGGGCATCACCCAGCCTGCCGGGCACACAAGCAGAAACCGGACTGTCGCAGGTTCAAATCCTGCCCGCCCGACCAAAGTTTACTTCAACAACGGATGCAATAGAAGAGAGTTTATTTTGAAGAATGGCACGATATAGACGCTTGGTTTCTTATACGCTAGCGCGCTTTAAAGCTATCACGCAGCCGACGAAGAAGGCGGCGCCGAAGCCTATTAGGATGAAAAAAGACAACCATGGGAAGGGCGCATTTAGGGCCAAGGCGCGTAATGTGCTGCTTGAATGGGTAAGCGGCAGAGCATATAGTAGCGCTTTTGCCACGTCTGGAATTTGGGTTAAGGAGAAGAAGGTGCCTGACAGGAAAGTCATGGGTAACAGAACTACGTTGCTGAAGGTGCTCATGCCCTGATGCGAATTGATTACCAGCGCGGCGAGCACGCCGAAGAGCGCAAACACGAAGCAAGAAGCCAGTAAAACCAGCACCAACCAGGGACTAATTATCAGCTTAGGCGAAAGCGCAACGCCAACTAGCAGTATCGCCGAGGAGCTTATGAAGCCGCGGAGCACGCCTATCAGCGCTTTGCCGATGATGATTGAGTAGATGCTTACAGGCGACATAAGCAGTTCATCAAAGCTCTTGTAGAAGAACCTGTCAACCTGAAGCTTTGAGGCGGCGCCGTTGAAGCTAGTGGAAAAGGCTGTTAATGCCACAATTCCTGGAATCACAAACGCGAGGTAGCTAACGCCTTCGAGGCTTATGCTGCTGCCTAAACCGTAGCCGAAAGCTACCAAATACAGAAGAGGCTGCACAAGGCTTGTAGCAAGTGTCGAGCGCCAATGGTGGCGCAGATTCCGTAGATCCACCCAGAAAACTGAGTATACGTCATTTAAGAAACGCAGCATTTAAGCTTCACCAACCTTTTCGCCGGTTAACTCCACAAAAACATCCTCCAAGTTTGAATCACGAATGATGACGGTGCCCGCGGTGGCGGGTAAACTCTGCACATAGCGCGTCGCTGAAGCACGGTCAGCAAAATACTTGTAATGTGTTTCCTTATTATTCAAATTGGCTTCCACGGCAACGGAGCCTAACTTCTGCCGCAAAGCCGACGGGGTGTCTAAAGCAATTAAGCGACCGTGATGAATTATGCCCACACGGTGGCACAGAGCTTCTGCCTCTTCAATGTAATGCGTGGTTAGAAAGATTGTTGTGCCGTCCATGTTTAAGCGGCGCACCAAGTCCCACAAGCGCCTACGACCTTGAGCGTCCAAGCCCACGGTAGGCTCATCTAGGAATAACACTTGGGGCTGATGAAGCAGACTGCAGGCTATTGCGGCGCGTTTCTGCATACCACCAGAAAGAGTGTGGATCATGCGGTCAGTGCAGTCAGAGAGTTCAACGTAGTCCAGCAACTCAGATATACGCTTCTTGCGCTCTGCCGAGCTTAAATGATGTATTCTAGCGCGAAACTCCAAGTTTTCTTTTACTGTCAAGTCACGGTCTAAACTTAGATGCTGCTGCACCACGCCGATGACTTTCTTCACCTTATCAGCCTCCTTAACGACATCAAAGCCGTTTATCCGCACACATCCCGAAGAGGGCTTAGTAAGGGTCGTCATAATGCGGATAGTGGTGGTTTTGCCAGCACCATTTGGGCCGAGAAAACCGAAGATTTCTCCTTTGCACACTTGCATGTCTAAATCTTGAACAGCCTTGACGGGACCGTAACATTTATTGAGCTTTTCAGTTTCAATGAAGGCTTCCAAAACTGACACCTATAATAAGCATTTTGCTTGAAACACACAGTACATGCAAATATTCTTCATTAATGTTACCAACGCTCCAACACATAATTTAGCGCAGACCATCATTCTTTTTCAAAGCTTCCGTTACTGCATTTTTTGTCGAGAAACCCATTAATTCACCTATCTTAACATGTCCACTAGTTGTCTGCAAAGGTTTGCCTTCTGTTCCAGAGACGACAATTACGTTGTCGGTGCCTGTGCCAGTTGCTTGATGTTTAGGCGCAAAGGTGCTTCTGACGTTTAAGTCTTGAAGTGCCGCGGTTTTTGCTTCCGTAGCGGTTATAATGGCTCGTGCCATGGCGCCGTCGCTTAAGCTTGAGTTGGTGAGAAGAATTACGTTGATTGTTCCGTTTGTGTAGAAGAATTTGCCGTCGCGTTCATAGTAAGATGCCTTATCCACACCTGTTCTTAAAGCGTTACCTTTAGCGCCTGCAGTAGCGATGCAACACACCTTTAACTCTTGGAACGAACTCTCGTGAACAGCAGCGTTATCCATGTTGACACCTGTGCTTATAAGCGCTATATCCTCAGGCTTAATTCCCAGAGTAAGCGGCAACTGCATCCTGAAAAACTCGTAATTCATCATTGTTCGCTCTGACAGCTTAAGCGGCGTATAATTGTTAGCCACAAACTTGACTTGTTTAAAGCCGTCCAATGTGGAAAGAACTCGGCGCTTCTCCGGGAAGGAGACGATTAACGTGTTTAAATCGAAGCCTTCGTAGTTGTGGTAAACTACTTTTACATCGACTCCAGGTAACTGAACAGGGATTTTTCTTTCTTTCATGCTTCATTTCACCTTCTGTTTCTTTTCATTTGCACCTTCAAGTAAACCTTCAATCTGCAAGTATAACTTATGCAGTTCCCTTTTCATATCTTCTGTCGCATGCCACAGATTACGCTCGATAGCCTCCAACAGTCGCTCAACCATATTCTGCAAAGCATAGGGGTTTACCTCTTTCAGCCATTCCTGCATCTTCTTGTCGAAAACATACTTCTTAGCCAATTGCTCGTACATCCAGTCCTCGACCACTTCAACGGTGGCATCCCAGCCTAAGACGAAGTCAAATGTTCTTGAAAGATCGCCAGCTGCTTCATAGCCATGGCGCATCATACTTTCAATCCACTTGGGATTAAGAAGCCTCGAACGGAAGACATGACAAGTTTCCTCCGCGGTGCTTCTAACTTTAACTCTGCTAGGGTCAGAGCTGTCACCACAGTATGACCGAGGCGCCTTCCCTCTGAGAGTTCTGACGGCATTAATCATGCCGCCGTGCGCGTCATACCAATCGTCTCCATCCAATATGTCATATTCACGTGAATCCTGATTTTTCACTGTCGCTTCAATGCCGCTTAAACGACGCTGAAACTCCTCTGGAACAAAACGGCCATAAGCCTTCCTGCTATAGGCATAACTGCCCCAAGTCACGTATATGTCGCTTAAGTCTTTCTGATCCTTCCAGTTCTTGGCGTCTATTGCCTCGCTGACGCCGCAGCCATAAGCACCTGGACGATCACCGAAAACTCTGTAATAAGCCTCTTCCTTGGCTTTTTCAAGCTCAACGCCTTGCGCCACTCGTTCTTTCACTTCGTTGTCCACATGCTTAAGGATATAGTTCTGCTCTGGAGACTCCTTAAGGCTGGCTACCAACGCCACCGCGTCATCGATTATGTGTACTACATTGGGAAATGTGTCTCTAAAAAGGCCGCTAATACGAACGACTACGTCAATGCGGGGTCGCTTTAACTCCTCCAGAGGTATGGCTTCAATGCCGACAACACGGCCGCTTGATTCTTCCCACACGGGCTTGACGCCCATCAAATAAAGAATCTCGGCGATGTCATCGCCTTTAGTTTTCATCGTGTCGGTAGCCCAGATGACGATGCCAACGCTTTCTGGATAGCGCCCTTCTTCTTTTAAATACCGCTCAAGAAGTGCATTGCCCAGCGCTACTCCTACACGCCAGGAAGCCTGTGAAGGCACGGCGCGGGGGTCGACAGAATAAAAGTTCCTGCCAGTAGGCAAAATATCAGCCATACCCCTTGTCACGGAGCCAGAAGGACCCGAAGGGACATACGTGCCTTCACAAGCACCCAACGTATTCGCCATCTCGTCAGTAGTAGCTGCCAAAGCAGGAACAAGGAAACTGCTTATGTAAGCGAGGCATCTCCGCACATTTGGATTAGTTCCGCCAAGAACTTGCTGCATCACTGAATCGATATCTTGCTCCTTGAAGCCCTTAGCATGGAACTCTTGGATTAGCTTTAGACAGAGCGCATGCACCTCTCTGAGTACGTCGCCGTTTGTCCGGCCGTCTGCATTAAGCTTGCCCCGATGCACCAGCAACTCCTCGTAATCGTAGCCCTTCATCGCCGCAATTGACTGCCGCAAAGAAGGAACAGAACCATTGTTTAACCTTGTCAGCGTAACTAGGAACTCTTCTAGACGCGAGTCTACTGGAGGCTCGCCGAAAATGTGTAGGCCATCGCGAATTTGCGCATCCGATAATTCATGTATGTAAGCATGCAGCTTCTCCAAGAAAGCGTCGAAGTCGGCGAACGCTGCATCTTCAGTAACGTGTAAGTCGTGATCCAGTTTAGCGTTAACCACGTTTTCCCATATCAGCTTTTGAGAAATCTGCGCCTTGCTTGGATCAGCCACTTTAACATGGTAATACTCTTGCAGTTGAACCTCCAACTTGGCAAGTTCTTCGTAAGTGTCAGCGTTATGCATCACGGGCACCAGATACTCGATAATGCAGCAGTAGCTCCGCCGTTTTGCCTGAGTGCCCTCGCCGGGATTGGTAATGACGTAGGGGTAAATGTTTGGCAAGTCAGAAATGGCTATGTCAGGGAAGCACGAAGCGGAAAGCCCAACAGATTTGCCAGGCAACCACTCCAAAGTGCCATGAGTGCCCACATGTATGATAACGTTGGCTTTGAATACGTCTCGAATCCAGCGATAATACGCGTAGTAATGATGAGGCATTGAAACGTCAGGGCTGTGATAGATGCTGGAGGGGTTCTCGAGAAAACCGCGGGGCGGCTGCAGCCCAATGAAGACGTTACCGGTAACCAAGCCAGCAACAAGCAACTCATCCCTATAGCTGAAAAGTTTTCCAGGAGGTTCGCCCCAATCCTTCCTCATCTTAGCTTGAACGTCAAGTGGCAATTCATTAAACCATGTGAGGTACTGCTTCTTGGAAATTTTGGCGATGGCCCTTTCGGCAAGCTCTTCTGCGCTTAGCCAGCGGCGGTCATTAGTTAAGCCGTCGATTATAGCCTCAATGAGTTTCTGCCCATTCTCGGGCATAAAGTCAAGTTTGTACCCTGCTTTGTTTAGTTCGCATAGAAAACGATGAACGGAAACAGGGACATCAAGCCCGAAAGCATGACCTATTGTGTCGTTTCTAGGCGGATAATTGTGCAGAATTATCGCTACTTTCTTTTCGCTGTTTGGGATGTGCCGCAGTTTTGCCCAGTTTATGCTTAAACTAACTACTTTCTTAATTCTCTCCTGTATAGGCTCGTACTGAATTACCATGGTTCCTGGCGTGCTGGTTTGTGAGAAAGACATTGCCGCTATGGGCACGGTGATTAAGAGACCGTCAAATTCAGGCATTGCCACGCTGGTAGGCACATCAATGAGGCCGATGCCTTGCATGCTTTCACGCCATTCGTCGTAGGTATTGCAGGTTAAAATGGCCTTTATTATGGGTACGCCCAGCTTTTTTAAGGCATCAATCGCGGTGGAGCCAAACAGGGAAGTGGAGAGAGAAAATGCCAATGCGCTGATTACTACGTCAACTGTGGGTTTTCCGTTCTTCATGAAGTAGTTTTCAATAACCCATTCTAGCCCTTTCATTCCTAATGCTTCGTTCTTGGCTCCTGTGAAGAACACTGGAAGCACATTGGCGCCTTGTCGTTCTATTTCTTCGATTAGCTTGTTAACGAAGTCGGTGTTTTCTCCTTGCCATTGCGTCTGATGGAACCAAATCCCTACTGTTGGTTTACCCGGCACGATTTTCTTTGAGGCATATTCTTCAAACGTAGGTGGCTGCGGGAAGTCGGGGTGATAGATGCCTTCCCATGGTGGGCGCTCCGGTGGGTTAACGTCGTAATTGGCGCCGGCGAAGCGGTTGGCCAAGTAAAGTAGTAGGTTTTCTATGTTCTTTTTTCCGCCATAATTAAGGTACTTGAAAATCTGCTTGTAATCTTCCTGCGTGACAGTGGAATAGCTTCGGTATTTGGCGTTTTGACCGAAAAATGAGGTGGAAACGAAAAGCGGAACCCTGGCGCGTTTCAGCGTCGAAGCCAGCAGCTCGAATTCTGGGAGGTCCCCCATCAGATGGACGAGTGTTACGTGGGATTTTTGAGCGAACTGGATGAAGTCGTCAAGTTTGCTGAAAGCCCTGAAGTCGCCGCCTGTTTGTATTTGAGCTTCCACCACGTTGCCTAACTTGCCATTTACGGAGTTAACTGCAGAAATGAAGGGCACGGCGTCTGTTGGGATTGTTGTGGCAAAGGCTATCTTGAGTTTCGCCATGTCTATGCAAGCGCCTCTGATTTTGCTGTAACGTAGGGCGGTATCTTCCACTGCTTAATGGCTGTAGACTCGGGCAACAAGGGCGTAATTTGCGGCCTATCCACTAC
>JAWCMT010000032.1:0-1251 GCA_038849555.1 Bathyarchaeia archaeon | reverse complement strand
TTACGCGCGCTTTAACACCATAGACTGCGGCAATGTTATCTTCTGTTAGCACGGTTTCGGGAGTGCCTGCGGCGAAGATGCAGCCTTTTTTGAGCATAAGGATTCTATCTGAAAATCTGCTGGCCAGATTCAAATCGTGTATAGCCATTACTACAGAGCAATTCTTGCTTTGCGCCAGACACTTGAGTATGAGCAGTATCTCTAGTTGATGCTTAATATCCAATGAGCTGGTGGGTTCGTCGAGAAGCAGAACCTGCGGCTCCTGTGCCAAAGCGCGCGCAACAATTACTTTTTGTTGCTCTCCACCGCTTAACTCATTAAAGTGGCGCATAGCTAATTCCTTAATACCCAAAAAATCCAAGGTTTCTGCAACTATCTCGTAGTCACGTTCGCTTAAGCTCCAGTGGATATAGGGTTTTCGACCCATTAGCACTACATCAAAAACAGTGAATGGGAACATGCTGGTAGAAACCTGAGGCACATAACCCATGATTCTTGATAATTCTTTGAGATTCAGTTTGCTTGCGTCTTTTCCGTCTATTAGCACGGTGTTTTGGCTGGTTTTTAGAATTCGGTTAATGCATCTTAAAAGAGTGCTTTTGCCTGAGCCGTTTGGGCCGACTATACTTAAAATTTCTCCGGCTTCCACGGCGAATTCAATGTCCTTTAAGACTGGAATACTTGCATAGTTAAAGCAGAGTTTATTTATTACAAGTTTCAACGCCAACTTTGCCTCCTTCTACTTACTAAAATGTAAAGGAAAAACGGTACACCAAGAAGCGAAGTTACAATGCCAACTGGTAACTCAGCGGGCTGCATCACCAGCCGCCCCACAGTATCTGAACAGAGAAGCAAACAAGAGCCGACAAGTGCACTGCAGGGTATGAGAAAACGATGGTCACTTCCTATGAGCATCCGTGAGATATGCGGAGAAATTAGGCAGACAAAACCGATTACGCCTGTAAAAGCGATTATTGTGGCTGTTGCCAATGTTTCAAGAACCATGGTTATTGCAAGGACGCGTTTAGAGTTAACGCCTAAGCTTGTTGCTACGTCTTCACCCATGCTTAGCACGTTAATATTCCAAGATTGAAAAACCATTAGAATGATTGTAACTAAAACTATGGGGAAAACGATTTGCACGCTTTCCCAATTTGCAGAATTAAGCCCGCCCATAAGCCAGAAAACAACCGCGCGCACGGCTTCATGTTCTGGTGCAACATATTGGATTAGCGACAGCATTGCTGAGAA
>JAWCMT010000031.1:17397-17774 GCA_038849555.1 Bathyarchaeia archaeon | reverse complement strand
TTATCCATGAGCGCCAACTCATTTTCCCTCACAACAGGCGGCTCGAACTTTGTTTTTAAAGAACAAAACATGTAAAAACTAATATATAGTCTGTTCGGTTTAAGCTGGCCCTTTTCGAATTTGCCACTTGCCGTTTTGATAAGCAATGAAATCGATAATGTTTTTGCGATAGTTTAACATGAAGCCTGCTTCACGTTTTTGGTTTTAGCTTGGGATTAATCTTATATTTGCCATATGTTATATTACTAACATAATTGCGGAGGGAAAAATTTTGAAGCTTGTAACCGTACTGTTACCAGAAGCTTACCTTGAAGGCCTAGATGAACTTGTTAGAGCTAACATGTATCCAAGTCGCAGTTCAGTTATACGTTCAGCAG
>JAWCMT010000031.1:0-17387 GCA_038849555.1 Bathyarchaeia archaeon | reverse complement strand
GACTTGCTAAGGAAGGAACTCTGGGAAAAACGTGGAAGATAAACTTCCTTCCCTACTCAGCCTGCTCAACACTTCTCGCGTGTTTTATTCGTTCGCAGAATTTCTTAGCTGCCATTGCTGGATTCTGTGCAAGAGCTATTTCTCGGCCAACTATAAGATAACGTGCGCCAGCGGCAAGTGCTGTTTCCGCCACGCCGCCTTGAACCCCTATTCCGGGAGAGTAAATCGGAACCTTTTCGCATAGTATTGCTTGGATTTCTCTTATTTTTTCAGGATATGTGGCGCCCACTACTACGCCATCCGCGTTCCATTTCAGGGCTTTTTCTGCAAAGGAAAGGTACTGCATGGTGACTCTGCCCGTTTCTTCCTCGTATATTTTCTGCCCGTAACCTTCCTTTGCTCCTTTATGGCTCATGTAATTTAGAAGTATTATGCCACGTTGATTTCCATGTGCAATTTCGAAGACGGGTTTTAAGCCTTCTTCCCACCCAATAAACGGGTTAGCGATTAAAGCGTCAAATCCTGCTGCAAAATAATATTCAGCTATGACCTCGTTAGTTGAACCAACATCATTTATTTTGCAATCCATTATTGCGAGAAGCCCCTTTTCGTGGATTTGCGTTACAAGTTTTTGCACGCCATCAAAAGTGCCTAGAGGAAGAACCAAATGATGATTAATTTTTACAGCGCAAACATACTGGTAAACTGCATTTAGAACATTTTGGGCCTTAACAAAAAGCTGCGCCCTTTCTTCGAGAGGGTGAAACGGGAAATCAAGCGCCAAAACAATATTGGATTGTTTTTTCTTCGCGGTCTCTTCCATTTTCGCTTTGAACAACACATTTCTGACCTCACTCTCTTATTTCAGCGAAGCGCCAATAACCTTTACTGTTTATTCCCAAACACTGCTGCATTCAACGCTTTTTTATGATGAAACTATGATTCTGATAGGCGAAACTTAAATTTCCGAGTCTTAATCATTCCTAACTGAGAATCGAAAACGGTTTCTCACTTGCTCATCGATCAAAAACCTCTAAGGAGAAAAAGAACATGGGTCAAAGTCTCGCCGAAAAAATAATTGCGGCGCACCTAGTTGAGGGGAAAATGCAGCCGGGCGAACAAATAGGCTTGAAGATAGATCACACGTTAACTCAGGATTCCACAGGCACGCTGGCATATCTCGAATTCGAAGCCATGGGTGCACCACACGTCAAAACGGAGCTAAGCTTAAGCTTCGTTGACCACAATATGCTGCAGAACGATTTTAGAAACGCGGATGATCACCGATACTTGCAGGATGTGGCAGCCAAATACGGCGTTGTTTTTTCCCGGCCAGGCAACGGCATATGTCACCAGCTTTATCTTGAGCGCTTCGCGAGACCGGGCTATACCCTCCTTGGAAGCGACAGTCACACGCCCACTGCGGGCGGCGTAGGCATGATTGCCATAGGCGCAGGCGGTCTTGACGTTGCTGCTGCCATGGCTGGCGAACCCTTCTACTTGGATATGCCCGTCATCTTGGGCGTGAGGCTGACTGGTGCGCTTTCACCTTTTGTTTCAGCCAAAGATGTGATTCTAGCTGTTTTGAAGAAGTTAACCGTTAAAGGCGGGCTCAACAAAATCTTGGAGTATTATGGTTCAGGCGTCAAAACCCTAAGCGTTCCTGAACGGGGCACAATAGCTAACATGGGAACCGAAACTGGCGCGACAACATCGATTTTCCCTTCAGACGAGGTGACAAGAGCCTTTCTGAAGAGCCAGAAAAGAGAGGCCCACTGGGTTGAGCTTAAGGCTGATGACGACGCGAAATACAGCGATGTTCTCAACTTAAACCTTAGCGAAATTGAGCCCCTAATAGCGTTACCCCACAGCCCAGACAACGTGAAAGCCGTAAGCGAACTTGAAGGCACTCCCGTAGACCAAGTCTGCATCGGCAGCTGCACTAATTCTTCACTTCGCGACTTGAAAATGGTGGCCGCCCTACTGAAGGGCCGGAAGATCAGCGACCGCGTAAGCCTCACCATCTCGCCAGGCTCAAGGCAAGTGCTGGAAAATCTGGCGGCAACCGGCGAGCTTCTGGATATTATCCGCGCTGGCGCCAGAATCTTGGAAAACGCTTGCGGCCCATGCATCGGCATCGGTCAAGCACCGCCAACGGATGGCGTGTCCCTCAGAACTTTTAATCGAAACTTTAAGGGCAGATCAGGAACACAAAGCGCCAAGGTATATCTGGTAAGCCCTGAAACAGCGGTGGCCTCGGCTATTTATGGCGAAATAACCGACCCGAGAAAACTTGGGAAATATCCGAAGGTAACTTTGCCTGAAGAAGTCGCGATAGATGATAACATGTTTATTTTTCCACAAAAGCGTTTTACAGGCGAAATTAGACGCGGCCCAAACATCAAGCCCTTACCAGAATTTGCGCCGCTTCCTAATAGACTAACAGGCGAAGTGCTGCTGAAACTGGGCGATAACGTTTCAACTGACGATATTTTGCCTGGCGGCTCCGAGATTATGGCGTTAAGAAGCAACATTCCCGAGATAAGCAAATACGTCTTTTGCAACATTGACCAGCAATTTGCAGATAGGGCCCTTAAGAAAGGCGGCGGCTTCATCGTTGGCGGAGAAAATTATGGGCAGGGCTCTTCAAGGGAGCACGCAGCGTTGGCGCCCAAATACCTCGGCGTCAAAGCTGTCATCGCCAAATCGTTTGCCCGCATTCATCTTGCCAACCTGGTTAACTTCGGAATTGTTCCCTTAACCTTCTCGGACAAGCAAGACTACGCGCGTATTGCACAGGGCGATGTTTTAGAGTTTGACGCCACAGAGTTAAAGAGCAGACTCCGCATTAGGAACGTTACGAAAGATGAAGAGTTCCAAGTTGAACTAAACTTGAGTGATCGAGAAAAGAGTGTGCTGAAAGCAGGAGGAAAACTTGCCGCCATCAAGGCTAAACAAATTAAAAAGTAGCTGGCTGAAAGTTTTATCCTTGGAACTAAATTTCGCTGAAGCGTTGTGGTGGGAAGCTGTCGGCTGAGAAAAAAGATGAGCAATCGCTGGCGTTTGGCGGTCAAGCGCTCATTGAAGGCGTGATGATGCGGTCGCGCCGGCATATGGTAATGTGCGTTAGAAAATCAGGCAACGAGATTGTAACAAACGTGGAAGAGATAACCTCTCTCTGCGATAGATACAAAGTCTTGGGGCTGCCGTTTCTTAGGGGCATCGTCGCGTTGTTTGAAACGCTTTATCTTGGCTTCAAGGCTCTCTTTTTCTCTGCGAACGCTGTTGCCGAAGAAGAAGGCGTCAAGTTTACTTACAAGGAACTCGCCGTGGTCGCCGTCTTGGCTTTGGGGCTGCTCTCCTTCTTCTTTGTGGTGCCATTCCTCTTAACATCGCTGCTCAATTTATCAGGGGTGCTCTTCAACATTGCCGAAGCCATAATCCGCCTCGTCATATTCATCCTCTACTTGGTGCTAGTGGGCACGTGGGGTGAGTTTAGGCGCGTGCTGCAGTATCACGGCGCAGAGCACAAGACGATTAACGCTTACGAAGCCGGCGTGCCATTAGACGTTGACAACGTAAAGAATTATTCGCGACTGCATCCGCGCTGCGGCACCTCCTTCCTTTTCATCACGGTTATTGTAAGCATCGTATTGTTCTCGGTTATGCCAGACTGGGGCTTCATTGTAAGGCTTTCCTATCGGCTACTGCTGATTCCTATTATCGGCGGCGTATCCTACGAACTACTGAAGCTTAGCGGCAGATACCGCGATTCCCTAGTCATGCGAATCGTTACTTTGCCTGGCTTAGCCTTTCAACGGTTAACGACTAGGGAGCCAAGCGACGACATGATTGAAGTAGCAATCAAAGCCGCAGAAGAAACAATCAAACTAAAAGATTCCTAAATGATTCCTTACGCCATTTCGCAATAACAATGTTCTGATTGATTGGGAAATTGGGCTTAGTATCTTCTGATTAATTGCTTATAATCGGTTGCATGCTTTAGCAAAATCTGCTTTGGTATGTAAGCACATTTTGTTGCAAAGCAAACTTGTAAAATGAATAGCTACTGATGTTTCGCTTAGTTGCATCGGAAGAATTATTGTTACCGCATTTTTGGTTATTATATATTATATTTAGGTTCTAAACATTAAGTATAAATCTTTTATTGCATTAATAAACAATTATGCGACATGCTCCCGTCATTGGCATGCTGCTATTTTTTTATGATATTCATCATAATACCTTATTCCAGAGCCACTGGCTCTAACCGAGCTAGCCTAACTTATAGTTCACAATGGCTTCATCAAGACATTGACAGAAATTACGTCCTATGGGCTTGCAACGATATTTATGCTCTCTTTTTGGGCGAGAACAGCTTGGCTGAATACTACTATGACCATGTCGAAAATCGATCTGCGCAGGCATACTGGAGTTTAATGAGCGAAAAAATAACTCACTGTGAAAATTACCACACATTTGCTACGGTTCTCTATCTCGGACATGGCGGAATACTGAATATGGGAAACTATTACCGCCTAAGCGTTTATGAGCAAGCTAGCCACAACAATCCAAACACGCCCCCGCCCGCAGTATACGATTATATGATATATGACAGAACATTAAATGGAAAACATCGTTTCACTTTTCTATGGGCATGTTTTCAGGGAAATTTATCAGGAAGCAATGCACCAGCAGTCCATGGTATGGCTTACTGCTGGACTAGGCAACCGAACCTAAGTGGAGATGGATACGGTGATCCGAACCTGCCTGGAGACCCAGACACTAGACCTTATTGCTTCATCGGATTCGAGTTAGCATCACCGCGGCTAAGTGAACCTATCAAAAATAACACCGGAAACCTGTACAAGCACTGGTTGGTTTTCTTCCACTATCACGCCTTAAATGGTTATTCTATAAATCAAGCATTAGACCGCGCAAGCCAAAATGTAGGTTACGAAAGGTGACTCGATAATCCTCTTCGTAATGGATTTAGGACGTACTTTCCTCCAGAGTTTTTGCCGCCTGGAATTCCACCATCGCCTGACAATACATATCTTGGCAGGATGAGGATTTATGGGAACGGCAACATCAACTTATTATGGGGTTGAATTATGACTAACAAAAGAAGCATCTATTCCATTTTATGTATACTTTTACTTTTGGTAGGCTTAACTGGGTGTTGTATATCATTTTCTTATGGGCCGAGCTTTGATGTGTATGAAAAAATGGCGCGGAAGTTTTTAGAGAAGGTATTAGAAATTGACTTATCCAAGTACGAGATTTGGTTTAATAACAGTTTGGTTCTACCAAATGATTTAGGCTTTAGACAGCGGACAGTTGATTTGCTGTACCGATTCAAAGAAGTTTCAGGAAATTCAACGGATGAAGCTATTAGCGTTAGCTTCACGTTTATCGACGATAAACTTGCCTACTGCAACTTTTACATCAACGGCCCATTTTCTTCTAAAAAAGTCTCCACTGACATTTTAGATAAAGCAAAAGGGATTGTGAATAAGTATACTTCATGGTTTAGCGCAGAGTATGCTGTGCCTATGCTCCAAATGGCAACGCCTATCAAAACTCTTGGGAACTACACGAAAATAGAGGATAATGTTAAGTTTACAATTACATGCGAACCTGATGTAGATACTGGCGAAATAGGATTTGTTAGAATCGGGTGGAATCACTTCGAAAATGGCATAACTTTCCGGAGAAAAACTTTGAGCCTAAGCTTCACTCATGACACATTAATCTTTGTTGATACTTGGAATCTCTACAGGGTCGGCAGTGCAGTGTTATCAATTTCAGAGGGCGATGCCGTGCGCATCGCTAAGGAGGCTGTTAAGAATTACACGTATACGGCTGCTGACTGTGAAGGGAAGACGGCGGTCGTCGGCAATTTTACAGTGCTGGACAAACCGCTATACGTGGACTTAGGTACGGACTGCCGCGGTGACTATTACACGCTTTATCCTTTCTGGGAAGTTTACCTTTGCCTTGACACGATGTATCTTGGCGGAGTAACTGGACTGCGAGTTCAAATATGGGCTGACACAGGCGAAGTCATAGGCATATACCCAACAGGAGGCTTAGCTGCACCTGACTCAACATCTAATGCATCAGGGGAAGATTCTGATGGAGAGAATGTTTTTGGCATCACCGCAATAGCGCTATCTACCATTATAGTCATCATTGTCGCAGCCGCGTTGGTAACAACTATAAAAAGCAGCAAGAAAACTGCCAAAAACAAACGATACAGGGCATAAGTAACCCAAATACAAACTTTTTTGTTCACCCTAATTTTTCAAAAACAAACATTTGAATCAAGCTGCCAGAAAACAGTGTTTATATCCAATTAAATGCGCTTCTTTTGTGCATAAGCCTTAGACTCTTATTTATTTGATTGGCCACCAAATTTAACGCGCGCTAAATTGACTTATATATAATGCCCTGTAGTCATAGTCATACTCTGGGAGCGTTGGCGAATGCAGCCTCTTATTCGCGAGATGCAACCTGCTGAAAAAGTGGATGTGGCGAAATTCTACGCGAGCAACCTTGGCATAATCGATAGAATCGTCTTCAAGCTCTCGCTTAATGGTGCACAGAAGAGTGCTCTGAAGCAAAGCGGCGGCAGCTTAGTCGCCGAGCAAGCTGGCAAAATAGTCGGTGTGGTTTCCATGCGCGTTCAGAGCATAAAAGCTGCACAGGCAGGCTTCATAGACGCCTTGGTTGTGGCTAAGGAGCTTCGGGGAAAAACTATTGGCAAATTGTTGGTAGACAGCGCTATATTATGGCTGGAGACGCGGGGCTGCACGGTTATTTACGCCACAGCTGACCGGTACAATTCGCCTTCATGGAACATCTTTATTCACAGAGGCTTCTATCCTTACGAGATTCCACATCAGCTTAGAGATTATGGACTTCAGTTTCTAAGATTGTGGCTTGTAGAATTTCACTTCATAGGTTACGGCACATTCTTTCTCAGACGCGACAAAAACCTGAATGCGCCAAGGACAACAAGCGGCACATGGCATTGGTTGGCTGCTCTGCTGGGTGTATCAATGGTATGGTGGATACAAATTCTGCGCAGCCAAGGACCCTTAGCTCTTGTGCCAGCGGTTTTCGCGGTTGTCGCTCTAAGCCTCATGGCGCACGAGTTTGCTCAGAAGCTTATGGCGCGTAAACTCGGGTTTGCAGCAGAATTCAAAGCTTGGGGTTCAGGAATCCTCTTCAGCTGGCTTTTAGCGCTGGCAGGCGGCTTCTTCCCTGCTTACGGCTCAACATACCTGAAACAGCTGGACTGGAAGTATGCTCCTCAAAAGGATAAGACTGGCCTATTTTTCGCCATTGGACCCCTTGTTAGCTTGGTTCTTGGCTTTGTATTCTGGGCAATAACACGCCTCACAGTAGGCAGCTTGTTATCGGATGCGGCGCGAGTGGGCTACGCAACCAACCTCTTAATCTCCCTTTTCAACTTGATTCCGCTACAAGCAGCGGGCGGCTTCGTTTGGGATGGAAAAAAGATACTAACGTGGAACAGAACCGTTTGGATTACCCTTGCCGCCTTAACTGCTGCCCTTATCATAATAGGCATTCTACCATAAAGGGCAAGAAGTTGTTTGATTACAGCCCGTTCGAGGGTGCCAATGCAGTTTCAAACTTTTTCCACTTCAAGCTCCTCATTCTCGTCGATTTGGGCGAGAATTTTCGGGTTGCCAAGCACTTTACCAATCACGTTCACTGGACTATAGGGCTTTATAGTCTCAGACGATGGGCTGACCGGGGTTGGACCATAAAATAGGCACAAAGCCGGCCCCTCTGGCCAGTAAGCCACATCACCCAAGCTCACAACCTCTTTAGCATTTTCATAACCCGCCACAAAGGGAACCGAAAAGTACAATTCTTGTCCCCAGAAATTCGCCCTAGATTTTAATGGCAAAGTATTCAGCAAAGCCGCAACAGTTTTAGGCGCTATATTCGAGTTCAATTCGCATTCAACAAAGATGCCTGAGTCAGAAGCAATGCGTATTTTCTCCTTTCCAGCCACAAGTTGTCCTCCGATTTTTCTTCTCAAGTGCTTAAGTGACCAATTAATAAGGTTTATCTTAGCGCAATGCACAGCATGAAGGGTTAGGCGTCGCTGAAAGAATCAAGTATCGCTTTTACATCAAGGCTGTGTGTTGTAATTTGCTGGTAAAGTAGTGCGGGGGGTGGGATTTGGACTCCCATCTTTTGGCGATGTATCGCCACCGAGTTTCTTCGCAGCTTCTATCCCTCTTTTTTTAGTCTGAACGTTTACGTATGTCTTTTGGAGAAAAGTTCAGTAGGAGATGAGTCAAATGAATCGGAAAATAGTCAACTGCCCCTACTGCGGAAAAATTCTATCCGAGGAAGTTTGGAAAGGGACAAACTCAACTATCCCGCAAACTGTCAAGTGTCCTCAGTGCAGCGGCAAGAGACTATGGAAAGATGGGAAACGGAAAATAGCTTCAGGAGAAGTGCAACGCTACTACTGCCGGGACTGCGGTTTTCGTTTCTCACGCTGGTAAACGCTCTTTCCTCTCATTCCCCTATTTTCAAAATTCGAAGACAGCGGCGTTCCTGCCATACATCGCTTCCAAAGATGGAGAGAAGACATTGAAGGACTTGATTGTTCGTCGGATTAATGAGCTTCAGCGTTTGGACACCTTAGAGTCTAAGGTTCTGGAAGATAAAGAGGAAAACGCTGACATCGCTGAGGTTGAGAATCGTTGAAGGTTATTTACCGTAATGTGACCGAGGATTTGTTGTGCATCTGGGTCTATGAGAATGATGGAGAAACTTTCGTTTGTAGCATAGACGTGAAGAAGTCGCCTTCGGGTTCTCGCCGCGTTAACGTGTATAAGGCTAGGAGCTGACTTTTTTGGATTGGCGTTCTGGTGGAAGTAAAAAAGTTTGTTCTCCAAAGTCTAGAGTAAAATTTGACACTAGGACTGTTCGCACTTGGGTGCTTCCGTTGCTCATGCGCATAGACGCAGGTGACTATCCTACTAAGGCTGGGCGCATCATAGGCTTGAGTCGGCAACATACTTGGTATTATGTTAGGAAGCTTGAAGATTGCAAGCTGATAAGAAGGGAAAAGAGAAGCAATGTTCTCTTTTACGAGTTGACGGCTGAAAGTAAAAACTTGCTCGCGTTATGTGAGGGCACGGTTTTTCCTGCGCGGTTGTACAGGTTTGACAAATGCCAAGTAGCCTATGAGATTATTGCAGCTGGGCTTGTTCCTGAGAATTTTAAGAAGGTGGAGATGACCAACTGGACGGCTTTGCTGGGAACCGAGTTGGGTGTGAAGGTTCGTAAGACTACTCGAAACTGGATCGTGCATGTTGAGGTAATTCGTGGCAGGAACCCGATTGAAGTCACAAATTTGGCTATGAATTTAGCTAATCGCGTGCGCGATGCCTTGGTGAGCAAGTACGGTTGTGTTTTGGGCGAGGGCAGGGTTGTGGCTGGGGAGATGGCTGTTGAGGATCCTGTAGCTTCTTTGTTTGGCAGGTATTTTACGGTGAGGACGGATCAGCGGAAGATTGATCACAGCTGGTCTGTTGGCGAGCTGGAGCATTTGCAAAAGGATGCAGTGATAGAGTATTTGCAGATGCCTGAGCGAGTTAGGAATGTGGAGAAGCAGCTTGGGGCGCTTAGATGCGACTTGGCTAAGCTTACCGATGCGCTCACTAGGCGCTGTGGTGTGGACAGTGAAGGTCAAATGTCTGTTTCCTCTGGTGAGAGCAGTAACAGATATGTTTCCTGAGCAGTTTTGAAATCCTTGTAGTCTGTTACTTTGGAAGTGAAAAGCTGTTCAAAGCCTTTTTGCACATATTTTGTGGCATGGAAAAAGTTCATGCTTTTCCCGATTCGCTTTTCTTGGTGTGTGGCAATCGAAGTTATTGAGCAAATTCTTTTATGATCTCGGTGCTTAACTTTGATGTATGTCTTCGGTTAAGAAAATGGTTGTTGAATGGAAAGGCAATTACCGATTAGAAGCTAAGAATGAAAAAGGGATATCCGTAAAGTTCGATGCGCCAAAAGGGCATGGCGGAGAAGAAACAGCCCTTTCTCCCATGGAGAACGTTTTAGCCAGTCTTGCCGCGTGCAGCAGTTTTCACGTTTTGACAATTCTGAAAAAGAAGAGGCAGAAAGTTACGGGCTACTCTGTGGAGGCAACTGCTGAAAGGAGAGAAGACCCGCCGCCAAGAGTGTTCACGAAAATCCACCTCAAATACATAGTCACAGGAGAAAACATAAGCCCAAGCGCAGTGGAAAGCGCCATCAAACTCTCAGAGGAAAAATACTGTTCCGTAGGCGGCATGCTGCAAAAAGCTGTACCAATCACTTCGTCTTATGAGATAATACCTGCATAGAGATTGCAGGTCTTTTTCACCTAATCTTACTTTTCTTTTTATGGGTCAGTTTTGCTGATATCTTTAGCAGGGGTTCCTTAATCGCGGGATTATGCGCGACCGTGGCTAGCGTTATTCCCAATTAGCTTAGGAACAAAAACATCATATAGTGTTAGAGTTTTAAGAACCTGCGTTTTCTTTTTTCAGCTTTTCGATAATCTTTCGGGTTTCTTTTTTAGAAGGATGAGTTATGGCGCTGGCAGGACACTGCTTCTCGCAGCCTGTACAGAGAACTACACAGTTGTAAGGGTTCTTCACAACGGTTCTCTTTTTTCCTTCTTTCTCTTCAAACTCAAACACGCCAAGTTTACAGTAGTCTACGCATTTTCCACAGCTGACGCATTTTTCGTAGTCTATTGTTGGATACCAAGGTATCTTGTTTCGCGGTAACCCTTCATAAGTTTCTTCTGCCATTCTTGTTGCCTCCTTATTTGCTCAGTCTTAAACCCTAAGACTAATAACAATATTTAAATTTTGTTATATTTTATTTGCGATTTCTTGGAATAACACGGCTGAAGCCAACGTACATAACAATATTTAAATATTTACTTCACCTATTCTCTAACAATGTCCTCACAAATAGACAACACGAATAAGTTCAAAGCCAAAATCTTCAAGGCGCTGTCAGACCCAGTGCGGTTAAGCATATTGGATTTTCTACGCGACGGAGAAAAATGCGTCTGCGAAATCATACCCCACGTAAAGTGTATCCAACCAGTAGTCTCCCGGCACCTAAAAATCCTTAAGGACAGCGGAATAGTCATTGACAGAAAAGAAGGCAACAGAAGACTCTACTCAATAACGGATCCGCAGATATTTCGAATAATCGATGGAATAACCCCTGAGCTTACCAGCGTCTTTACAAAGAGGATAATTGAACAAATCGCCTAGCTGAAGTGAGAACGAAGCTATTAGAAGGGTTGGTTTGTGGATTACCCTCCATGCGAACGTAAGAACTGCATAAACTGGAAAAAAGGACACTGCACCCTAAAAGACCCTGAGAAAAACGGGGACGCCTGCTTGGATTATGAGGATGCAATGGATGCGCTGAGACTGAAGGCAGACGCATTAAAAGGGTCACTCGGGTAAGCACAAAACCATCAAAACCAGTCTGCAGTTACCCATCGCCACAAGCTAACCCGCCCATGGCATTGACGTATCTCTGCGCGTCTTCAAATGTTTTAAATGGTCCATAGACAAAGTCGTATTGCGGATGACTTTCTTTTGTCGGCGCGGTTTCGGACTCAAAAATTTCAGGTTTCGCTTTTTCCTTCATCCCGATGTAAATCCCCATTCTTCTTCCTTCCCCCTCACAGTTAGTTCAGCGACTAAATTTTGCACTCTGCGCTCGAAACAATAATTTTCCTTTCCCGACGCTGCAAAGACTTCTACCATCTGGCTTCTCCCGGCATTCTCCACACAGACAAAAAGTGTGCGCTTCATTCTCATCGCTAAAAATAGAGGGCATAAACAACGTATTTAAATATGTCGCTATCAATTGTTATTCGAACGGATCATGATTGAACCAAAAATTAACAAAAGGTTAAAGCGGTTGACAGAATCAGGAATTTGCTCTTTCGAGAGGGCTTCAGAATACGCAGATGAATTGAAAGCGCTTGCTGACAAGGGAATGAGCAAAGAGAACGCTGAAACTAAAAGTAAAGTCTTTAAGGCTCTTGCTGACACCACGAGATTGAGAGTTCTCGGATTGTTAACTGCTCGGGAAATGTGCGTTTGCGAAGTCATGGTTGCATTGGACCTGACGCAGCCCACGGCGTCCCATCACTTAGGGATTCTAGAAAACGCGGGATTGGTAAAAAAGAGGAAAGAGGGGAAGTGGGTTTTCTACAGAATTGCCAATCCTGAAAAATTTGAAGCTATGAGCAACATGGCGGTTCAATGAGTTTGCATAGCAATAAATTTAAATATTTCAATATATTTGCTTTTCAGCTTAAGGTGTAACAAATTTGGAAAAGATATTGGTAGGCGTTGATGGGTCGGAGCACTCGAAAAGAGCTTTGGCGGAAGCCATCAAGATCGCGAAGAAGTTTGAGGCTGAAGTTACTGTTGTTAATGTTTTTCACCCTGCACCGACGCCTTCTGCTCACGAGTTTAGCCATAAAATTCTGGAAGACGCTAAGACTGTTTTGGAAGATGAAAAAGTGAAGTACGAACTCGCCTCGGTTACTGGCACAAATCCTTCTAAAGTCATTACAGATATGGCTGCACAGGGAAAATTTGATTTAATCGTAGTCGGAAGTAGAGGGGTCGGTGCTGCTCACGCTCTGGTTTTGGGAAGCGTGTGCAACAGAATATCCTGCGAATCTCCTGTAAACGTGCTTATAGTAAAGTAGCAGTTAATGGCAAGAGGGAGAGGCTGTGACAGAGGAGCAAGCGGTTAAACATGAAGCATCTCTCGGTCTTTTTGAGAAATACTTGACGCTTTGGATAGCAATATGCATAATTGTCGGATTACTCATAGGGCGTTTTCTGCCACAGTTTGGGCAATTCATGGATTCGCTCAAGTTTAACAAGTTGTCAATTCCTATCGGAATCCTTTTGTTTTTTATGATGTACCCCACAGTTGTCGGGATACGTTTCAGTGACATTAAAAAGGCGGCTCATAACCCGAAGCCTTTGCTCGTTACGATAATTGCGAATTGGGTAGTGGCTCCAATCATAATGACAGTTTACGCTAACGTTCTTCTCGCTGGGAACCCCGAGTACATTGCAGGAGTCATACTTTTGGGTTTGTCACCGTGCACCGCCATGGTGATGTGGTGGATGTTTCTCGCAAAAGGCGACATGGCCCAAGGCTTGATCAACACCGCCGTTAACGCTTTGCTCATGCTTGCGCTTTATGCACCGCTTGCCGCTTTTTACTTAGGCGTAAGCAGTATCCCTGTTCCATGGGATTTGATTGCTACAAGCGTTCTGATTTTTATAGCGCTACCAGTAGCTGCCGGAGCACTTTCTCGCAAAATTATATTAAATAGAAAAGGTGAACAGTGGTTTAACAATACGTATATCCCAACTCTTGGAAAAATATCAATAGTTGCATTGCTAACAACTCTAATTGTTTTGTTTTCATTCCAAGGCGAGATTATTCTAACTAATCCTCTATTAGTTGCTTATCTTGCGGCGCCAAACTTGCTTCATTACATTACTATGATCGCATGGACCTATCCTTTAGGCTATTTCCTTGGTTGGAAGTATGAAGCAGCCATTGATACTACGCTTATAGGCAGCAGCAGCCATTTTGAAGTTGCCATAGCAGTAGCTACTACTCTTTATGGGATAAATTCAGGGGCAGCTTTGGCAACAGTTATCGGGCCATTGATGGAAGTGCCACTTATGCTTTCACTCGTCAAACTCGGACTGCGCACCAGAAAATATTTTCCAAGAAAAAAGAAGATTAATGAGGAAACTGTTTAAACCAGTTTTACAGTACTAGGTTGGAAAATAAATGGAAAACATGAATAAGATAAGTCATGACTGGAATGAATGGAAGTTTAAAGATTTAATTTTCGGAGTACTTGTCCCGACTATCGTGGCTTTTCTGATAGTTGGTATCTCAATGTCATCTTCTGCTGTCGCCATAGGGCTCAAATACATTTTGTTGGAAGCCATTGTCGTTGTCGGAGTACCCATGCTAATTGGGTTGGTGTGGAACCAGTGGGCAGGTGGAGCAGCAGGATTCCTCATGGGTAGTCTTTACGCGCTGTATTTTGCAGATCAAGTCTACGCTTCTCAAGGAAGTAGCGACATAAGCTTGTTGGGCAACTTAGTCAGTGCTATGTTGATAGGATATGTTGCTGGCGCGTTAAACAAGCGTTCAAGCAGTTACAAGAGAATGCTCATTGCTGGAGTTACTGCTGGAATTGTGGGGTCTTTTATTGTGGTTTTTACTAGTAATTTTTCGTCTATTCTTGGACCCGCAACACTAGGCGGTTCTATTACGTCTTTTCTACCACGGGTGCTTGCTGGGATAATAGTTCCTTTGGTAGCTAGAGCATTCTTGCGACATGGTGCAAACGGAAAAAGGGCAGAATAGCGCAGAGAAAAACTACTCTTTTTAAATCTGTTTTGGTCTTTAATCTTTTTCAAGCGCGATTCGGCGACTTGCTGCTTGAAAGTGGAAACCTATTGCACAACTTGGTCTAATTAGGGCTTTTCGCAGTCGAGACAGATGTCGCTTTCCCTGTTGGTCCAATATGTTTTTCCACATTTTGGGCAGACAGCCTTTCGCAGCAACCCTTTATTTTCAGATTTAGCTGGGCTAAATGTAGCCATTCTCCGTGGGAAGCTAATTGCTTTTTTAGGGCATACCGGTTCGCATGCTGTACAACCGCTTATGCATTTGAGTGGCTGGGCTACTATGGCTTTTCCGTCTCGCATTTCAAATACTTTGTTTGCGCAAAACTCTATACAGCGGGGCTTTCCAGTTTTGGCGCAGCCATCGCACTTGTCAGAGTAGATTATGGGAAACCAAGGACCTTCCGAGTTATACAAAAAGGTCACCTTTCTTGGCTAGTTTCATTATTCAAAACCCTCCCACTAAGACGCCGTAAATTAGCCCTGAAAACACGGCAGCGAGGAATGCCAAAACTGTATATGTGATCACAATTTTCCATCCGACGATGCGTGAAGTCGAAAGAGCGTTTGGTATGTCATAGGGTTGACCCATTAACCACGCGAGTGTAGCAGCAGGCGCCATTCCCAAATTCACAAGAGCCTTTCCCAAGGCTACTTCAACCAATGTCGGCGTGTATAGAGGACCAGCCAATACTGCTGAATACACGACTCCTGTTGGGCCAGTCAAATATGTTTCCACCAGTTCAGCAGGGAAGAAAGCTTGGACATAACTCACAACAACGAGACCCGCTGCGAACGCGGGGATTATTCGTTTTGCGAGGTAGCCGCCAAACTTTAGGGCGCTCCACAGCCTCTCATCCAACGGCTCTTCGGCGAGATCTACCGAGGCAGTCTGCATTTGATTTTTTTGGAACTTTTCCTCGAACCTCTTTGCCCAAGGCATTTTTGAAACTATGACTCCGATGACAACCGCGGTTGTTCCAGCCGCAATTATGTCTGCAATAGCTATTTGCCATCCAAGCACCTGAATAGTTACGATGTCTGCGAGGAGATTGTTTGCGGGCGCTGCCAGAAGGAAAGTTAACGCTGGACCGATGCCGCCTCCTGCGTAAATCAAACCGGAAAAGAGAGGCACCATTGTGCATGAGCAAACGCAGAAAAGCGGAGCAATAAGCATGGCGATTACGTACGCTATAGGTTTTCTACTACTCATGTATTTCATCATGAAATTTTTGGGGATGAACTCGGCGAATAAGCCTGAAACGACAAACGCGAAACCAAGGCAGACCCAGCCGTGCTGGGCGTAATCCCACATGTAAACTAGAGGTATCTGCCACAGTGGGAGACCTTGCAGGTCTTCGGCGGTGGATGTTGGCGTTAGGCTATAAGTTCCGACTATTGCTCGTATCATCATTATTATGAAAAAGAGTATAAAGGCAATCATGAGGATTGTTTTGATTGCACGTTTTTTCTCCATTTACGCCACCATATTGAGCTTTAGAAAACGCCTACAGTGACCCCACATACCGAAGTCCTGAAACAGTACTTAATTTTATCAAGTGAGTCTACTCGTTGCTCTCTTTTGTCAAATGTTCTAGCCCATCCGTTGCAGCAGCAAAAATCGTGGATGCCAAAGCAAAACGAGCAGCTATCAATGCCTCGCCGATTTCTTCTTTGGTTACTCCTTCGCGTTTAGCGATTTTTATGAAGGTCTCTGTGCAGAGGTCGCATGAAGCAGCGGCTGCAACCGCGATCATGATTAAATGCTTGTATTTTGCTGGTATGTGCGGCAGGTCAAAGACGAACTTGCGCTCTTGAGCCTGCTTGGGAATCCATTCAGGAAGGACTTTGGACATGAGAACCATAGGGCGAGGTTCCCCGCCCAGATTCTTAGCCATCATTTTCAGAATCTGTTCAACAGTGGGTTTCTGTTCTGTCAAAGGCGCCACCTTTTAACTATTTATGCTTTTCCGCATTAGTCTCTCGATAACGCCAACATCTGGGACTTTTCCCATAATTTTCACTACGCCGTTGACTGCGATTGCTGGAGAAGCTATTAACCCGTACTTCGAAATTGTTTCTTGTGCGGCCACGTTGAGTTTTGTGATTTCAACTGTTATTCCTTCGGTCGCTAGTTTCTCAGCGGCTTTTTTCGCGTTTTCCTCAGTTTTTTTACATCTTGGGCAAGGCGGGCTGACCCCAATTACCTCAACTTTTATCGCCATTTGTTATCACTCCGATTTCTGTTTTTTGTTAACGTGTTGAACTAGTTGTTTATAGATACATTTAAATTTTGCTATATACTTATCTGCCCATACCCATGCAAAACTGTTAGAAATAGCAGTTCGCACCTAAGCGATAGGGAGGAAAAAGATAGGGGAAATTCGAGAATGGATAACAAAAAAATGAGCCAGAAATTAGAAGAAATCTTGGGCTTAGAAAACCCGCCAGTCGCCGTAAAAATCATAAAAATAGAAGACCCCTTGCCTAACATTAAATTGCCCTCTCAAAATAGTCGTTACTGCCAGCTTCTCATGCTGGCAAAAAGGGGTAAAACTTTGATGTTAACTGCTGAAAACATCGCTTGCCCCGCAGCAAAAGCCGCGTTAGGGCTAGGACCTTTAGTTGAAAAAATCTCAAGCGGAGAGATGCTCTGCATGTTGGGGCTGTTCATGAGCAAGGAGGCTGCAGCAAAAACAATGAGGACGATACCGCGAATCAAGCTGGGCTCAGTAAAAGCCGTCGTTGCTGGACCACTAAGAGATTTCCCTATGGAACCAGATGTTGTGGTGGTTGAAAGCGTTCCAGAGCACATAATGTGGCTGGGTTTGGCAGCAAACTTTAAGGAAG
>JAWCMT010000030.1:7957-17938 GCA_038849555.1 Bathyarchaeia archaeon | reverse complement strand
TTCAAGCGCTTTTCTCCGCTCAGCCTCAGTGAGCCGCCTACACAATTCTGGAACCTCATGAGCACACCACTCCGGCCTATACTGAAACATGACGTTGACGCGCGCCGCCCCGCCCAAGTTCTCAGCTATCCAATTCAAAATTGGCTTCGTGCAGCACTCCAAATGATTCGGCAGAACAAGCACACGTATTAGCAACTCGCCATAACGTTTAGCTTCCAAATGATTACGCGTGCACACTTCCCAGTAGCCTGGCGCATCAGAAATCCTCACCGCGCAATCCGCTGGACCATACTTGAAATCCAGCAGGTACACATCAACGAAGCCGGCCAGGAGCCGTGCGGTTTCTGGGCTGTAATAGGTGTTGGAGTTCCAGACAACAGGCACATTAGCTTTTACGTGCTTGAAGGTTTCCAGCCAATGCCTAAGCCAAGGCGTAGGCTCGCCGCCTACGAGGTTTACGTTTCTGCAGCCGCGTAAGCGCAAACTTTCAACCTCCCGCGCCAACTCGCTGGGCGTGCACGTGGCTCCAGGCTCCATCCATTGGCTGATTGTCCAGTTTTGGCAGTGTAGACAGCGTATAGTGCAGCCCATCGTGAAGATTGTTCCCGAGGGCACAAGCTCGGGTTCTTCTCCTAAGTGCTCAAAAATACTGGAGACAGCTATGATGTTGCCGCAGCCGCAGTAGCCCAGCTTTCCCGCTGCCCTGTTAACTCCGCATCTGCGAGTGCAGAAATGGCACTGCTGAAGAATTCGGCTTGCAATTTCGATTTTTAGGTCAAAATACGACTTTTCAGGTGTTGGAAGCGAGTGCAGGTCTTTGCCGCCGTCAACCTCCTGCTCAAATTTAGCATAAGCTTCGGTTAGCCATTCATGCTTGCTCCAGAGCTTCTCCAGCGAGTCGCCTTTGTCGAATTCTGCGGGAAGCTTCTGGGCTATGAGGAACTTGGCTGTTTTCTTGTTTTGCATGACGTCGAAGTATCTGGCTAAACTTTTCTTCGCATGCTCGTCATCTAGCACGGCGACAGCGTCTGGCCTCAAAAGTTCCCACATGCTTATCTGCTAAAGAATAGTAGCGAAGGATGTACTAAAACAGTGCGTAGGGAAAACGTGAACCCGTCGGATGCAGCCGCCCCTTTATTGGAATCGCGTGTCCGCATACTGGGCACCGCATGTCCTTAGTTAGGTTCCACCGTGTAATCTCGAAACTATACCGCTTAATTACGAGTTCATTGCAATTTGGGCAGTAAGTGTTCTCCGCAGGATGCCCCGGAACATTGCCGAGGTACACGTAATTTAGCCCCGCGTTTTTCGCGGTCATATACGCTTTCTCCATGACTTCAACCGTGGTAGCCGGCGTCAGTGTCATTTTATAGTCAGGATGGAAACGCAGCAGATGGAAAGGCGTGTCTCTGCCCAGCACATCTTTAATCCATGTTGCCATCTCTTTTATCCTGTTCATTGAATCGCCAATTTTTGGAACCACCAAGTTTGTGATTTCGATGTGGACGCCGTTCCGCTTAAGCTCCTTTAGCGATTCATAGATTGGCTCAACACTGGGAACCGCGGAGTAACTCTTATAGAAGTCTGGGTCTGCTCCGCCCTTGAAATCAACTGTGGCCGCGTCCAAATAAGGCGCAATCGTCTTCACGGCTTCAGGCGTCATATACCCGTTCGTCACGAAAGTGTTGAATAGCCCGACTTGATGCGCAATTTTGGCTGTGTCATACGCGTACTCCATAAAAATCGTCGGCTCAGTATACGTGTAGCTTATCCCGTGGCAGTTCTGCTCACCAGCCGCCTTCACGACCTCCGCAGGCGGAAAAAACTTGCCTTCCACTTCACGCTCCTGGCTTATCATCCAATTGTCGCAGAATTGGCAACGGAAGTTGCAGCCAGCCGCGGCAATAGACAAGACCAGCGCGCCTGGGTTGAAGTGGGAAAGGGGCTTTTTCCCTATGGGGTCCACGGCTGCAGAAACCGCCCGCGCATAATTCAGCGAATAAAGTGTGCCGCCCTCGTTTTTGCGGACTAAACAAAAGCCTGTTGCGCCATCGCTTATTAGGCATCGGCGCGCGCACAGGTGACACTTTACTTTCTTATCTTTCTCCTTCTTGTAGAGCATAGCTTCATGAAGAGACATGCCACACACTTCCTGCGAAAACGCTGCCAGCACAAACGTGCCTAATTATGTAGCTTATTTCTTAAAAACTGTTAGCCCATAAAACCAGAGTTTTCGGCGCCAAAACGCAGCATGATGTGCCAAGGCTTATTTGCTCTGGCAGCGAATGTTTATGGGTTAGAATTATGGTTGAAAGAGGAGTTTTTAGCAACGGAGTTTCTTATATTCGCTTCGGCGAAGGCAAACAATCACTTCTTGTTTTCAGCGGCGGACCAGGCAACACTCTTCCATCAGGCTTTATGATTCAAGTGTTAGGCCAATTTAAGCTCTTATCCAAGCATTATGGGGTTTACGTTTTGGCGCGCAAAACCGCATTGCCAGAAGACTACACGACTCGAGATATGGCTGAAGACTATGCAGCAATAATCAAAGACGCGTTTGCTGGCGGACCAGTTGATGTGGTGGGCGAGTCCTACGGCGGCTTAATTGCGCAGCACTTGGCTGCTGACCATCCTGAACTTATCCGACGCTTAGTCATAGCCTTGTCTGTCTACAGATTCAGTGAAGAAGGAAATGCGTTAGACATGAAATATGCCCGGCTGCTAAGTGAAGGCAAAAAGAGAGAGGCGCTCAAAGCTATGTATCCTCTGATAGAGGGCGGAAGAATAACGAAGGCGCTCATGAAGTTCTTTATGAGTTATGTTGCGCCGCTCATGTGGAGCACGCATGATAATCCGTCAGATTTGCTTGTGGAAGCCAAAGCAGAAACGGCGCATAACTCCAAAAACAGGCTAGCGGAGATTAAGGCGCCTACGCTCGTGATTGGCGGCGACAAAGACTACTATTGCCCAGTGGAACGGCTCCGTGAAACCGCGGCTGGAATCCCAAACGCAAAGCTCGTTCTCTACAAGGGCAAAGGGCACATGAACACCATGGGCAAAAAGTTCGATGAAGACATCAGCGCTTTTTTGGATGAGAAAAGAGGCTAACGCGGCATATTTGGCGCATATTAGAAATTCATTACAGAAACCTATAGAGGGTCTATCCGGCGACTGCACGGCATAGGTCTGAATATCACGCCTTTATCATTATAAGAAGCATCTTGAACCTTTCCACTGCTGATAGCGCATGAGGCTTGTTAGCGGGCATTAGGGTAAGTTCACCCTTCTTTAATCTAACAGGTTTTCCCGAGATAACTGCTTCAGCTTCGCCTTCAAGAACATAAACCAGCGCGTCATAAGGCGCTGTATGCTCGCTCAACCCTTCACCTTGATCAAAAGCAAAAAGAGTCACGGTTCCCGCTTCCTTATCAAGTAGAGTACGGCTTACCACAGAATTTGGTTGATAAGCAATTAACCCAGCTAAATCTACCGCGCGAGCAGCAAGCGTCTCAATTTTTCCAATGTTTTTGTCTGCACTCATCGGTTTATACCTCAGGTTTAAACAAAGAAGCCTCACCGTATTTTTGCCTTTCTCAACACTTAGCGTTTATCGTGGCCTAGAAGCAAGAAGCAGCGGAAGGGGGCGTTCGCATTTTTTACAGGTTTAGCCAGATTTTTCCCCGTTAGATACGAAATCCAGCGAAATCGAATTCACACAGTGCCGAACATTCTTTTTTGTGAAGCCTTCGCCGACGAAAACATGGCCCAGATGTGCACCGCAATTGGCGCAGATAATCTCCGTGCGGCGTCCATCGGCGTCTGGAACACGCTTCACAGCGCCGGGAATTTCATCATCAAAGCTTGGCCAGCCACAACCGGGGTTAAATTTGTCTTCAGAACGGTAAAGTGGAGCGCCACATCTTTTGCAGATGTATGTGCCGCGTTCCCAAAAGTCGTTATACTTGCCAGTGAAGGGTTCCTCTGTGCCTTTATGTATTATTACGTATTCCTCTTCTTTGGTTAACTTTCTATACTTCGCTTCTTTTTCCGCCAAGTGCCTCACCAATCACTTCAAATTTTATTCAAGCACATGGTGAATAAATAACTTTGCAGAATGCCATCTATAGACGCGGCAAACTGCTTGTTCAGTCGCCTTGTGCGTTGAAACTGCAGATTTATATGCAGGAAACAGGCAAAATTAGTTCTGATGTAACTCCTAATATGCAGTTTTAGAAAGAGGAAACAACGTTATGAAACATGTTAAAATCACGGCATTTGATTGCCCAGACGCGTGGTTTCAAGCGTTAAGCCGCATCTGGCATGAAGGTGACTCTTTTCAGGTTGGTTACGGTTCAGAGATTACAGAAACTAAAAAGCTCAATTTAACAATAGAAATCACCCATCCTGAAACTAGGCCCTTAGTGAGCGATAAGGCGCCGTGCGACATCAAGTATGTCCAGGGCTATGCCCTTGAGTATTTGTGGTGTGGCGAGAAGCAAGAGGATGAAACTTACACCTACGGCAGCAGGCTCAACTATCCCGTAAACCAGATAGAAGAGGCAATAGAAAGATACGTGCAGGAGCAGCGGGATAGGCAGGTCACGCTTGTCATCCGATTGCCAGAGGACATAAAGAAGTCTATAGGCGCTAAAAGGCATGAGCCACCCTGCTTAAGCCTTATAGACACGGAGATTCTGGAGGGAAAAATGCATCTAACATGCTATTTCAGGTCATGGGACGCGTACGCGGGCTTGCCTGCCAACATCGCTGGACTGCAGCTTTTCAATGAAGCCTTTGTGAAAGAAATCAATCGGCGCGGCAATCTCTCCTTGGAGACGGGCAAGCTAATTTTTCACTCAAAAAACTGCCATATCTACCAGCGGCAATTCAAGCTGGTGGAAGAGTTGCTTAAACCTAAGAGTAGCGGCAAAACAGTGCGAATTGCAAAAACAATTATGGAAACTTCGGAAGATGCGGCTAAGGAAAACAGTTGCAAATGAGGGGCGCTTGGCTTGAGCGATTTGGTTAGAGTTAGAAAATGGGAAGAATTTAAACGGCTAGTCGCCGAGCTGAAACCGACCTCGCTTGTCTACAGCATAGACCAGAACGCCATGTCAAAGACAAAAGAGCCCACAGCGTTGAGACTGATTCTCCTCGCCACAGGCGGCTACCACGTTTACATCGATTTCCCAGGCGAAGGAGAAAACAGATTAAGAGAAACGGGAATCCCAATACATCGAGACAAAAATGGAAACCGCTACCTAGAAGACGAGGACATAATAGCCTTTATAAAACAGCAGTTTGGCGAGAACTTGCAAGTGTTCTCGTTTTGGACAACCTAAGAAGCACCTTCAGCTTTTCAGACCTTTTCCTATTTGTAACTTGATTTTGTCTCAGAAGCAAAGGCTCTTCTTCTGCGTTGGACTGCAAAAAATAAAGAAAAGATGAGAAGCTCTTAGTAGGGGGGCATTCCGCCCATACCCATGCCCATGCCGCCTGGAGGCATCCCTGGCGATGCAGGGGCGCCTTTTCCTTCGCCTTTGATGGATATTAAGTCGTCAATCTTCAGTATCATGTTTGCTGCTTCAGTTGCCGACTTAATCACTTGCTGCTTTACTCTGAGCGGCTCGAGAACTTGGAGGTCAAGCATGTTCTTGATTTTGCCAGTTGTCACTTCGATGCCGAAGTGAATGTTTTCTGCTTTTTCATGTTCAGCTCTCAAAGATACCATCGTGTCAATTGGGTCTAATCCAGCGTTTTCAGCCAGCGTTAACGGGATGGCTTCTACGGCGTCCGCGAAAGCCTCTATAGCCAACTGCTCACGACCACCCACCTTCGGAGCAAACTTACGCAACTGACGAGCAACCTCAGCCTCCGGCGCACCGCCGCCAGCAACAATCTTACCATCCTCAATAGCATTCCTAACAACACACAAAGCATCATGCAACGAACGCTCAGCCTCATCAACAACATGCGGTGAGGCGCCTCTGATTACGATTGTGACAGCCTTCGGGTTCTTGCATTCGCGTACATAGATGAGTTTGTCGTCGCCTATTTTGACCTCCTCAACCTTTTTGGCTTTTCCAAGCGCGTCGGCGGTTAAGTCCTTGATGCTTGCCAGTATCTTGCCGCCTGTGGCCTTTGCCAGCTTCTCCATGTCGCCGCTGCTTACGCTTTTAACCGCGAGTATGCCGTTTTTCGCCAAAAAGTGCAGCGCCAAATCGTCAATGCCTTTCTCGCAGAAAACCACGTTAGCACCAGACTTTGCAATGGCTGTAACCATTTCTTTAATCATACGCTCTTCTTCATCCAGAAACTGCTTCATCTGCTCTGGGCTTTCAATGTTGATTTTAGCGTCAAACTCTGTCTTTTCAATCTCCAGCTTCTCATTAAGCAAAGCAATTTTCGCGTTTTCAACAAGCTTAGGCATCTGAGAACTGGCAACTTCTTTATCAATAACTATGCCTTTGATGAGCTCTGTTTCCTCTAAGCTTTTGCCGTGCTTCTTAACGACTTTGATTAGGTCGATGTCTGCTTTATACTTGCCATCGGCTTCTTCAGCCACCTGCTTAACCGCGTCAACAACTAGTTTGGCGAAATGTTCAACAGCCACATTGACGGCTTTGCTAGACAAAGTGGTTGCTGCAACTTGGCGCAGTGTCTTGTCATCAGCTATTTTTACTTGGATAGCAATTTTTTCCAAGACTTCCTGCGCTTTCTCGCTGGCTTTCTTGAAGCCGTCGATAATCACGATTGGATGCACATTCTTGTTCAGCAATTCCTCTGCTTTGGCAAGTAGCTCACCAGCTAAGACCACCGCGGTTGTGGTGCCGTCGCCAACTTCGTTGTCCTGTGCCTTTGCGACTTCTACAAGCATTTTTGCTGCTGGATGCTGCACATCAAGCTCCTTCATTATGGTTGCGCCGTCATTTGTTATGGTAACGTCACCGAAGTTTGTAACCAGCATCTTGTCCATGCCGCACGGCCCCAGCGAGGTTTTGACGGCCTCAGCCACTATCTTAGCAGCCATTATGTTGTTTTTTTGGGCTTCACGCCCCGTGGTTCTACCTGTGCCTTCTTTCAGCACTATAACTGGAACTGTTCCTCCACCTACAGACATTTCTTTTTCACATCTTTTCCTTTTTAACGCACAAGCGTTGAATTATAAACGCAACACTTAACCCATTGATATAAGTGTTTCTTACATTATGCTACTTTGAGAATATTGTAGCCAGATGCTTTGCGCAGCCTATTCATAACCGCCAAGCCTAAACCCTCCGTTGGAACAGCCTCGGCAATTATTATGCCCACGTCTTCCTCATCGAATTCTCTTAACAGACTGAACAAGTTCTGTGCAATCGCGCCCAAGTTAAAGCGGCTGCCCAGAGACTTAACAACATCAGCCTCATAATTGGCTATTGTCTCATCAGTAGCTAACACGCCCACTTTAACGCCTTTAAGCCTGTAAGACACGGTCAGCTCTTTTATTTTGGCGATGACCGCGGGAATCGCACCTTCCACAACAATCATCTTGGCGTTCGGCGCGTAATGCCTGTGCCTCATCCCCGGCGACCGGGCCTTTTCAACAGGCAAATCTTCCTCGGCCACCACAAAAGGGTGAAGCTGTACATCGCCAAGAACTTTTCTCAGCGCTTCGAAGGGTGTTCCGCCTGGGCGAAGAACTTGAGGGGGATCAACACTCAAGTCTAAAACGGTGGATTCCACGCCTATGCGTGTGGAGCCACCATCTAAAATCGCGTCAATTCGCCCATTAAGATCAGCAAGAACATGCTCCGCTGAGGTTGGGCTAGGTTTTCCAGCGAGGTTTGCGCTGGGCGCTGCAATAGCACATTGGCTTTCACGGATCAACGCTAGAGCGACCGCGTGTTGTGGCATTCTGATGGCGACTGTTTCTAATCCTGCAACAGTCACGTCAGGAACGCGCTGTGAGCGTTTAAAAATCAGGGTTAATGGTCCTGGCCAAAACTGCCGCATTAGCAGCTCAGCCTCTGGCGGAACATGCTCTGTTAATTCATGAACGGTGCTTATGTTTTCAACGTGGACTATGGGCGGGTTGTCTAATGGTCGATTTTTTGCTTTAAACAGCGCTAAAACAGCCGCGGGGTTCAGTGCGTCTGCGCCTAAGCCGTAGACTGTCTCTGTAGGAAACGCTACTAAACCGCCTTTTCTGATGATGTCTGCTGCAGCTTGCACTTTTTTGAGGCTTGGTCTGCGAGGGTTAACCTTTAACACAAGAGTCTGCTTCATTCTTCAGTAGCCTACCGTCAACATATAATGCATAAGGCGGAAGTAACTTGTTAAGTATTCCCTTAAATAGGCAGCCCTGTTAGACAATGTAGTAATCTATAACTTTTTTCATGCTTTTCGGCGGGTCATATGTGGCTGCGAAGCTTTTTAAGAGTTTGATTATTGCTGGCTGGGAGCGGGCGATGTCTGTTAAGCTGATTAAGCCTAAAAGGCGGTTTTTGTAAATTACAGGAAGCCGCTTTATTTTTTTCTGGAACATCAGCTGCAAAGCCTCTTCCAAACTTGTGTCAGGCGTAATAACTTCCAGCGGGCTAGACATGACTTCTTTAACTTTAGTCTCCTTTGGATTTTTACCTTCTACGATTACGCGCTTCAGCAGGTCTCTTTCCGTTATTATGCCTATGGCTTTTCCTTTTCTAAGTGCAATAACGCAGCCTATCTCGTATTTGATCATAACGTCAGCTGCTTCTTTAACCGAGGCATTCTCGTCTATGGTTATGACGTCCATTGTCATTACGTCATCAACGCGCAGCGAAACCTCGGCTTTGCCTGCATCTGCCTGCGGCATCAAAACCATCAGTTATTAAGCTCTGAATCCGAATATATAAACTAACTACAGCGAAAATCAGTAAATGGAATTCATTTTTTGAGTTCAAGCACAACAGAAGTTTCAATTTGCCGCTCAGGGATTTTCCAGTATTTCCTGAGAAGCCTATCCTTCTCGTCTTTCTTCACCAAACAGAAGCCATTTTTCTCGTAGAAGCGGATAGCCCAGTAGGCTGCTTCCCAAGTGCCCACAAGAACCACAGAGGTTTCTGCTAAACTTAGAAGATGCTTGAGCAGTTTCGCTCCGATGCCTCTTCTTTGGTGATTAGTAAGAACATATGCATGCCTAATCAAAGTGACATCATTAACGGGTTGGATGCCCATAACAGCCACCAAAGCGCCGTTTTCTACCCAACCATAGAATTCCACGCCGCTTTCAATCTCTTCTTGAAACTCGGCGGCTGACATGTACGGTTCCTTCCACCTGTCCGAGGGGATTACGCCTCTGTAAGCCACGGCAGCATCATTAATAACGTGTAGGACGTCTTTGAAATCAGCGGGTTGCAATTTGCTTATCATTGGTTTCATCTACCATAGAAGAACGCACTAAGGGATTAGGCAGAACCCGCTGCAGCCTCTTTTTCACTTCCCGCTCGAAGAACCTTCTCTAATAAACGCATGAAAAACGCCTGTGCTTGCATTTCACTAAGCTTCTCCAGATAAACGGAAACTAGGGCGATTTTTTCCTTCTTAGCGGCAACGTATTCTGCGAACATGCGGGCCGAAACCGCATGCTTATCGCCTAAAAGAACCGATGACGTGGCTGGTCCAAGCAAATCTTTGGGTTTGGGAACTGCGACCGCAAGGGTTCCCATTCTATCTTCTCTTTCGCTCAGCATGATTAGGCAAGAATTTTTGGCTTCAACGTAAACAGCCAGAAAACGCGTGTCCCGCTCTATTAATTCTTCTTTTACTACTTTCGCACGCTCCATCGAGCCTTTCTCCATTTACTATTTATAGTTTAATGAAGTTCACTATTTAGCATTTTCAAGAGATGAGGCAGTAGGATGGAAGAAAAACGCGCTGAAGCAGTCTTGGAGATACTGCAGCAAACCTTTCCGATGCCAAAGTGGGCAAGCACGCAGCGTAGCCCGTTTGAAATCTTGA
>JAWCMT010000030.1:0-7947 GCA_038849555.1 Bathyarchaeia archaeon | reverse complement strand
CGCAGAATACTGCTGACCGGAACACTGCAAGAGCTTTCGAACGGCTCTCGAAGCGCTTCGAAATCAAGCCCGAAGTACTGGCGAACGCAGAGCTCAGCCAGATTGAAGAAGCCTTACGCGTGGCTGGCCTATACAGGAACAAGGCTAAAACAATAAAGGCTGTTTCAAGGATAATCGTTGAGAAATTTCACGGCTCAATACAGCATATATTGTCGCAGCCTCTTGAGGAAGCAAGAAAAACGCTTATGGCGCTTCCCGGAGTGGGACCGAAAACAGCTGATGTTGTCTTGCTTTTCTCGTCAAGACAGCCGACAATCCCGGTGGATACGCATGTTAATCGCGTGGCGAAGCGGCTTGGCTTCGCACCAGCAAACGGTGATTACGAGGCGGTACGCTTGTCGCTCCAATCGCTTTATAATCCGTGCGATTATTTGGCTGTCCATGTACTGCTGATTGCGCAGGGCAGGCGATATTGCAAGGCTAGGCGGCCGCTATGCCGGCAGTGCCCCGTGAGAATGTATTGCCCTTCAAAAGGAATATGGGATAAGAATGATTAAACTACCTGAAGCAGTCCAAGAGTATTTCCCTTACACAAGCGTGCGTCCTCACCAAGACCAGTTCATAAAAACTGTTTACAACGCTGTTAAAGAACAACGTTCTGTTCTCATCGAGGGAAGCAACGGCTTAGGCAAAACAATCTCGGCGCTTTCTGCCTGCCTCCCCGTCGCAGTTGAGAAAGATTTGAAGATACTTTATGTGGCGCGGACTCACAGGCAACATGAGCGCGTAATAGAAGAATTAAAAGCAGTGTGCAAGAAGCATGGAGTTTCAGGCGTGTCTCTTCGCGGGCGCAATCAGATGTGCCTTAACACGTTTGCTTCAAAAAGCGCTTCTGACGCAAGGTCACTCATGGAAGTTTGTGAGCTTTTAAAGGCAAAAGGCCGATGCCAATATCATAGGTCACCAGAGGAGCAGACATACGAGTATCTGCAGCTTCAGCATCAGCTGGCCACGCGACCTTACAAGGCATCGGAGATTCAAAGAGTATGCCTAAAAAAGAGGTTATGCTCCTACGAACTCGTCAAAGCATCTTTGCCAGATATAACCGTTATCGCACTAAGCTACCTTTACGTTTTCGACCCCATTATCCGCACAGCATTCTTCAAAAATCTTGATTCTCAACTTCAAAAAACCATTTTAATTGTGGATGAAGCACACAATTTGCCTGAAACAGCCATTGACATAGCAAGCAGCAGCCTATCCCTTTTCGTTCTGAAGCAAGCGGAGCTTGAAGCAGCAAGATATGAAAATAAGGATGTTGCGGCCTTCGTGAATTTTTTCAGAAAAGAAATTGAAAAGATGACGGAAAAAGTTAGGCATGAGGAAATAATCTCGCCTGAAGCGCTTATTGAAATTATACAAAAAGAGGGTAGCGTATCTAATCCGCGAGACTTCTTCGAGCATATGCACGAGGTAGGCAGCTCCATTAGGCGAAGCCTGCTGGCTGAAGGCAAAAATCCGCGTTCTTACATTCACGGAATGAGCGAATTTCTACTCCGCTGGCTTGAAACCTTAGGCGACGACTCCTACATTAACGTGGCAAGCAGATACACAACCAGAGAAAACGTGAAAACCGCCAAGCTAGAGATAGTCGCGCTGGATCCATCCAAAGTCACCGCGCCAGTTTTTTCATCCACCTACGCTAACGTCATAATGTCAGGCACCCTTCAGCCGCTGCAGGCCTACGCGAAAATGACAAAGCTTCCAGAAGACACGGTGCACTGCGTTTTGCCTTCACCGTTTCCCAAGGAGCACGTGCTCTCGGTTGTTTGCCTCGGCGTAACAACCGCCATGGAAAAAAGAACACGAGACATGTACCAGACAATCATAAAAAGGATAACGGAAGTGGTGCAGAACACGCCGGCAAACACAGGAATTTTCGCCGCTTCATTCGATGTTCTAAACGCGCTTATTACCGAGGGATTAGAGAACGCGCTGGGCAAACCGCTTTTCTACGAACGCAGAGGAATGAGCTCTAAAGCTAACGAAAAAATGGTAGCTGAATTCAAAGCCTGCGGTAAAGGTGACGGCGCCGTATTCCTCGGCGTTCAAGGCGGCCGCACTTCAGAAGGCGTGGATTTCCCAGGCAACCAGATGAATTCAGTTATAATTGTAGGCGTTCCATACGCAGAACCTACTCCGAGAGTGAAGGCGCAAATCGAGTATTACGAAAAATGTTTTCCTAAATTGGGCAGAGAATATGGTTACGTTCTCCCCGCAATGAAAAAAGCCGCTCAAGCCGCCGGAAGGCCAATAAGAACTTTGGATGACAGGGGAGCCATAGTTTTCTTGGACTATCGCTTTGCTACAAATTACTGCCGCAGCTTTCTACCTTCATGGATAACTGATGGATTGAAGATTTTGCCATGTAAAGATGAAGTTCTCGCACGGGAAATTCGCGGCTTCTTCAAACTTTAACCTGCGTCGAAGCCGCTTAGCCCTCAAAAGGGTGCGCTTCCTTGAAGCATTCGTTTAGCCGCACCCTGCCGAAAGCAACAATCACCGGGGTCGCCGAAACTGGTGTGAGAACTTTCAATGTCTTTCGCTTATTATCAAATTCGTACATGATGCCGATGCCCAAAAATTTACGTTGAGAACCGTACAGCCCCAATAATAAGCCTCTTTCCACGCCCTGCTTGATTTTCAAAGCAGTCTTTTCTTCCAGCTTCAGCTGGTTCAAAGGGATAGACTTAACTTTCGCACTGGCCAGATACTTCGCGTAGCTCATCTCTCGCAGGTTCCTGCGTTTCTCGGGGCTTCGCGGCTTGATGGCGGAAGAAGACTCTATCACAATCTTCCTGGGCGCTACAGTTTCAAGTAACGGTTCCAGTTCATTTTTCTGTTGAATGCAGAAAATCACGTCTGGCTCAATGGCCTTAGCCAATTGAGCTTTGTACGCCACAGCGTCTTCGCCTTCAACCCAACCGTCAGTATTCACGACCACAAAATCAGCTGCCTTATCCCGAAGCTCTGATTTCATTAAAGCTAAACCTTCAATCGTTTCCTTTACTGCTTCGCTAGGGGATGTGGCTCCCACGAAAAAGGCGTTTTCCGCCTTTAAGCCGTACAGTTCTATGAGCGGTTTATCTACGAATGCGTACGCAACCGTGCAAGGTGGGCCTATGTCAGATTGCCCTAAATCGCCATCTAAAATTGCAACCTTATTTTTCGCGTTGACCAAATTATTTACGAGATAGGTGCAGAAACTGGTTTTTCCAGAGTCAGCCTTACCCATAACTAGGGCAACCACAGGCTTTTTCTGGAAGCCCATAAGCACTTTAACAGCGTCTGCCCATGAAGCTGGAACGGTGTTGCCGTCAACTTCTTCAACACTTGCATTTTCGCCTAATGAAATGTCAAAAACAGCGTTTTCCGTGACAAAAAAGGGGAGCTGTTTTCCTTCTCGAATCACAATTCTTCGGTTATCTTTAACCTGGAAACCTAATACTTCTGCTTTCCCAGACACAAGCAACACAGCCGCTGGACCAGCGGCTAACAACGTCTTGCCCTTTTCAACTGTTTGCTTCAACATTTTTCCTCCTTGGGTAAACATGCCCTGCTCTTCCAGCTATGCGTATGGCGGAAGCTATATCTTTAATGCATCGCCTATGCGTATTTTCCTTGAAAGAGCGCGTTGTTCCAGCCTCACTAACCACTTCCAAAACCGCTTCAAGCGGCAGAGTTTCATCTAAAAGTTCTAAGAGCGGCTTGTACGCGGGTACGCCGCTGCCGATTTTTATGGTTACCTCGGTGAAGGATAAATCAACGGTTTTTATGATACCCTTGATTTTTGCTGTTACTTCATAGGCGCTGAAGCAGTTTTCGGTTTCAGTAACTTTCCCGTCGGCTATAACGGCTACACCGAAAACTTCACCTGGGTCGACGCCTACAACTATTTTTTCGTAGGCTTCTTTGCCTTGAAGAATTTTCTTCACTTCATCTGCCATGATGTCTGGCTCAGTTTCAGCGTCATAAACCAACACTTTTTGATGGTTTACGCGATGTTTTTCCTTTGCCGTGGTCAGAACTACTGAAACTTCCGCGGGCACATCTTCGCCTGGAATCAAACTTATGAAGGGAATATTATTTTCCTTCAACTTGTTTACTATAAAGAAGTAGGCTTTCCCCGAAACTGTAGCAACCGCAACCTTCGCTTTCATACGAACTTCCTAATTCTGTTTGATATTACAGGGGTGATGGCGCTTGCGTAATTCTATTCTTAGCATATTAATTTAGCTCGCCTAGACTATATGTTCCTTTTTGTTTCTTTAGCTAATAAGCACGCTTCTATTGAATACCTTTTTATGTACCTACAGGGGGCTGCTCCTCTTCCTTGGCGGCTTCTCCAAATATCCGTTTCAACTCTTTCTTCATAATTGCAATGTCATGGCTTAACCCGAAGTAATCCGCAAAATAGTCGGTTGTCCGCAGGCTCATGGAGCGCCCGCTTCTTTCAGTTGCAACCAAACCCATATCTTTCAGAAGCTTTATGTGACCGTAGGCATGTTGCCCGCGCACTTGGATTACTCGTTTCTGAGTAACTGGTTGCCTATACGCGATGTAGGCAAGCGTTTTCAACGGCCCGGCAGACAGCAGAGGCTTGTTGACGAGTTTCTTAACCAACGGCGTAAATTCCGCTTTTAACTGCAAAACATAGCGCTCATCTTTTAGCTCTAATATCTCAAGCGCCGTATTTCGCGACGAATATTCCTGCATTAGCGCCTTAAGGTATTTTTTAGTTTTCTGTTGAGACCGCGTGTTTAAAACTGAAGATAACTCGGTAAGGCTTAAGGGGCGGCCTGCAACATACAAGGCGGCTTCAAGCAACTTTAGGCAACGTTGCGTTTTCTCTACTTCTTGCGCTGGCTTGCTAGTGTCCTCTGTGCTAGACGTTTGTTCTCTCGTCTCCTGCAATGTTCAGGTTCCCCATCGCTATGTATATTTCTTCTGTAGCTTCATCTTGCCACAGACTTATTTTTCCTTCTTGCGCCAGAAACAGGAGCAAAATGAATGTGCGAATCGCTTCTATGCGCGTCACCCCTTTTATAAGGGATGAAAACTCGATTATGCCTACACCTTTAACTTTCTCGCAGAGAAGAGCATACAGCTTCTCCATCTGCATCTCAATTTCCATCAAAAAGAGGTCAAGCTGAGGCATCAAGTCAGAGACGGCGGGTAGAACAGGCTGCGCAACAACTTTATCCAAACTCGGCAGTTTTTCTCCCTTCAGTACGTCGTCTAAGACTTCAAGTAGATGCTGAATGGTTGTTGATGTAAACTCATGTCTCAAAGGCAGGAACAGAGGCGGCGGAACAAAATCTTGCGGTGCCTTCGGCGGCGCAGGCGGCTCCTGAAGAGTGAGCAGGAGTTTTGACTTCATTAGATAGATAAGCGCTGAAGAATCCAAGGCTACGCCCGAGGCGCGAAAGTCCACTTTGCCTGTTCTCTCCATTTCCAAAAGAAACGAAGTAAGCAGATAAGCGATGTTCACATTCCAAGGCGTCAGCTTTTCAAGTTTGCTGATTTCGAAGAGAATGTTCCATGGAGGCCTCAGATAAAACGGCTTTTTTGTCACTGTTGACATTTAGGTCGTTGCCTCCAAGAACTTGGCGGAAATAACGTTTGAAACGCCGTTTTGCCCATATACGCCGTAAACCTTTTGAGCTTTATTCACAAGCTCAGGCTTTAAGGTGATTACTATAAACTGTGTTTTCGCAGACTCTTCCAAAAGCACTTCGGCAAGTTTTGAGACGTGAAAAGCGTCCAAGTGCGCATCTATTTCATCGAGAATATAGAATGCCGCAGGCGTAAATTCTTTCAAGGCGAATATGAATGCAACTGCGGAAAGAGAGCGCTCGCCACCGCTTGCACCGCTAACAACTATGGAGGGCTTGGTGGGGAACTGGACAATCATGTCTATGCCCCCTTGAAACGGCTCCTCTGGGTTTTCAAGCTTCAGGAAAGCAGAGCCTCCTCCGCTTAGCTTCGAGAAGTAAGTCTGCAAGTTCAAGTTAATTTTTTCGAAAGCGTCCATGAAGACTTTGCGTTTCTTAGCTTCGATTTCATCCATGAACTTTACTATGGCCTGTTTTTCTCTTTCAAGCTCATTCAAACGCAGAGATAACTCTCGATATCTTGAGATCTGCTCTTCATAATGCGACAGGGCAAGCTGGTTCACAGCGCCGATTCTTTCAAGTTCAAACCGCATCATTTGAACTGTGGTCTCGGCTTCTTCAACCTGTTTCTCATTAACCGCTAAAGGCTGCTCATAACCAAACTGCCGCAGTTGGCTCTGATATTGCTGAAGCTGTAACTGACATGTTTGCACGCTAAGCTGCAGCTGATTTAGAAGCCGGTCAGCTTGCTCATACTCCGCGTCTAACACGCGAAGTTCATTGTCGATTGCGTCTATTTGCGCAGTGAATTTTTGTGCTTCCTCTTTTGCCGAGAAAACCGCCTTAGACAGCTCAACTCGACTCTTTTCCAGCTCTGCGATTTCTTGCTTGAGCGCTTCACGTTCCTGGAGAGCTTCAGCCACTTCCTTCTCAACTTTCCTTTGTTGCTGCTCAACCTTCGACAGCTGAATCTTTGCGTTTTTATATGCAACGCGCAATACGTTTTCAAATTGAGATTGAAGCGTGGAAATTTCGGTTTGAATAGTGCTTAAATTCTGGCGTAGAGCAATTATCTCCTCTGCAAGCTTATCGCGTTTTACTTCCAATTCCTGAATGTGGCTGATGTCCGTTTTCTTTCTTAAAACTGCAAGTTCGACTCTGAGCTTTTTAATTTCTTTTTGAATGGCACTTCTCTCAGACTTGTACAGTGCCATCTGGGTTTTACCCGATTCGATGTCTTTTCCAAGTTTTTCGCAGTACCGTTCAATTTGCCTAACGTTTTTCTCGGTTCGAACCACATTATGTTTTACTCTGTCTATTTCTCTATCAAGAGTAACTATTGATTCGGAAAGACGGGCAATCTCAATTTTGGTCCGTTCAATCTCCTCTTCAAAAGCAGCGATGTCACTATCTCTCTTGGAAAGATGCTGCTGAAGCGCCTTCACTGCTTCATCAAGGCTTTTGATGGCGTTTTCACTTGGAATAATCTTGGAGAAGTCTATGGGCGCACGGTAATAACCGCTTTCAAAGGCGCCGCCCACTTCGTAAAGGTCTCCGTTGACTGTTACTACACGGTAGCCTTCATTGGATAGGGCAAAGGCGGTTTTGTCATCAGAAGCTATGAGCGTGTCGCCTAAGACAAAGTTAACTGCTGGCTCATAATGCTTCTCGCATTTCACAAAAAACGGGGCAGCACCGTTCACGCCTTCCCTTTCCGGAATTTTTGAAACTTTAGGCTTCAACGCACCTTCAAGCGGAATTATTTTTATTCGCCCCAGCTTCATCCTCCTTAAAGTTTCCGTGCACGTAAACGCAGCATCAAAATCCTTCACAACTATCGCGTCAAGCCATCCAGCCGCTGCAGCCTCAATCGCCTGTTTATAGGCTTTGTCAATCTTAATTAAATTACGTAGTCGACCATACACGCCTGAAATTACGCCAAGGTCACCCAGTTCTTCTATGCTTTTAAGTGCTTTTTCTTCTGAAGCCACGGTTTCCGCGAGTTCTTTTTGCGTTACGAACTCTATGACCGCTTCGCGTGCTGAGTCAGCTATCTTTCCAGCTTCGGCAATTTCGCGTTCTACAGCTTCTTTTTGGGCTATTCGCCGTTCGAGCGTGCGTTCAAGATTTTTCAGTTGAGTTTTCTGTTCTTTTTGTACTTTTTCAAGTTCAGTTAATGATTTTTCAAGTTCGCTGAGTGTCGCGGCGAATCTTTCTCTGCGTTCTTTTAGGTCTTTGAGTCGTCTTGCGCGTAGTTTGATGGCTGTGTGGC
>JAWCMT010000029.1:0-19623 GCA_038849555.1 Bathyarchaeia archaeon | reverse complement strand
TCGCGCACTCCTACATTAAATGTCCGAAATGTGGAAGCCCAGATTTTGAGATCACCGAAGGACGCGGAGTTTGGCTTGAAAACATAAAGGGAGTACGCTGAGCTTGATTGATCCAAGGGCAGGCATGATAAGCGAGCGCTTAAGAGAGATACGCAGAATAATAGCGGTTTCAAGCGGCAAAGGCGGCGTAGGCAAAAGCCTCGTGGCAACCACGCTTGCGCTGGCGCTTTCTCGCAGAGGCTACAAGGTGGGACTTTTCGATTTGGACTTCACAAGCCCATCCACGCATCTTATTTTAGGCGTCAGAGATGCGCAACCGAAAGAAGAAAAAGGCATAGTGCCGCCCATAGTTAACGGCTTAGCGTACATGACGCTGGTTTACTACTCCGGCGACCAAGCAACGCCGCTACGCGGCGAAGACATCTCAAACGCTCTTGTCGAGATGCTTTCAGTTACGCAGTGGGGCAAACTGGACTTTCTAATTATTGATATGCCGCCGGGCATAAGCGACGCGGTGCTGGATTTAGTGAGATTTGTGAAGCGCATAGAATTTCTTATAGTTACAACGCCTTCGCTTTTGGCTTTTGAAACTGTGAAGAAACAAGTAAGTTTACTGCGGGATCTTAAGGTTCCGATAATTGGTATTGTGGAAAACATGAAAATGAACACGGCCCGGACCATAGAGCAGGAAACAGGAAAGCTCGGGTTAAAATTTCTGGCGGGGATACCGTTTGACCCGAAAGTGGAAGAAGCCATAGGAGACACCGCAAGACTTTGGAGCACCACAATTGCAAACGCAGTCAAGCAAATGGCAGAAACACACGTTACGCTGAACTAAACAAAGGAGAGAAGCAAAAGTGACGCAGGTTAAGGCTGTTGTTACCGATTATATAGGCACTTTGGTGAATGCCCGCGGCTACAGCATGGAAGATTCACGGCGGACACTACACAAGGCGCTAGTAGAGGCTGGACTGGAAACAGAATATGAAAAGTTTCTGGAAGCCTACAAGCGTGCACATGAGAAGTACCGTGTAATACGTTATGAACAATTTAGAGAAGTAACGAACGCCGTTTGGGTCTGCGAAGCGCTGAATGATGTCGGATGCAAAACAAGCATTGATGACCCGCGAGTTAAAACTGCCCTGAATGTTTTCTTTAAGGATTACGTGGATTCGCTTGAGCTTAGGCCGTACGCTAAGAAGCTACTTGCCCGAATAAAAGCGCATTGCAAGCTTGGCGTAGTCTCCAACTTTACTTACGCACCTGTAGTTTACGCTAGCCTTAGGAAACTTGGCATAAACCAGTTTTTCGATGCAGTTGTGGTTTCAGAAGAAAACGGCTGGCGAAAACCGCACACACAAATCTTCAAGGACACATTAGAAAAGCTGCATGCTCAGCCGGGAGAAGCAGTCTTCATTGGCGACAGCCCACTGGAAGATATTAAAGGCGCAAGAGAAATAGGGATGAAAACAGTCTTCGTTATATCCCAGTTTTACTCGCTAAAAGACTTGCAGAACAGCGGTGAAAAACCCAATTTTATCGCCGCAGATCTACATCAAATTTACAGCAACTTTGAAAAAATTATTGGTGAACTTTCAAAGCAAGAGAACTGAAGAAAGGCTATTTCCCAAGTTTTTCAGCGAGAAGACGCTCGGCTATTTCCAGCTCCCCCAGCGTGTTGATGTTAACGGCAACTTCTTCCCGATCAAGCACGCAAACTTCTTGATCCAACTCGCCATCGTCAATCCGCCGCCCATCAATAACGTTTATGCCCGCCGGGACCACACGGGCGCCGCCAAAGTTAAATGCGTATTCACAGCTAAACCCTAAGCGCTTTTTAGTTTCAAATGGAACCACAACGCTTAACGCGGGCTTCCCGCAGCGCTCATAACACTCCACCACCGCATCAATTACCTCACCGCTAATCAAGGGCAGATCTGCGCCAATGGCCAAAACAACATGCAAATTAAGTGCTTTGACAGCGTACTGCATGTCAGACACGTATTCCTTTCCGGGCGTTTTGACGACTAAAACTGGAAAACGCCGCATAAGCTCAGCAGTTTTAGGCGTATAGCCGCTTACAGCGACAACGATAGAATCAATTTTTCTGGCTGCTTTAAGCGCTGCGATAATGAATTCGATTATGGGTTTGCCTCCTACGCGGATAAGTGGCTTCTCTTCTTGAAGCGCCATGCGTGTGCCTTTTCCGCCGGCCATGACAAGCGCAGTTACGCTCATCTAATCACCGCCAACAGAGCTATCAGCGAAGCCATGCGGACAAGCTCGTTCATTGCGCCCAGCACGTCGCCTGTTACGCCCTTAAAGTGCCTGTGAGCTATGCCAACCATAATGAAGCTTGCGGCCATGGCGGCAAGCAAGGCTAGGGCGCCAGCCAAACGCAACAGCGGCAGCGCTATTGCAAAAGAAATTGCCACAGCCGCGAGTAGGCGGGCATTGCCGTTTTTGCCGTGCATGGCTTCAAGAAAGGCGGTGCTCATTCCTTGATGAACAGGGTTGCCAGCCCATGCGCCGATGACCATGGCTAGTTTCGCTGCAACCTCGGCCAGAACTACTGCTTGGATGATTACGCCTTTGTGCAGTTCAGCGATGGCAAGCGCTGTGATTAGGAATGTCATTATACCTAGGGATAGGCCGCCTGCGCCGGTTAGCTGGTCATGCATGATTTCGATTTTTCTTTCCGCTGAGCCATGAGCCATTATTCCGTCGCCGAAATCCAGCAATCCATCCGCGTGGTGCAAGCCTGTAATTAGCAACAGGATGCCCAGCACGAGCGCGCCGACGACCAGGCTTGGAAGAAAGTGAGCGGTTACCCAGCCGAATAATCCGGCTAATAGCCCGATGAAGGCGCCAACTAATGGAAAGAGAAACATGAACCGTGCAGAGTCGGTTAGGCAATCCTTGTCCATGCTTACGGGGATGATTGTGAGAAAAGAGAGGAGATTCTTGATTTCTTTAAGCATCTGGCCTCATCACTTTACACCCATTAGCAACGCATAGTTATTCTCGATTTCCCGTAGCAGAATCTCCTTATTTACTGCGCCGCCTGTCTTAGCCATCGCCGCTATGGCGGAGCCGCCTGCGCCCACGCCCTCCTTCACGATACCTTTCTCGTAGGCTCGCAGCCCTTCAAAACGGGAAGACGCAAAATCTATGTCAGCCGCCAGCACAGGCACATCAGCTATCTGGTCAACGATGCCCTTGATGTCAGATGAGCCATCCCTTATGACCCATCTTGTGGTGCCAACTGCCACATTGCAGAGGACATCAGGATTCAACGCGTTGACAACGGCTAACACAGCGGTCATTTGGGTGCCGCCGGCCATTAGCACTGGAACCTGCTGAGCAGCGCCTATGACTAAGCCCGCGAAGGCCGGCATCATAGGGTCGCCTAAGCATGCAACAGCTTTAATGGGGTTATTTGCTAAGCCGCCGAAGGCTACGCCAGCCGCTGCTAAGCCTGCACGCACAGTTTCAGTCTTTAAACCATGCGGATTCTCAGGCATGCTACTGCTGACTTTGCCTTCAGCTTGCACGCCCATAGCTGAGAGAACACCTAAAGCGGTGGTTGTGCCACCCGGTATGCTCTCGCCTATTACGAGGTAATCCGCCGTTTTAGCCAAGTGCTCGCCTGCTAAGGTAGCTCGTTGAAGGACTTCTTCAACATTGTCGACGGCGTTTCCAGTTCTTATATTCCTGCCGGGATTTCCGCCTAACTCTAAAAATGGGATTTGTGGTTTCACCTTTAATCCGCCACTTGCAACAAGCACAGGTATGTCCGCAAGCCTCAGGGCAGTCATTGTTATTAACGCTGGTGTCGGAATGCCATCGGGAGTAACGGGCACGCCTGAGATGCACTTGCACTTGCCCAAGAGAAGCAGTTCGGCATCCGCAGGCGGCGTATAGTCGGTGAACTCTGGATATTTACCTGCAGCAGAGATTCCTTGAATTTTGGCAGTTTCTGTTGTAGCTATGGTGCAGACGAAAAGCGGTTTCTTTCCCTCTAGCTCTTTTAGGAACATTTCTGCCTTAGGCTCGTTTCGCGCTAATATCACATCAAAGATTTTTTTCATTTATCTAACTCACCATTTTTTAGGTTTAACTGTGAAACTTTTAATCACCAGGCGGCCGTAGCCGTTAAGCTTTACCTTCTCGCTTTCAAGAATCTCAATCCGCTTCCTAAAGATTGGCCCATCTATTACTACCGTGTGAAATTCGCCATGTTCGCCGCAGGGATCAACATTGCCAAGCTTACGTAAGTCTTCAAAGAACACTGGATTTATTTCTCTTCCAAGCCATTCCAGCCCCAGCAAGTCAGTTTTCACCCTAACCAAGACAGCCCTGAAACCCGCGTTTATAAATTCCTGGAGAATCTGAGTTGTGTCGCGATGCCAGAGAGGCTTCACAGGCGTTAAGCCCACTTCACCGCATATGCGATCTAACCATCCTGCTTCATGCACAGCCACATCGAAAACGTCGCCTGTCACAATGCCCTCCACACCTTTGGATTTCATCTGCAACAGCGCCTTCTTGAAATCTTGCTCGTACGTCTCAGGCGTAGTTACATACTTAACTATTGGAATGCTGATGGCTTCTGATTGAGCATCAAGTACGTCAGTGCGGATCATGTGGAAATTCGATTTCTCCGGGTCTGACATCATAGTCAGCAGATGTGACACGACATGTCCTTCCTGAATTGCCTTGTAGAGTGCAAAGCAACTATCTTTGCCGCCGCTCCATGAAGCAATAACTTTCATTCAGTTCTTCCCTCCTTTTTCTCGTTTTCACTTTTAATTTCAGGTTTTAAATGAGCAAAAAAACGGGCTTTTTCTTCTTTCAGAACTTTCAGCTTTTCCGATGACACTTTAAGCATGGATAGAAGCTCATTTTGATTCTTAACGAACAGGGCGCCCTTACTTTTCAACTCGGCAAGCAGCGCCTTTGCCTTGCCCTTGGTGAAGTCTCGGCTTTCAATAGGCACTTCGTCAATGACGAAAGTTGGTGTTCCTCTTTCTAAAGCGGAGAGAGCCGCTTCTAGATTCTGAAGGTTGCCAAAGCCGAATGGAACCGAGGTGACCACTACGGTGCTTGCCTTATCAATCATCGCCAGATTATCTTTATGGGCCTTTTCAGTTATGGGTGAAAATGGGGCTTCGGAGACCACGGGAATCTCCAAGAACTGCGCCGTCTCAAAATCGGTATCCAACACGTTGAGAACGCCCGCGGTTACGCTGTAACCTTCATCTAAAAGAACTTTCATAAGCGCGGTGCCAGTGCCAGCTCCGCATATGAGGTGGATTGAGCATTTTCTAGAAAGCGGCGCTTTCTGGGGAGATAATGGAATAACGAAAAGAGAGTTCGTTACAAGATGACGCTTAACTATGGCGTCGACTTTGAAAACGCTCTTTATGTTCTCGCTTGTCAGAACCTCTTCCAAACTGCCGGCAGCGAATATTTTGCCTTTCTTGAGCATGATGGCTGAGGTGCAGTAGCGCGCCGCTAGATTCAGATCGTGGAAAACGGCTAAAACTATCAGCTTCTCATTTACACAAAGCGACTTAACAAGATCCATAATTTCCAGCTGGTTAATAATATCCAGATGCGTCAGCGGCTCATCCAATAGTAGTATTTTAGGTTCCTGCGCTAAGGCACGTGCGATTATTACGCGTTGACGTTCACCGCCGCTGAGCTCGTTGATTGGACGTTCTGCAAACTGCCACGTGTTGGTTAAGAGCATGGCCTTTTTTGCGATATCCAAGTCTTTGCTGCTTTCCATCTGAAAACGCGAGAGATGCGGATTTCGCCCCATCAGCACAACGTCCAGTGCAGCGAAGTTGAAGCCTATACTGCTGTCCTGTGGCACAACGGCTAATTGCTTGGCGACGTCCACGCTCTTGAGAGAATAAATATCTGCCTCATTGAGCAGAATTGCGCCTCTATAAGGCTTGAGCGTTCTGCTGATGCTCTTAAGCAAGGTGGTTTTTCCAGAGCCGTTTGGGCCAAGTATTCCAACGAAGTCTCCGTCTTTCACCGAGAAGCTTACATTCTCCAAGACTTTGACAGAGCCGTAGCGGCATTCAATTCCGTCAACGTTCAAAACAACCATGGCGTATCAGCCTCACAGTGCATAGCTTTGTTTCTTTTTTCTAAACAGTATAATGAAGAATGGCGCGCCGGCAAGCATCGTGATTATGCCCACTGGCAACTCGAGTGTTGAAGCAAACGGCGTCGCGATAACCCGTGCTATGGCATCGCAGACAACGAGGAATATTGCGCCAACTATTGTAGACGCCGGGAAAAGAATACGGTGGTCAGGCCCTATGACTAACCGCGTTATGTGCGGAACCATTAAGCCGACAAAGCCCACGAGACCGCTTAGCGAAACAGCAGCAGCAGTCACCATCGACGCGAACACGAGCAGAATCTGCTTCACGCGCTCCACGTTTACGCCCAAGTGCTGTGCGGTTTCTTCGCCTAACGCGAGCAGATTCAAATCACGAGCGTAAAAGTACACCACCGTGATGCCTATAACTACGAAGGGCAACACTGCCCAGATGTCGGACCAGAGAACGTTTGAGAAGCCGCCTATCAACCAAAAAACTATGGCATGAAGCTCGTCGCCTGCTATAACCTCTAGAAGCGCGACAACGGCGTATAGAAAGAAGTTAACGGCTATTCCGCAGAGCAATAACGTGGTCACGGGCACTCTTGAGCCCACGCGGGATATGTTGTAAACAAGAAACATGGCGAATAAGGCGCCGAGAAAAGCGGCTATCTGCACAAGCCTTAAACCGAAAATAGCGGTGCCTGAGCCGAACAGCAACGAGAAGGATGCGCCTGTTGCTGCGCCTGCGGAGACGCCTAGGATGTATGAGTCGGCCATGGGATTTTTGAATACGCCTTGATATACCACGCCTGACGCGGCAAGGGCAGCGCCGACTACTACGCCGGCTATTATGCGTGGTAGCCGTATTTGAAGTATGATGGCGGATTCTCTAGGTAGAACTAACGATGAATCTATGTAGCCGTTTAAAAATGGGATTTGCCTGCCTAAGGTTGCTAGAATATTTGCAAAGGGAATTTGAGCGTAACCTACATTTAGCGACACTAAAACTGTTACAAACAAGGCTACTAGCAACAAAATTACAATTAGCTTCCATCGGCTGGCCCTCCGAAAATATGTCCCTTCAACTTCGCTGCTCATGGCGTTCACACAAAAAAAGTATGAGGAACTTAAAAGAGTTCTGGATGGAATGCTTTGGCTAGTTCTTCTATTGCGTCTGCAACTCTTGGACCAGCTCTTGAGATGGTGTTAGAATCCACGGTGCATATTCTATTGTTCTGCACGGCGCTTATTGAATCCCAACCTGGTCGCGCTTTAACCGCGTCTATGCTCACCCAGAAGGGCTCGCCTTTGCCCATGCCTTCTTCAGGCAGAATTATCACGTCAGGGTTCCGTTGGATAACTGCTTCAGCACTTGACTGGAAGTACTCCAAATCTTGGTCAGCGAATATGTTGACTCCGCCAGCCTTTTCTATTAGTTCGTTTTGCCATGCTTTTGCGCCTGCAGTCCACAGTGACGTGGGGTCATACCATACTTCATAGTATACTGTCGGTTTGTACGCGGAAATTGCCACTTTAGCGACGACAGCATCAATTCTGCTTTGGATATTATTGATAAGGGCAAGTGCCTCTGCACGTTTGCCAGTTGCATTACCAACTAACTCAATATCCCTTAAGACGCCAGCTATGTTCGGCGGGTTCAGCACTAGAACTTTGTAGCCTAGGTTTCGCAGGGTAGCAACAGTTTCGCCTTGAACACCGGCTGTAGCCAAAATCAGGTCAGGTTCAAGCGATGCAATTACTTCCATATTTGGATTTGAGAAGTCTCCGATGCTGGTAATGTTTCCCGCGGCAATCCACGCTGAAAAGTTATACGGGTAGTCACAGTAATCGCTGACGCCTACAACTTTTTCATCTAATCCCAAGGCAAACACGATTTCGGTTGTGCTTGGCGCAAGTGAAACAATCTTGTTGGGGAAAGTGTTCATGCTTGTAACATAGCCTGTGTCGTCAACCAGATTATGCAAAGCTTCCAGTTGCTCGGCACTTGGACCCTGCTGGTAAACATAAACAAAAGCTGCAACCACAATTAAAGCGACTATGGCTATCGCAACAATAGCGTATTTTTTATTCATTTTTCTCCCCCTCTTTGACGGATGGTTTATCCATGCGCTCCTATAAAACTTTGCGCAAAGGGAACTACGGTTGAAGGAAAAGAAAAATGCAGGAAGAACACGCAACACTTAAAACAAACTCTTCAATAAGACATGGTCTGATGAGCATGAACACGGAATATCCACCATTACTGGTTTTTCTTGAACAGAAAGGCATAAAACTGGAAGACCTTATATCCACGGCTCTTGAGCTTTTCGTTCCACATCCAGGCATAGAAACAGAAAAGGATGCTGCGAAGCTTCTTCGAGAAGAATTCTACGACGTTTTATCCGACGTAAACGTCTCCTGCCTCATAGTTGCTTGCTTCCGCGCGCAAGAGGATGCCGAAAACGGGCTGATTCCAGGCTTATCAAAAGAGCGCTTCATGGGACGCCCTGGACTTGTAGCTGACGAATTACTGGGACTGGCAATAGCCAATTACATTGCGGGCGTAAGAGGCGTATTTGAATTCACAAGATTTGACCAAGCAAAACCAGGCATACTGAAAAAACTTGGGCCAATCACAAACGACGCCATAGGCGGATTGGTCGCCGGTGTATCATCGAACATGTACACGCAAGCGCTCAGGCGCACAAAATAATTGCTTTGGCAGGTTATATGTGCTTTTGAAACGCGTCTAGAACTCCGTGGCAGTCGCATGTCGTAGCCACAACGAATTTATCCCGCTGCTTTGCCAGATTGAAAAAGTCTAAAAGCTCACTGCCTTTAAGCGCGCCCATACCAGGCGCCATCGAATAACTAATCAAGATAAAAGCGTCGGGACAAGCAAACCTAATCAGTTCGGTCATGGTGCATGGTTTCCTAATGTTCGAGGATGGACAAACCTTGGGCATGGAACATTTTTCTACGCAGCCATTGTCTCGGTTGAAGCTGGCAATGAGTTTTCCTTTTCCAACAGCGAGCACAACAACTTCAGGCAATTTAGGCAGTATGGCGTTTATGGCTTCAGGCCACGGATCAAGCTGAAACTTGAGCCTTGCCAAGTCGGCAGCGATGTGCACGGGCGCGGTGGGAAACACGTATTCGGGTTTAAGCTTTTCAATTAACTTTAAAGCTGTTGAAAGGTCGCCGCGGATGAAATGTTCGCCATCAGAAGTGCTGCTCTCTGAGGAGGCAAGTCCAAATTGCTTAACAGCGAGACATGTTGGATCGGTGTCAACCACCACGAAGCCTTTACCTTTCTGCCGTAGATGTTCAATCGCGTAGCAGCCATATTTTCCGCCGCCAATGATTAGGTCCATTTTCACTCACTTTTCGTCTGCCGAGGCAGAGGGTTATGACGCAGAATTATGTTATAAGAAAACTTTAGGCTAAAAAGGTTCTCGGCCAGTAAAGGCGCGGAAGCTGGAATCGCGGTCATTTTTCTCGGGAACTACCACAAGACTATAATATTTTGTTTGGATCAGTGAGATTTACGCAGCTGAAGCCTTATGAGTCAAACATGCTTGTGCATCGTCACTCACACCTTCCTACCCCATGTAGGCGGGATAGAAAAGGTGGTTTACGAGCAGTGCAAACGTTTGATGAAAAAGCAGTTTAAGCCCACGGTTGTAACACATAGAAATTACACGGCGAAAGATTATGTTGTTGAGGGAATACGAGTCAAATGCTACGATGCCGTGAACATCGGATTCAGGCTGGGAATCCCCTACTCTATTCCGCAAATTAGCAGTTTCAAAACCTTTTTGAAAGCGGTCAAAGCCAGCGACCTTATCCATGTGCATGGCCACCCATACCCTTCTTCGCTTATAGCCGCAAAAATCGGCAAGAAATACGGGAAACCCGTGGTGCTTACTCAGCATAATACGTTCATAGAATACGCGAACAGCCTCTGGGATCACGTTGAATGGTTAAACGACTGCGTCATTGGAAAGGAAGCGCTGAAGGCGGCTGATAAAATAGTTGTCGTCAGCCGTGCAACGAGAAATTACGTTTTAAGCTTAGGCGCAGACCCTAAGAAAATCCAGGTACTCCACAATGGCGTCGATGTGGACCATTTCAAGCCCTTAAATGGAGTAAGAGATTCTATGCGAAAGAAACTGGGAATATCAAAGGCGGCAAGCGTAGTTTTAACCGTGAGGCGAATAGTCTACAAGAACGGCGTTGATACGCTAATAGAAAGCGCAGAAAGGGCGATTCAAAAGAACCCGCGCTTAGTCTTTCTTGTAGTAGGCAAAGGACCAGATTTTGAGAAGGTCAAAGAAAAAATAGCGCAACTTGGGCTGCAGGAAAATTTCAGGCTCACAGGCTTTGTTTCCGATGACGACTTGCCATTCTACTATAACGCAGCAGACTTTTTCGTTTTACCCTCAAAGTCTGGAGAGGGCTTGCCGCTGGTGGCGCTTGAAGCCATGGCTTGCGGGCTACCAGTCATAGCAACAAACGTTGGGGGAATATCGGAAATAATGAAAGAAGATTATGGGAAGCTCGTGCCGCCTGATTCGCCTGAGGCTCTTGCGGAGGCAATTTTAGAGTTTTCTCAGAAGGAGTTGGCTCTTCTCGGCAGAGACTTGCGCGTTATGATTGAGCAGGAGTATAGTTGGGACAAAAACGTAGAGAAATTAGTGGAAATATACGAAGAGCTTATTTAACCAGATCGCGGAAACTATATGAAACTTACGCTGGAAGTTACACAACAATGACATTGACAGTAGACATGGTTTCAGTGGTAATTCCGACGCTAAACGAAGCCGGAAACATTCTTGAGGAACTCGAAACAATCGAAAGAGAAGTGAAATATCCCAAGGAGATCATAATTGTAGACGGCGGCTCAACTGACGGAACAATAGAAATAGTCAAAAAAGCAAACTGCAAGCTCATCATTGAGCCTAGACGCGGCTACGGGCTTGCTTTACGAACAGGGTTTAAACAAGCAAAAGGCGACGTCATCGTAATGGTTGACGGCGACGGCACTTACGAGGTAAAACACATTAACCTTCTTGTTGACGCATTAATAGAGAAAAATGCGCAATTATGCTTGGCAACGCGAATGTATGACCCGAACAAGGCAATGGGATTCATGAATTTCGTCGGCAACAAAATAATAACTTTCTTTTTTGACTTTTTTTACGGGCAGTTTATCAGCGACTCACAGTCTGGGTTCCGCGCCATATCCCGCGCGGCAATAGAGAAGGTGGATTTGGAGCAGACAGACATGGCATTCGCAACTGAGATGCTGATACAATTCGCCAAAAAGGGCTTTAAGATGATTGAAGTGCCTTCGACTTATAAGGCAAGGAAATATGGGAAAACAAAGCTGAGAAGAATTAAGTCGGGAATAGAGATATTCACCACTATTGTTAGAGGATTACTAAGGTGAAGATACTTTCGGAAATAAAGCGGAATATTGCTGCCAAGCTAAGGTTTGATGACAAAGGTCACCGAATCGCAGTGATAATTGCTGTGATATTTGTTTCCAGTATTCTTTTAGGATATTATTTTGTTTCAAGGCTTCCGCCTGAGGGATACAACACAATTTACTTGCTGGATTATCAGCATAAGAAGGCGATAGCCTATCCTGAACTTGTAGTCGCCAACGCAAAGAATAACACGGTTAACGTTTGGGTTGTAGTTGAAAACCACATGGGCACAAGCCAATCTTATCAAGTTTTGCAAAAAGTGGTTAGCGACTCAATTCTTTCCTTTCCAGTAGAAGCAGACGCGGAGAAAAGCTACAGTAAAACCTTAGAGAATGGCGAGAAATGGGAGACGCTGGCAACCGTCTCTCTGAATGAAGCGGGAAGTTACTCTGTAGTGTTTGAACTTTGGATTTATGACGCTGACGCTAAAGCCTTCAAGTTCTCTTACAACTATTGCGTTCTCAACATAGATGTTATGCCACAAGCCTAAAAAGTCATTGAGCTTGCTGCGTACAATATTCTTCTTCGGTTGCTATTCTGTGAACATTGTTGTATGCACAGAAGGGGATAATCTTCAAATCTGGAGTAACATAGTGAACCACGCATCTCCTGACGCGGTTTATGTCGAAAGTGTAGGGATCCATGAAAGCCATGCAGCCTAGAAGGAAGATTCTTCGCCGTAAATTGGCAAGCGACTGATAAGAGGGAGAAATGTGCATTTTAAGAATAGTCTTCGTAAGAGTGAAAATGCCGATTTCTTTGGCGACCAAAAGCCAGTTTAAAGATTGCATTGAAGCCAAAAACAGCGAAGAGAGTATCGAGAAGCGCCCTTTGGTCTCCACGGATTTTGCTGTTTTCTGCAGAATGCGGAAGAAACGTTCAAAATTAACAAAATGATTAATGGGAATAATCTTTCCGCTTCTTGACACATACATCCAGTTTACGAGACCACACTGGGGGCTGCAGGAAAATAGGGGCCAGGGCTTTTTCATGAATTTACTCATAACCTTTATTGGCCCCGTCATAATGGAAAGTGGAAAGAGGTCGATAGCTTTAATTTCGCCGTTGGTTTGCGCTTCAACTTCTTCAGCGAAGCGGGTATCACGCCATGCCTCTCGGAAGGGATTATCAACAGCGCGTCCAGTAAACGCGATAGGCTGGAAGATTATGCCTCTTATGATGTAGGAGTTCTGCGCCGCGAACCTTATGATGGCGCCAACTTCATTGTCGTTTAATCCTCGGATTAAAGTGTTAACCAGTATTACCTCTATGTCATACTTGCGGCAGTTTTCTATGGCTTTCATCTTGGTTTGCAGCAGTTTCTTGCCGCGCATTTTCTCGTAAATTTCATCACGGAAACTGTCAAACTGCAAATAAACAATGTTTAAGCCTTTTTCCTTAAGCTTTCTAACAAGCGCTTGCGATTCAGCCAGCTTGATGCCGTTGGTCGCCAAGATAGTCATGAACCGCAGCTTATGCGCCGCAGCAATTATCTCGGGCATATCCTCGCGTTCCAGCGGCTCGCCACCTGAAAACAAGATCGCCGGCGGCTTAGGATTGCGGTTGCTTAAGAACTCCAGCATTTCCACGATTTTCTCTTTGCTGGGCTCATAGTCAACTTCATGGCCAGAAAAAGTGGAAAAGCAGACGGGGCATCTTAAATCGCAGCGTTTTGTAACATCAATTACGCCGATAACCGTGTTTGAAGCGTGTTTATCACAGAAGCAGGTGTAGGGGCAGCCATCAGGATTTTTCGGAAAGTTTGCGTCTCCAAAATATTGGAAGTAATCATAATTTTCGGCAAACTTGAAGACACTTGGGCTTTCCCAGTGAGCCGCGGAGAAAGTTCCATGTTCTTTACAGGTTTTGGTAAGCAAAATTTTACCGTTTGCCTCGGTTAATTCGGCGTCTATTTTTTTCTGGCATACCGGGCAGATGCTTTTTGTTTTCTTCAAAGGAAACCTCCGATCACAGGCGAGAGGGCCTCGATTATCAGCGAAAGCGGAAGCAGAATCATTGACATTGTTATTAGCCGCTCGTATTTTCGAACGTTCTCAATTGTTGAAGTAGAAGCTATGAGGCGAATTGAAGCGTAAACTAGAAGAATGCTCCATATCAGCATGAGGGGCAAGTAGTAAACGGTAAATTGGCCCAGCAGGTAAGGCAGAGGAGCAGATACGCTTGTTATTAGGAAAAATACTACAGCGACGCGAACAGCATTTGCGATACCGATTTTCTGCGGTAGCGTTGGATACCCGACTTTGGTGTCGCCTTCCAGACTTAAGACGTCTCGAAGAATGTTGCCGCCTATTGTGCCAAACGCGATGGGGTATAAGCTTAAAGAAGCAATAAGCAATGACGCAGGCATAATGACGTCAGCGCCTAATGTGACTGCTTCGCCATATAGGAAGGCGGTTCCAGTTAAAATGCCGACAAGAATGTTGGCGGCGAAACCTGATTTCCGCTTGATAAACGCTGAATAAATTACGAGCAGGATGGAGTCTACAATCAGGATTATGAGGCAAAACTTGTTTATCAGGGCGGCAAAACCGAGACCGATGACTAGAAAGAGAATGGCAATCGCTACAACCTGCTTTAGGGACAGGGCGCCTGAAGGTATCGGGCGTTTAGGCTTAATTACGGCGTCGCTTTCTCTGTCAAAATAGTCATTCATCGCGAAACCAGCGGATGTAATAAACGCCATAGAAAAGAAAGTTAACAGCGCGACCTCGGGACTGAGAAGATTTTTGTTTATGGCGAAGGCCGTGAGAAGTGCTAAGCCGCCTGTCATTAGCCAGTAGGGAATACGCAAAAGGGCGAGGACGCCTTTAGCAGCAGATGCAGTCATGCGAACATTTTCCTCTCCAAGATAAGCTCTCGCAAGTTATCTTCAAGGCTTATTTTCGGCTGCCAGCCCAAGACCTTCTTCACCTTGCTTATGTCAAACCAAATTCTGTTTATGTCACCTTTCCAGGGAACATTAGTGGTTGTTATCACAGTTTTATTAGATAAACCGAGAATTTTCAGCATCATTTTAGCCAAGTCGATTATTGTAATTGTTTTGCCAAAGCCTATGTTGAAGGTTTCCCCCACAGCGGCGTCGCTTGTAGCCGCAAGCATCAACGCGTCCACCACGTCGAAAACGTGGACAAAATCTCGGGACTGCATGCCGCTGCCTATGATTTCCAGCTTCTTCGGGTTTCTGCTGATTTTATTCAAGAAGTCCTCGATGACGCCGTGGCATCTGGGCCCATAAACGTTAGCTAACCGTAGAATGGTGATGTCTAAGCCATACTGTTTCGAATACATGTTGCAGTATTGTTCGCCGACAACTTTGGATAAGCCGTAACAAGAGGCTGGACTGTAACCATGGCTTTCAGGCGTTGGCAACATTGGAGTATTGCCGTACACTGCGGCGCTTGAAGTGAAAACGACTCTGGCGTCGTCTTTTCGCGCTTTCTCCAGAACGTTTAATGTTCCCCGCGCATTGGTTTCAAAATCTTCTATTGGATTCTCCATTGAGTATGGCACTACAACTTGAGCGGCTAAATGGAATATTACATCCGCTTTCTCCTGAGACTGAAGCTTCTTTTGGTCGCGTATGTCTGCCTTCACAAAGTGAACACGCGGAATGTGTTTGACGTTTTCCACTTTTCCGCTTGACAAGTTATCGTAAATTGTTAGGTTGCTGGTTAAGTCGGATAGCCTCTTGCAGAGGTGGAAGCCTATGAAACCTGCGCCGCCTGTTACAAATATTCTCGCTTCATTCAGTTTATCCATGAAATTCACGACAAAGTCTATATCTTTATTTGGCTCCGTGTAGGCTATATGTCGAAGATGAAAGCTATAAAAACTTTTAGGGATTTACTGGCTTTCCTAACAATAATTCCATTAGGCAAAACTGACGATTTCGTGGTAACCTCTGCTGAAGCAATCTTCCTATTTCCGGTAATCGGCGGATTTATAGGCTTGCTGGCCGCGGCATACTTCTTCGGCTGCAGCTTCCTAATCGCGCATATCCTCACGTTTATAACCTCGCTCATTCAATTTCCCACAGAGCTCTTGCAAAAACTTCTTCCAGCCATCATGACGCTGGCATTTATTCTAGTTTTAACTGGGCTCCAGCATTTTGATGGGCTTGTGGATATGGGCAACGCCATAGGCGCAGGCGGCGTAAAAGAGCGAAGAGCAGCGGCGCAAGTGTGGACTGTAACTTATAAAGGCGCTGTGTTAGCGATTTTCGTTGAGTTTTTGGCGGTTCTGGGGCTATTTCTCATAAACGCGGCAAACGCCTTCGCCGCAATAATCGCCGCTGAAACTGCGGCGAAGCTTGGCATGGTTACAATTGCCGTGCTTGGAAAGTCAACCCATAGTGGGTTAGGCTCCCTTTTCGTTGAAGCGGCAAAGCGGAAGCGCACTTTAGCGGCTTATTTTCTTGCAGCCTTAATTCTTTATCCACTTTTGGGTTTGACGGCTGTCTGGGCGATTTTGGCAAGTTTTCTTTTAGGCGCCTTCATGAGCGGCGTAGCGCAGAAAATTTTTGGTGGAGTGCCTGGAGACGCTATAGGCGCGACGAACGAGGTTACTAGAGCAGCAGTTTTACTGCTCATGTCATGGGTGTTGATGCTATGAGAATCCCCGCGTTGATAATGGCTGGCGGCAAAGGAAAAAGAATGGGCTTGAAAATTGAGAAGCCAATGCTGCCTTTCCTTGGCAAACCGCTAATCGACCGTATTGTGGAAGCTGTTGCATCTTCGAAGAAAGTTTCAGAATTTTATGTCGTAACCAGCGAGAATACGCCTGAAACCGAGAAGCACTGCAGAAGCAAGGGCTGGCGTGTTCTGCGAACCGACGCGAAAGGCTATCACAGCGATTTGAAGCAGGCTGTCCGCGATGCTGGCTTAACAGGCGCGGTGATGACGATTCCAGCTGATTTGCCAGCGCTGACTGGAAAATTCTTAGACAAGGTAGTAAGCGAGTTTGAGGTGTGCGGCAAAGATTTCTTGGCGGTTTTTGTTCCCATAAAAGCGCGTGAAGCGCTGGGGCTCTCCGTTTCCTCAGTAGACGAGTATAAGGGTGTTTGGCACGCAGTTGCCGGCGTCAACATTGTGAACGGCACGAAAATTCAAGGAGAAGGGAAAATTGAGACAAGCGCCATAATAACCGAGGAAATTGAAGTTCTTTTAAACATTAACACTTTGAAAGATTTGGAGATTGCCGAAAAACTTATGCAGCAGAGAAAATAGCAGGTCAACTTGCACATGAAAAAATTTTCCTCTCCGCCAAACGTGAAGGGTTGCTGCGGAAACAGGTATCCTTTTCCATCAGAACTATTCACGAGCCTTGAAAGGTTTTATATAACACAATTGCGGAGCAATGGCGCAAAAACAAGGAGCTGAAACAAAACGTTCGATGTAACAACAATTGTGTTAATTGTTACGGGTTTGTCTTCCCTTTTTGCGGCTTTTGCTGAGTATGCCTATCAGCGTAGAAGAAGAAAGTAAACAGGCGCGGCGCCAAAAAAGCGCTTAGGCGGACTGGTTGCGCCAGAATAGGTAAACTTTAGTTTGGGCTATGAAACTTAGGCGTTTAAGCGTTAGGGCTAAGGCGTCTGTGCCTATCGCGGAGAGTTTAGCCATGAATTCTTCATGTTTCGGGTAGACGCTGCTTAGTCGGGCTAGGCGTCTGCGCACGGCGGCGTCGCTGCGGGAGAGCGCTTCTAAAATGGCTAAGATTTTCTCGTGCCCGGTTTCGGTGATTTTTTGTTTGCAGTATTCTGTGCTCGCGAGCATGTTGGTGTCGAAGCCGAGTTCATGCAGCTGTGCGAGCGCGTTTGTTACGGGCGTGCTGGGTTTGCTTTCGGCTATGCGTTGCATGCCTGCTTTTTCGAAGAATGGGTTGTAGCGTGCCGTGACGGCAACGGCTTCGACGCATGGTGTCTCCGCTTGCGGTAGGGTTTCGGCTACGAGTTTGGCGCCTAGGCCTATGCTGCGGTACTTTGGATGTATAATCACGCGGCTGATGGTGCTGATTTCCTTTTGCAGCTGCGCGAGGGTGCCTTTCCAGACTTTGCTGCGGCCGAAGCATACGAGCGGAGGGTAGCTGTAGACGATTACGCCGACGGTTTCGTTTTTGCGTTTTAGCGTGAAGATTTTTCTGTGCGGCGGCAACTGTGCGGTACGGTAGTGGAATTGGCTGAGCGGCTTGTAGTCTGCGATTGTGCCTTGTGCTGTGCGTGTTTGCCTTGTTAGGCTGCAGTGTTGCGCTTTTGCGTGTGGGTTGTAGCTTACGCGGAGCTCTTTGCCGTAGCGTTTGTGCACGTGCACGTTCGGCGAGAGGTCTGCTTTTATGTCGGTGTGTGTTGTCGCGGCGATTACGGCTTTGCCGAGTGCGCGTGCGTGTTTTTGGAGGTTGTAGGCGACGATTTTGGCGGTGTCTCGGTCTAGTGTGCTTGTGAATTCGTCTAGCATCCACCATTGCACGGGTGTTTCGGCTAGGCGTGCGATTTGGTAGCGGTGCTTTTGCCCATCGCTGAGCTGTGCGTATGTGCGGAGGAATAGGAAGGCGTCGTTTAGGCCGACTTTGCTGAGGAGCTCGAGTGCTTCCTGCGTGTTTTTGCCGATGGTGTCGATTATTGGCGTGTCTGGGTTTATGTGTAAGTCGCGTGGGTCTTGTGCTGCGGCGCCCAAGTCGGTTTTGATGGCTCTGAGCAGGGCGCTTTTGCCGCTTCCGCTGTCGCCTGTTATGAGGACGATGTCTGTTGGGCGTATGTGTAGGCTTATGTTGTCGTATAGTGTGAAGTGTTGTGTATTGTCGGCGCCTAGTCCGAAGGCTTCTGCGACGTTGCGTGTGCGTTCAGTTTGCGTTGCTGGCGCGGTTTCGTAGGTGATGTTGTATGTGAATGTGTTGGTTTTGTGGTTGTAGGTGCGTTTGAGCGCTTGGATGCGGAAGTGTTCGGTTTTGTGGCGTGTCATCTGGTTGTGCCTTCTGTTTTGTGGCGGTTTAGTCTTTGGCGTAGCTTGTTTAGGCGTGTTTTGCCCGTTTGTGTTTTTGGGATTATCCAGAGCTGAGGTTGAGGTGGCGTGCGTGTGGCGTAGACGGCGAGTGCTAGTGCCCAGAAGCGGTCGTCGTGTGTGCCTGGCGGGTGTGAGAGCTGGATTTTTCCGTCTTTCGTTAGCGTGTAGCATTCGGTGTTTAGTTCGGCGATGAGTTCGCTGTCGTATGGTATGCGTAGGCGTTTTTCCGTCATGGTTTGTTTGAGCCATTGGGCCATTTCCTGTTTTGTTTGCTGTGTGAATTTTGCGGCTTCTGTGTTCGCTAAGCCCGTGTTGGTCATGTCTTCGGTTATGTAGTCGCCGACGCCGCTGCTGTCGGTTAGGATTTTGTGGATTTTTTGCCAGCGGTCGTTTATGTTTTTGACGTAGCCGATGACGCTTGCGTATGGCGTGCCCAGCGGAAAACGGTGCATGTGCGTCAGTTTTAGCGTGTTGTTTTCTGCTTTTATTATGGCGAGGACGCTGTGGTCTCTGTGTTTGCCCAGGTCTAGGCCCGCGTAGAAGTCGCCTGCCTGCGCCTCTTCGAATGCGGCGTATTCTAGTGTGTGGTCGATGCATTGGGTGATTAGCGCTTGTGGGAGCCATGTGTTTTCGTTTTCTGCCCATTCGGCTTCCATTTCGCGGCGCCATCTTGCGGGGTCGCCTTCGAGTTGGCGTTTTATGCGGTTGAGTATCTGCTGTTTCAGCGGGTCGTGTGGTTCGAGCGCTTGCTCCCAAGTGACATGTGATTTGGCGTAGTCGTGGTATGCGGGGTCGTGGAAGATTTTGTGGAATATGCTGTCCGTATGCCATGGCGTGCTGGTGCAGATGAATTTGCCGTTTGTTGTTCCAAGCGTGAAGAGCATGGCGTCGTAGAGCTCTTCATCATTTGGGATGAAGTTGAATTCGTCTGCGTAGACGATGTGGAGTTTGGGGCCGCGTATGGTTTCCGGGTTGTTTGGGTATGCCTCGA
>JAWCMT010000028.1:2802-19843 GCA_038849555.1 Bathyarchaeia archaeon | reverse complement strand
TCGTTCGGTTACTCCGCTGTCTGAGAAGCCTAAACCTCGTCTTGGCGCAAGCGAATCTATCTCGTCCAAGAAGATTACTGCAGGCGCGGCTATGCGAGCTTTCCTGAAGACTTCGCGTATCGCCTTTTCCGATTCGCCTACCCACTTGGAGAAAACCTCTGGACCCTTAATGGATATGAAGTTGGCTTCGCTTTCAGTGGCGACTGCACGCGCCAGCAGCGTCTTACCGCAGCCAGGCGGGCCGTGAAGCAGAACACCTTTCGGCGGTTCTATTCCTAATCGCTGAAACAGTTCAGGATGCCTCAGTGGAAGCTCCACCATTTCTCGGACGCGCTGAATTTCCTCGTGGAGTCCGCCAATGTCCTCGTAAGTTGTCCTCGGCAGTCCTTTGGCCTCTGGTGCAGGCTCGTTGAGAATTGTGAGCCGCGTTTCCGCGGTTACTTTAACTATGCCATGAGGTCGAGTTTTTGACACTGTGAAGGGAATTGCGTGGCCCAGCATCATAACAAGCGTTGTGTCGCCTTCAACAAGCGTTCTTTCCATGAGGCGATTCTTAACGAAGTTAGTGAAGTCATCATCAACATTTAGGCGCATATCAACTGGCGCAAGCGTGATGCTAAGTGCAGTTTTAACTTTAGCCGGCCTTACCACCACGTACTCATTCAATGCCGCACCTGCATTCTTGCGGGTGAAACCATCAATACGAATTATGTCACGATTCTGGTCTTCGCTGTAGGCGGGCCAAGCTATAGCGCTGGTAGTGCGCTTATTAGCAATCTCTATCACGTCGCCGGCACTTATGCCCAGCTTCTGCATGGTGCGTTGGTCTATGCGGGCGATGCCTCTACCAACATCCCTTTGGCGTGCATCCCCGACACGTAATTGAACTTCACGAACTTCACTCAACCAAGAACCCTCCAAGAGCACTTTGAACATGTTGAAACAGAGGTTTATTCCTATATAAACTTTAAAGCAGGCGGAAAAGAGGTATCATGAAGTTTCTGGGCGGGAAAGCTTGAAGCATGCGCGTATTACTCTGCCGTAGATAGACCCTCTATAGGTTTCTGCAATGAATTTCTAATAGCCGCCAAATATAATGGCGCTTACATTGATTCTTAGTCGAAAGAGTTGCTGGGTTAAAAATATAGGCTGGGCGTTACTTCAGCAGGCAATATTGATTTTTCAGCTGTTGCAGGCAGACGGTTTTGTTTCATTAAGAGGCTGAGTTGATGCGCTTATCGTTTTGCTTGTTTCAAGATCTGAAGGGTTACTATTGAGATGGAAATAGAAAATAAAACCAGATAAAACAGGTGCGGGATAACTAATATAAGGGGAACTTCTAGGGGATAACTTGTGAGGGTAGGCAGCAGAACCGTGAAAAGCGGTATGGCCAAGATAAGGCTTAACTTACTGTTGCGGAAAAATTGGAATAAATCGCGGGTTTTCAGCATCACTGCCAAAGTTATTATGAACAGGGTGAACTCAAGTGCAACGTTTATTGGATTATATATGTCGATGTAGGTTAAGCCGAACTCGTTCGTGGATAAGGGCCATAATAGTTGGATTTGACCGCCAATTATTAAGTCGCCTATTAAAGAGTGCGAAACTAAAGCGGTGAAGTATGGTGCTGCCTTCTTACCGTAGAATACGAAGAAGGGAATGAAAAATAGAGTTGCCATTATTATTGAATGGGTTGGCCCTCTGTGTATTTCTGCAATGAAAGGCTCGAAAAGAATGTCTACGTCAGGGATTATTGAGAGAACCAGAAGTACTGGTATGTTGAGCGGCACGTTTAGCAGTTTTCCAGACGTTCTGCCTAAAAGATAGGCGAATGCGAAGTGACCGACAGCGAACAAGACTTCTTCGCTCCTTAGAGGCGAACAATGGCGGTGGCTAATTATTAAATCTATAGTTTAGCTTAAACATAAAAAAGGAGAAAAACAACTTTTAGTCGCCAGTGGCTGTTAAAAGGCAATGAGAAAAAAGCTTGCACGGAAAGCACAAGCTCATTATAGCTTAAGAGATGTGTGCTGATAAAATGGAATAAAGGGTGTCGATAGGTTTTTATGTTCCATTTAAATTTCTTACGTAGTCGCAAAAAACCCAACTAACATATTGATAGGCGAAGAAAATGGTGAGGAAAGCGCGAATCCGCTTAACAAGCACAGATTACAACAAGCTGGAAGAGGTATGTGAGGAACTGAAGGCCATCGCTGAGAAAACAGGAGCAAAAATAAACGGGCCTGTTCCGTTGCCTACCAAGCGGCTTCGCGTGCCCGTTTTGAAGGCGCCTTCAGGCGAGGGCACAGCCACATGGGACCGCTGGGAAATGCGCATCCACAAGCGCTTAATTGACATTGACTCGGAAGAGCGGGTTATGCGGCGTATCATGCGCATCCGCGTGCCAGAAGAAGTCCACGTGACAATAGAGCTTATTTAGTTTTTAATAGAAGTAGTAAACGTAATAGCCCATTATTGCCAGCGCTAAGCTAGCAGCGAAAGCTAAAGCCCAAACTTTTTTGTTCCACAGGAAAATTTTGAAGCCGTCAAGAAGGCCGACCGGAATTAGGTTGAAAACGGCGATGTATCCATTGAAGAAGGCGCCTACAGCGAACAGCCAATAATACGGCGTAGGCGCAAGCGTTAATCCAAGGAAAATTGTGGATAAAGCAATGTTGGTAGCGGGCCCGGCGATTGAAATTTTCCCTATCTCATCGATGCGGGTATGTCCCGAAATCGTGACGGCGCCGGGCGCAATAATTTTGAAGGGTAAGAGAATTGATATGAATGTTAAGATGGCGCCCCAGAGGGTTAATCGGAACTCAGCCCATAAACCACGCCGTTGCGCGGATGCTTTGTGCGCTATTTCATGCGCAAGAAAGGACCCGGTGATTATGGCGGCTATAGTGGAGAAAACGAAAGCCCAATTCGCCGCGCCCAAATAGTCAAATCCGAAAGACAAGCTGATGCCTATTACAAGCAGAGCACCTATTCCTATATGCTTGAGTTCTTTTTGGCTAAAGTATATGCGCCCTTGAACTCGACGTGGCATGCCATAAGTTATCCGATATTCGTATGAGGCAGGTTCCTGCGCCGCCACTGTGGCCTCTTCCCATCTCCGTATTCGTGCAGCATCTATCCGTGGACAATCATGGGTTTCAGGCAGCCTATGCGCAGTACAGAATTGGTCTCCGCAGTAGGGACATTGAAAGGGTAGGAACGTTTCTTCTCCACATTTTCGGCACTTCATGGGTAAGCACGACTTTCATGGTAAAAAGCAAAGTAGGCGTTTATATGTTTCCCTACGGTCGGCAATGAAACAGGGCTAATGCAGGCTTGCCAAAGCCTTAAAGCAGTCAAAACCAAAAATAAAAGGGCATAAGCAACAATTTACATACGGGGGCAGACCGCTAACCGTTGAAGGCATTCAATTTCATCCACGCTTCAGACCTGCATTTGGGCTATGCACAGTATGGCTTAGAAGCCAGACGCGAAGACTTCGACAAAGCCTTCCAAGAAATAGTTGACAAAACCATAGAGCTGAAACCAGATTTCATGATTATCGCCGGCGACTTGTTCCATCAGGCGCGGCCGTCTAACGTTACACTTGAGAATGCCATCAGAAATTTTAAGCGCTTAAGAGACGCGGGAATCCCTGTTTTAACGGTTGACGGCTCGCATGATTCAGCGCCTAACGCGATAACGGGCACGATTCTGTATCCGCTGGACAGCGCCGGCTTAATTTATCACTTGCCAAGACATGAGGGCGCCTGCTGGCGTAAACCTGACTGCTGCTACGTTTACGGCGTGCCAAACTTCCGCACAAGGCGAAAGACGGAGGAAGAACTGCCAGCGTTTATGGAGCAGAACCCGCCAACTCCTGAGCCGACAGTCAGCAACATCTTCGTTTTTCATATGGCTGTGGATTTGCCCAGCGTTAAGCCGCCGTACCTTGAGGCGGAGGCTCCGCCTGAGCTTTTGCCCGACGGCTTTGACTACTACGCGGCGGGGCACATACATGAATCCAGCTCATGCAGGTTTAAAACTGGACTGTTAGCTTACAGCGGTTCAACGGAAACTGTAAGTTATGACGAAGCGGAGCAGAAGAAAGGCTTCTTTCACGTTAAAGTCAACGAGAAAGGCGAATTCCAACCCGAGTTTATCGAGCTTTGTTCTCCGCGCAGGTTCAAGATTCTGGAACAGGAATTTCCAAGCGTGCCTTCGGCTAAAATCACCGACATGGCGGTTCAGCTTGTCAAAGGTGCAGATGAGGAAGGCGCCGTGATAATCCCAGTTTTGAAGGGTGTCTTGCCCGCAGAGGCAAGCCGAGCAGAAGTAGATGTTGCACGAATCCGCAGCGCAGCAGAGAAAGCGCTGCTGGTGCACCCGATTGTGATGCTTAAAGAAAGCGCTGTCCCAGACGAAATTGTGCGGTCAATATTCGAAAGCGAGTTTAAGGATTTGAAGACGAAGTCGTTTGAGTATTTTCTGCAGATTTTCAGCGACCGCTACAGCCGCGAGGAAGCCGAGAAAATCGCACGCGCCGCCATAGCCCTGATAGAGCCCTTAACAAGAAGGCAAGATGAGCGAGTAAAGCAAACAATAGAGGAGCTTCTACGATGAAAATCGAAGTTGTTCAGCTGGAAAACATACGCTCACATGTGAAGTCCACAGTGCCCTTCACGCGGGGTTTCAACTGCCTCTTAGGCGGTGTCGGCACAGGAAAATCCAGCGTGCTCTACGCCTTGGACTTTGCCCTATTCGGCGAGCCGCTCAGCAGAAGCTTTGAATATCTGCTTCGTGAAGGCGCGGAGTCAGGCAGAATCACGGTGCAGTTCAGCCAGAATGGACGAACCTACAGGATTGTCCGCGGGCTGAAAAGGCGTGGAAAAGGCATAGGCCAAGACCTTGAGGAGCTTAAGCTATACGAGGATGAGAAGCTCTTGGCAAGCATGAAAACCGACGCTGTCGCGGAGCAGATAAAGGCTATAACGGGGCTTGACCGTGAGCTTTACCGCGAAATCATGTGGGTAAGGCAGGAGCACTTGAAGGAGCTGCTGGATGCGGCGCCGAGAGATAGGCAACGCCGCTTAGACGAACTTTTCGGTTTATCCGATTATGAAGCGGCATGGAGCAACATTGCGGTTTATCAGCGGGATTATGAAACAGAGAAAAAAGTTTACGAGAAAGACGCCGACGTGGTTGGGCTGGAAAAGCTCAGCGCAGAATACAACCGCATCACTGAGGAGTTCACGCTCTTAGAAATGGAGCTGCAAGACGCCTTAAGCAAGCTGGCCGCCGCTAAGAGAACATTTGATATCGCAGATGAGAAGCTGAGAGCGCTGGAAGAAAAAAGGCTTCTGATAGAAGAGCTTAGAAGAAAAGAGACGAAGATTCAGGCCAGCATCGCAAGCGTAAAGGAGACGTTGGCTTCGCTTAATAGACGCGCAGAAGATAAAAAAACCGTAATCGACAATTTGAAGCAGCGGCAAAACTCGCTGGATTCTCAGGCAGCTACTTATAAGCGCACGCTTGAGCAGGCAGGCATATTTGCAAACCAGCCTATTGAAGCCTTACGCAGGCAATTGGCGACTTTTGATGAGAAGCTTTCCAGTTTAAGAGCCGAGCAGGAAGCCACTTTGCGGAACCTACGAACAGACCAGAAAAGAACAGAGTCTCTGGCGCTGGAAAGCCGATGCCCACTCTGCCTGCAACAGTTGAATAGTGAATACAAGAATGGTTTGATGCAGAGGATTCAACAGGAAAACATGGAAAGACAGCGCATAATAGAGCATTTGCAAAGTGAAATCGAGAAATTGCAACGAACAAAAGCTGCGGTAAACGAAGCAGTTTCGAACCTGCAAACGCTTACAACAAGGGCTGAAGAGCTTAAAGCACGGTTAAACGAGGAAGAAAGAAACCTAAGCGACTTGGCAGCGGAGATTGAGGCGAAAAGGCAGTTTGAAGCCGACTTAATTGGGCAGCTTGAGGCTTTACGGTTTGAGATAGGCAGATTCGACTTGTCGGATTTAGAAACTGCACGTGCACAGCGGGAGCAAGCGTTTAGACAATATTACCGTTTGGAATCCGAGCTGCGCACTAAAGAAAACCGCAAAAAAGACCTGCTGGCGCGCTTGGACGAAGTGAAGGAGCGCATTGACCACGCACAGGAAAAGCTTGAGCGCATGCAGAAAATCAATCGAACAGTTGAAGTAATAAGCGCCATCCGCGACGCCTACCGGAGCATTCAACCTAAACTGCGCAGCGAATTCGTGAAAGTGCTCCGCAACTTTGTGCAGCAAGTGCTTGACAGCCTCGTCGTCGGCGAAGCGCCCCTGTTGAATGTGATTGTGGATGAGACTTACACGCCCTACGTGAAAAGCGAAAGCGGCGTCGAAAGGGATGTCGCCAATCTTTCGGGCGGCGAGCGGACGCTGCTGGCTTTCGCTTACCGCCTTGGGCTTGGTCAGCTTATTATGCAGTCGCGCACTGGGCACAGCTTGAGCATGCTGGTGCTTGATGAGCCTACGGAGAGCCTTGGCAGCGAAGACGGCAGCATCGACCGCTTAGCCGAAGCCATCAGCCGCTTTAAGGCAATAGAGCAAATAATCGCGGTGACACACAGCGAGGCTTTCGCGGAAAAAGCTGAGCACGTAATAGTGCTTGAGAAAGAAGCGGGAATAAGCAGAATATCACTGGAAAAATAACTTCCTTCTTATCGAAGGCATGCATGCGCAAAATTGTTAAGCTTGGTTCTTCGATGTTATAGCCCGCTCGACCGCGAGACCCGCAAGCAAGACGAGTATAACGCCTGCTACGCCGGCGATTAAAGTTGAAACATACGGGTCTTCGACCGCTGAGATTGTGTAGTCGGGCATTATCCCATGCCAGAAAGGCGCCTGCTCCTCTACCCCGAAGTTTTCAACTACCCGTTCAAGCCCGTCAGGGTCGCTTGAAGCTAAAGGGATAAAGAAAACAAGGAAAACAATAATGGCAATTACAACCGTGGATTGTCGTTTCATAGCTTGGTTTTCTCCTTCAGAAGAGCCAAACCACCCATTATTGCCGGCTGCATCCGCTGCAGCGCGGACACCAGCGCCGTGGTTATGGCGCCTTCGCCCAAGCCGATTATAGCGTGGTAAAATAGCATGGAAGGCACAGTTACAGCGACGCCGCCGGTGAAAGCAGGACTAATCATCAATGCCGTAACGAAAGCGCCTGCCATCACAGAAAGCCATGATGCAGCAAAGACGCTTGGGATAAAGCGCTTGCCGCTGACTGAGCCGCGTGTGAACAATTTTATTAGGAAGAAGCTTAGTCCGCCGATTATTGCCATGTTAAATGCGTTCATGCCGAAGGCGAGGATGCCGCCGTCGGCGAAGAAAACCGCCTGCATCAAGAGAACAATTGTCATGCTGAGCATGGCGGCGTATGGCCCAAGCAGCACAGCCAGGAAGGTGCCGCCTACCAGATGCCCGCTTGTGCCGAAGGTTATTGGAAAATTAATCATCTGCGCGGCGAATACGAAGGCGCTTGATATGGCGAGCAGAGCGGTAATCGAGCGTGGATAAGTGGCTTTTGCTTTTTTCCATGCCCAAGCAAGAAAAGCAAGGGTAATTATCCACATTGCTACTGCCGCCGCGAGTGAAATTGGGCTGGTTATTAATCCGTCTGGGATGTGCAAATTCTCCGCCTCAGTAACACTTTTTATGTTTTCTGTATTACCAGCTATTAAAGGTTTCTCAATTCTAAAAGAAGAAACAACAAAAAATCACGACTTTTGCTTCAATCAACTCTTCTGCAGAAAAAGCATGTTAAAACAAAATTTATGCATGGCCCCTAAACTTTGCCACGCGATTAGCGATTACGGTGGCCACGGCGCCTGCAGCAACACCGCTATCGATGTTAACAACAGCCAAGCCTAAAGAGCAGGACTGAAGCATAGCCATCAGCGTGCTCACGCCTTTCTCTCCGAAACCATAACTATTCGATGTTGGAACCGCAATCACAGGCACATCAACCATACCCGCCACCACCGAAGGCAAGGCGCCTTCTCGACCTGCAACCACTATGATAACGTCAACATCCTTCTCCACAAAGTCTTTTATCGGCTGCATTAGCCTGTGTATTCCAGCTACGCCAACGTCGTACGCGGCGAAAACTGCGCAGCCCATTTCTTCAGCAATCACCCGTGCCTCTTCAGCCACAGGAACATCAGAGGTTCCCGCAGTCAGAATCCCAATCTTTCCCCCGGTGGGCTTCACGGCAAAGTCCTTCTTCTTTGCAACAATCATTCGCGCCTTGTCATAAATCTGAAGAACCGCATCGTTTGGAACCGCTGCTTTAACTGCGCTTATCTGCTCGGAAGTGCATCGACTTACAATTACTCTACCTTCCTCCGAGAACATGTGAAGCGTTATGTCAACGACGTCGGCTGCGCTTTTACCTTCAGCCAAAACGATTTCAGGTATACCTTTCCTGCATTCGCGGTTAGCATCGATTCTCGCCATGTTCCCTACTTCTTCTATCGCCAATAGCTTAACCTGCTTTTCCGCTTCATGGAGCGTTATCTCGCCTTTCAGAAGCTTCTCAAGAATTTCCTTCAGAGTGTTCATGACTAATCAATTTCCTTCAAGAGCATAAGCGATATATCATTTATGCGTGCTCTTCCATATCAACTTATCAGGTGGCAAAATGGAATGGCGGAAATTGACAAAATATTTGTTATCGATTGCCAACTCGCCGGCATCTCTGGAGACATGTTCTTAGGCGCCCTAATAGATTTAGGCGCTGACGTGAGCCGGGTTACTGCAGCCATAAAATCTCTGGAAAAACAAGAGTACGGTTACAAAAACATCAAAGTTACTGTGCAAAAGGTTCTGCGGAAAGGGTTTAGAGCGACTAAAATTGACGCCACCGCTGAAAGCGCCCACAGAAAAACCGGCCGAGAACTCATCGCAATTGTGGAAGAAACCTCCAGAAACCTGAAGCTTTCTGAGAAAGCGCAGCAGTTCACGTCTAACGTCATCCGCACTTTAGTCAATGCTGAGGCAGCGCTTCACGGCGGTGAGCTATCCGACGCGCATCTGCATGAAGTAAGCCTCGTGGATACGCCAGCAGAAATCGTTGGAGCCGCAGTCGCCATGGAAGAACTCGGGCTGTTTAACGCCAAAGTGCATGCGACGCCTGTTTCGGTCGGCGGAGGCTTGTTCAAGTTTTCACATGGCACGGTCTCCAGCCCTGCACCGGCAACGTTGGCGATACTTGCGTCAAAGGGTTTTCCACTAAAAGGCGGGCCCGTCGAGTCAGAGTTGACTACGCCTACAGGCGCAGCCATCTTGGTTAACTTGGCAGAGGAAGTTAGCGGCTTCTATCCGGAAATGGCGCCGCTAAAGGTAGGCTACGGCGCGGGCAACAAGGACTTCGAGGAAATGCCTAACGTTTTGCGTGTTACATTGGGTAAGCCCCTAGAGAGGGAACTGCTAACGGACAGCGTAGTTATTTTGGAAACAAACCTTGATGATGCAACAGGCGAGGTAATCGGATACGCGGTGGATAGGCTTCTGCGGGAAGGCGCCAAAGACGTTTGCGTCATTCCAATGTTTACCAAGAAGAATAGGCCGGGGCAAATTCTGAAAATAATAGCCGACGCCAAAGACGCCGAGCGGCTTTCACGGGTGATTATTGAAGAAGCAGGCACTCTAGGAGTTAGAGTGTACCACTGTGCAAGACATATCCTTAATCGCGAAGTATTTTCAGTAGGCGTGCAAATAGATGGCGTGGAGGAAGCTGTGAAGGTGAAAGTTGCCAGAGACGGCCAAGGCAAAATTATCCAGATTAAACCTGAATATGAAGAAGTGAAAAAATTGGCAGAAAAAACAGGTAAACCCCTTAGAGAAATCGCCGAATTAGTCACTTTGCACGCTAAAGAAATACTATTGAAGAGGGAGAAGTGCTAGTGAAAGTCAGCAGAGAAAAATATGAAATGCTAAAACGCTATATCGCGGAAAAAGGTAAAGACGGCGCAGTTATCTCCTTTTCCGGAGGCCTCGATAGCTCAACATTAGCTGCGGTTAGCCACAGCGTTTTAGGCGATAAAGCAGTGGCCGTCACAGCAAAGTCGTCCACGTATCCAAAGGAAGAGTTAGAAGACGCAAAAAAAGTAGCGAAAGAAATAGGCATCAAACTTTACATAATAGAAACAAATGAGTTGGCGAACGAGAATTTCAGCCGAAACCCGGAAAACCGATGTTACTACTGCAAGAAAGAGCTTTTGGAGCAGCTGCAGCAAATGGCAGAGAAACTTGGGTTTAAGGCAGTTTTTGAGGGCACAAACTTTAGCGATTTAACCGAGCATAGGCCGGGATTCAAGGCTGTTAAAGAAGCGGAAAATGTGTATAGCCCATGGGTTGACACGCAGTTTACGAAAGAAGAGATTCGCGCATTAGCCAGGGAAATGGGGCTTTCCACTCATGACAAGCCGCCTTTGGCATGCTTAGCCTCAAGGATACCATACAATGAGAGGATTACAGCTGAAAGATTAGAGAGAATTGAGAAAGCGGAGCGGGCAGTGAAGAAGATAACAGGAGTCCAACAGCTTCGAGTGCGAGATCATAACGGCTTGGCTAGGATAGAAGCGGGGAAAGACGAGAGGAAAATCTTTTGCGACGTCGCGGTTATGGATAAAATAGCCAGTGAGTTAAAGCGGATAGGCTTCAAATACGTGGCGCTTGATTTGGAAGGCTACAAGTCAGGAAGCATGCTGCGTACACTCGAGCCTGCGAAGTAGCTCTACAGCCGGCAAGCTCCCATTTTGGCACACTCTGGGTTATACCCAACACATAAAGCTTTTAGGCACATAGGTTCACCTTTACTTGTGAAACTCCATGTCAAAAATCATCAGGGTAGGAGTAACATTTCCTCCAGACCTTCTGAAGGAGTTTGACGAGATTATCAGCAAAATGGGCTATGAAAGCCGCTCGAAAGCCATCCAAGATGCTGTGAGACTTTACGTTTCAGATAAAAAATGGCTTGGAGAAGAAAAAGCCGACCAAATAGGCGTGCTGCTAATGGTTTACGACCACGAAGTGAGAGGGCTGGAAAGCGAGCTCACAGAGATACAGCATCACCATGCGCCTTTAATTTCGTCCACAATGCACATTCACCTAGGCGAACGAGACTGCTTAGAAGTGATAGCCGTTAAGGGCAAAGCCTCAGAAATTCGAGAATTAAGCGATGAACTCACCACAAAAAGAGGCGTAAAAATCCTAAAAGAAATGATAATTTCTGTCTAACGCTTTAAACTATTAACTGCAAACATTCTTTCCAATGCAATGCGCGCTTTCCGTGCTACATTATCTGGAACTTTAACCAAGTGCTTTTCCTGCTTCAGCGAATCATAAAGCCGCTCGAGCGTCGTCAACTTCATGTTTGGGCACACGGCGTCTTTATAGGCAGAAATAAACTGTTTCGTCGGATTGTCTTTCCGTAAGCGATGCAAAAGGCCCTCCTCAGTGCCAACAATAAATGTTTTTGCGTCGGATTCTTTCACGTAATGGCACATTTTCGAGGTGCTGCCGACGAAGTCAGCGATTTTGCGCATTTCAGCACTACATTCAGGGTGAACCATGACCTTAGCGTCGGGATACTGCATCTTAAGCATCGCAACATCTTCAGGCTGGAAAAGCAGATGCGTCGGGCAGAAGCCCCACTCGGGAATCGGAATCAGCGTCTTGCCGGTCTTTTCCGCTGCGTACTCGGCTAAGTTGCGGTCAGGCCCGAAAAGAATAGTATCAGCATCCAGCGAGTTGATGACTTCCACGAAGTTAGCGGATGTGCAGCAAATGTCGCAGTAGGCCTTGGCTGAAGCTAAAGTGTTAACGTAAAGCACTACAGGCGCGTCAGGATAATGCACTTTCCACCGTTTAATCTCGTCAACCGTGAGCATCTGCGCCATGGGGCACCGAGCGCCCAAAGAAGGCAAAAGCACCTTTTTAGAAGGGTTAAGTATGGCAGCGGATTCAGCCATAAAATCCACAGCTGAGAACACGATGATTTTCGCGTCTTTCTCCTCCATGGCTTTTCGGCTTAACTCAATGCTGTCGCCGACATAATCGGCTATATCCTGAATCTCTGGTCTCTGATAATTATGTGCTAGAATAATTGCTTCTTTTTCCTTTTTTAGCCTCAGGATTTTTTCTCTTAAGCTCATTTTTTCGCCTTAACGTGCGACCAGAGAAGGCACAGCACAAGGTATATATGCTTTTACCTTGAGCAGCCACTTTTTATAATGAATTACATTTAACATAAATCGGCTACGGTGGGCTTCAAACCACGTAAAAATTAAACCTTAGCTATCTGCAACGAAGTGAACAATTATCAAAAATAAAATAGGGAAGATTGAAGCCAGCTGAATCAGCGGGCTTTTTGATCTACAAGACGACCTTCTGCGTCAATTAGCTGCACTCTCAGGGGCATTTGCCCCACGGCATGCGTTGCACAGCTTAAGCAGGGATCAAACGCACGGATAACAGCTTCAACCCTGTTGAGCATGCCTTCCTGCAGCTGCTTTGCTTTCACGTACTTCTTTGCAACTTGCGTTACGGCTTTGTTGAAAGCCAAGTTGTTATGCTCCGTGGCGATGATTAAATTAGCCCACAAAATCCTGCCTTGCGGGTCAACCTTGTAGTGATGAATCAATGTTCCACGCGGAGCTTCAGCCACGCCGACGCCTTGCTCGTTGTTGACGGAGGCTTTGGAGCTTACACGTTCTGAAAGTAGGGCTGGGTCTTCAAGAAGCTCTTTCACGGTCTCGAGGCAGAAGAGAATCTCAATAAGCCGCGCATAGTGATAGTGGAAAGTGCTTTGAACCACGCCGTTTTTGCCGAGTTTCTTGAACTCCTTAAGCTCTTCATCCGCTAATGGGGTGCCACAGTGTGAAGCGATGTTAAGCCGAGCTAATGGGCCGACGCGGTAAATTCCGTCTGGATACCCAAGCGGCTTGTAATATGGGAACTTCATGTAAGACCATGGTTCAACAGCCTCGCCAATATACTCTTGATAGGCATCGGGGTCAAGTTGGTCAGCTACGATTTTGCCTTCAGCGTCGACTATGCGTATCTTGCCATCGTAATGCTCCAGCCCGCCCTTCGGCGTTACCAGGCCCAAGTAGTAGGTTGGGAAGTTGCCGAAGTTCTCCACTTCCTCCTCGAATCCCTGCATAGAACTCTTGAACATTTTAAGTGTTTTAAGCGCGATGTCCATTGCTTCAGGCAGGTTAGAGCGAATAAAGTCGGCGTTTTCCTTGGATAGAGGCCACTTTGCGCCGCCTGGAATTATCCAGTCATAGGAGTGAATGCGTTTACCAGCAACTTTTTCGATGATTTCTTGTCCGAACTTTCGCAGTTTGACGCCTTGAATAGCCAGGTCAGGCTTCTTCTCGATTAAACCGAAAATGTTTCTTGTTTCTGGACTTGCGTCCATGCCCAGCAGCAGGTCTGGTGCGGAAAGGTGGAAGAAGCTCAACGCATGTGATTGAATCATTTGCCCCATATGCATCAGGCGGCGTAGTAGAATGGCGGTTTTAGGCGGTTTTACACCAACAATCGCGTCGCATGCCTTTGCTGAAGCCAGCAGGTGACTAACAGGGCAGATGCCGCATGATCTTGAAGTTATGCCTGGCATTTCATAGAACGGGCGGCCTTCGCTGAATTTCTCGAAGCCTCTGAAGTCAATGACGTGGAAACGTGCCTCTTTAACAGAGTCGTCTTTGCCCAGATGTATAGTTACTTTGGCATGGCCCTCTATCCGTGTAACTGGATGTATAACGATTTCTTTATTCATTTTCTTTTCCTCACCCATACTTTGATCTACCTTCCATGTTAGGAGTCCTTCCAGCCAGAAGTTCAGTTAACACATAATTTATGACGGTGGCAGACGGCGGGCACCCAGGAATGAAGTAATCTACTTTCACAACTTCATGCAATGGTCTAACCTTCTCCAGCAGTTCAGGAACTTCTGTCGGGACTTGCTTGTTTACGTCTGCATTTTCCACGTATGCCCGCTCCAGAACCAGTTTGGCACTGTCGCTCCACGCGTTCCTCAAAGCAGGAACATTTCCCGTCACTGCACAATCGCCAAGAGAAATCAAAATCTTTGTTTTGGAACGCGCCTCTTTAAGTAGGCTCTGCTGCTCCTCGTTCGCAACTGCGCCTTCAATGAGGGTTACGTCAACGTTTTCTGGGAAGGTCTTAATGTCCACAAGCGGGCTGTAGACCACTTGGATTTTTTTAGCCAGTTCTAGAATTAACTCGTCTTGGTCGAGAAATGACATGTGGCAGCCTGAACAGCCGCTGAGCCAAATAGTTGCAACTCGGATTTTTTCTTGTGTGCTCATTTCTTAAGTCTCCTTGTCATTATGAATTCAGCAACATCCTTGTTCTTAGTGCGCGTGATGGGTTCACCCTCAATGTAGATGGCGCCTACTGGGCAGACTTTGGCGCATTTCCTGCATGATGTGCAAGAACAAGAGTTCGCCCAATTCTCGTCCAGATCCATGATAATTTCAGCCTTTCTACCTCGCTGTTTCAAATCCAGCGTGTGAACGCCTTCTATTTCGTCGCAAACCCTTATGCATCGCGTGCACAATATACAGCGGTTTCTATCGATAACAAGAAAGTCATGCGACGAATCAAGCTCCTTCTTGGTCCAGTTGCGCTCGAAGATTGAGTGGTCAACACCTAATTTGTTTGCTAAGCTCTGTAGCTCACAGTGATCGTTTGCAACGCAAACAGAGCAGACATGCGTTCTTTCTGAAAGAAGAAGTTGAATAATCATCTTACGGTACTCGCGGAGCTGCTCAGAATTCGTTATGACCTCCATGCCGGCGCTCACGGGTGTTGTGCAAGCAGGGAAGAGCTTAGGAGCACCCTTAACTTCGACTAGGCATAGGCGGCATCCGCCGTAGCTGGTTAAGCCTTCTAAAGCGCATAAAGTTGGAATTTCAATTCCGTTATCTCGGGCAGCTTTCAGAATAGTTGTGCCTTCAGGCACTTCGACTTCAACGTTATCTATTTTCAACTTAACAGTTAATGCGCTCATTGTTCACCCTCCTTTGTTTTGAAGCAACGGCCAGCAGGACATTTTTTGTCCTTGATATGCTGGATATATTCGTCTTTGAAGTATCTTAAGGTGGTAAGAACAGGGTTAGGCGCTGTTTGCCCAAGACCACAGAGGCTAGCGTCCCTGATAAAAACGCTAGTTTTCTCCAGTATGGCGATGTCCTCCATTCTTCCGTTACCCTGGGTGATGGCATCGTAAATTCCCTTTATCTTTGTGAGCCCTACACGGCAGGGTGTGCATTTGCCGCAGGATTCGTCGACACAGAATTCTGTGAAGAACTTGGCGGTGTCCACCATGCATGACTGGTCATCGAGCACCACTATGCCGCCTGACCCCATGATTGCGCCGAGATTCTTCAGAGACTCGTAATCGATAGGCTGATCGATGTGGGTTTCAGGAATGCAGCCGCCTGAAGGACCGCCGACTAAGACCGCCTTAAACTTTCGGCCTTTCGGTACGCCTCCGCCTATGTCGAAAACTACTTCTCTAAGCGTGATGCCCATAGGCACTTCTATTAGGCCTGGAGTATTGACTTTGCCTGTTAAGGAGAAACATTTAGTGCCAGTGCATTTTGGTGTGCCAATTTTGGAGAACCATAAGCCGCCGTTCATGATTATCAGAGGAATATTCGCCAAGGTCTCAACGTTCTGTATCAGCGTCGGTTTACCCCACAATCCCGAATTTGCAGGATAAGGCGGGCGTGGGCGTGGCATGGCGCGTCTACCTTCGATGGAGGCGAGTATAGCGGTTTCTTCCCCAGCGACGAATGCGCCAGCGCCTAGCCTAAGTTCGATGTCAAATTTGAAAGAAGTTTCAAGAATGTTGTTGCCTAGAAGGGACATTGAGCGCGCTTGAGTAATTGCTCTCTGTAAAGTTTGGATAGCCAGGGGATACTCGGCTCTTATGTAAATGTAACCTTTCTCTGCGCCTACTGCAAAAGCGGCTATTGCCATGCCCTCAAGGATAGCATGCGGATCAGCTTCAGCTAGGGTTCGGTTTGCAAATACGCCAGGGTCTCCTTCGTCCAAGTTGGCTACAATGTATTTTGGTGAGCCATGTGCCCTTGCTACAAGGTTCCATTTTTGCCCTGTTGGAAAACCAGCGCCTCCACGGCCTCTTAGCCCGCTTGTGAGAACTTCGTAGATTACGCCTTGAGGAGTCATAGTTGCCAAGCATTTCGCAAGCGCGGCGTATCCGCCCATTGCAATGTAATCTTGAATTCTGTAGGGATCAATTTTGCCAGCATTCCTTAGAATCAGACGCTTTTGCTTCTTAAAGAACTGCTCGTTGCTGTAAAGCATATCCTTCGCTGGCAAGCCCAAAACGATGTGGTCTCTAACTATTTCCCGCGCTTTTTCAGGAGTGACGTTCTGGTAAAGGTAGTCTCCCGGCTCAATTACAACAACTGGACCCACTGAGCATGTGCCTGGGCAGCCTGTGCGAGCAACTTTGCATTCTTTTTCAACACCGAACTCCTTTACTGCCTTTTCGAATGCTTCTAAAACTTTTAAAGCGCCTAGTGGCATGCAGCCGCTTGAGCAACAGACGTTTATTCTGTATTTGTAGGCTCTTTGAAAGTCAACTTCTTGTTCAGCAATTTTCTGCAGATCAGCAAGTTTCACTGTTTTGAACCTCCAAGTAACTGTCGGATTCTTTCTATTACAACCTCTTTCGTTGCTTTACCAATAACTTCCTCGTCTATGATTATTGCAGGCGACAGTGCGCATGCACCAATGCATCGCGTCACGAACAGCGACAGCTTTCCATCCGCAGTTGTGCTGCCTCTTTTTACATTAAATTCCTGCTCGATTGCTTGCATAATTTGCTCGCTACCCTTCACGTAGCAAGCCGTACCGAGACATCCTGTAACTACATGTTCACCTGGCTTTTCTAGGTTGAAGAAACTGTAGAAAGTTGCTAC
>JAWCMT010000028.1:0-2792 GCA_038849555.1 Bathyarchaeia archaeon | reverse complement strand
GTGCTCGGTGGCAAATGCAGCGACTGAGCTATATCCATCAGCAGGTCTTTGCTCAAGTAACCGTAGATCCCCTGAGCTCTGTGGAGAATTTCTAGCAAAGCGCTTGCTTGAAAGTCATATTCTTTCAATGCTTTTTCTAATAACATTCGGCGATTATCCTCTTTTGACAAAAATCAGACCTCCAGATCGGTGAGGGTTAAGCATTGTCTAAACACACCCACATATCTCGTGCTGTAGTGAAAAACTGTGATATATAAACTATGAGCAACAAAAAACACGAAATCTTCTTGGAAAATTAAAATTTGGAAACAGTAGCAACAACGGGCATTATTTGCCCAGATTAACAAAAAAAGTTTTAAAAACATAACAGCGCGGAATGCGCTGATTCAATTCCAAAAAAAAAGGCATTATCAGAAAGGATTAAATTTTACGAATAAGCATTATCTACAATAACTTTGCCCAATTAGGAGCAATAAGGGAGAATATAGATGCGCATAATTTCCAAAGAAGACTTTGTCAATTTTGTTGAAGCCTTAATAAAAGATAAGTCCTTGAACATTATAGGAGTCAAAGCAAAAGGAGACAAATTCGCTTTCGGTCCATTGGAATCAGCCGGCGAATTGCGGTTGGATTATGATGTAACAATGCTTCCGCCTAAGAAGTATTTTTTCCCTCAACGTGAAACGCTGGTTACGTATGATTTGGCAAAGGGATTCGCTGCCAAAAGCCCTACAGAAGCTAAACCCATGGTCATTATTGGCGTTCATCCCTACGATATAGTGGCGCTTCTGCACATGGACGAGATATTCAGAGAAACAAAGTCTGACCCCTACTACTTTGAAAAAAGGCAATCATCCACAATAATAGGGGTCAACATTCAAAAAATGTCAAAATGGTGTTTTGCACCAGCCATGGGCTGCGCCGTAATCGACTATGGTTACGACTTGATGCTAACAGACCTTGGAAACAGATACGCCATCAATGTTGGCTCCCAGAAAGGAGAAGAACTACTTGATAAATATGCCAAGAACGTGAAAACCGCTCTTGCCCGGGACATACAGCTCGTCGGACAGAAGAAGCGAGAAATAATGAACATGGCTCAGCAAAAGTTTGACTTTCCACCAGAGCTAATCCCCGAATTGCTGAGTAAAAGTTATGAAAACAGCGGTTTTTGGGAAAAACACGCAGAAAAATGCTTGGCATGCGGTTCTTGCGTTCTGGTATGCCCAACATGCTACTGCTTTGACGTTAAAGATCAAGCTGACTTAGCACTTGAGTATGGCGAAAGAGTAAGAACATGGGACGGATGCTTACTAGAAGACTTCGCCAAAATTGCTTCAGGAGAAAACTTCCGCCCGACAAGGCCGACTAGATACAGGCACAGGTACTTCAAAAAGGGAAAATACCTTTTCGACAGATTCGGTTTCATTTCATGCGTAGGCTGCGGCAGATGCTCTTCAAACTGTCTTCCCGACATAGCCAACCCAGTCAAATTATTCAACGACATGTACTATGAAATCAGCAGAATGGGCGAGCAGGTGACGCCGGCCACCGAGCCCCAAGTGGAAATCCAAACCGAAGGCAACATAGACTATGTCCCTAAGCTGGCAACCATCGTTAAAAAAGTGCCCATGACCGCTAAGGAAACATTGTTTGAAATCAAACTGGACGATGGAACCGACTTAAATCATAAACCAGGACAATTTGTTGAAGTCTCGGTTTTCGGCGTTGGCGAGGCACCGATTTCTATATCGTCTCCACCTACCAAAAAGGGCACATTTGAACTGTGTGTACGCAAAGTAGGAAGCGTAACAACCAAGTTACATGCACTTAACGTAGGCGACAAGGTGGGAATCAGAGGTCCATTTGGAAAAGGTTTTGACGCGGAACAGTTGAAGGGCAAAGATTTGTTGTTCATCGCAGGAGGTCTTGGGATTGCACCACTAAGGTCATTGTTTAACTACGTGCTAGATAACAGAAAACACTATGGCCGCGTTATTTTGCTCTACGGTTGCAAAGAACCAAAAGAGGTACTGTTTGGCGATGAACTGCTCGCGCTGGCAAAGAGAGATGACGTTGAATTCAAGCCTACTGTTGACTGGTGTCCTGAAAACGAACTGTGGGAAGGCAACATAGGCGTTATCACCACTTTAATTCCCCAAGTCAATTTTGACCCAGAAACCACCTATGCAATAATATGTGGTCCACCTATTATGTACAAGTTCGTTATCGCGGATCTAAAGAGCAGAAAGGTTCCAGACGATCACATAATTCTCTCGCTTGAGCGGAGAATGAAGTGTGGTGTTGGAAAATGCGGTCACTGCCAGATCAACCAGATCTATGTCTGTAAAGACGGCCCAGTATTCAATTACTCAAAAATTAAAGGAGTGCCGGAGGCGTTATGATGAAGCCAAAAGTTGCTTTCTTTGATTTTGCAGGTTGCGAAGGAGATCAGTTGCAAATCGCTAATTTGGAAGAAGAGTTGCTTACCCTTCTGGGGCAGGTTGAAGTGGTAAGTTTCAGAGAAGTTATGAAAGAGCACAGCGACAACTATGACATAGCCTTCATTGAAGGCTCATGCACGCGACTTCAAGATGAAGACAGGTTACGGCAAATTAGAAAGAATGCGAAGATCGTAGTAGCTATCGGTTCATGCGCGACCATAGGCGGCATTAACTCATTGAAAAACTATCAAGACTTAGATGAAGTTAAGAAAACTGTGTACGGAGACAAAGCTCACTTGTTTGATACCTACGCGGCTAGACCGATAGACGCCGTGATCCCCGTGGACG
>JAWCMT010000027.1:0-19902 GCA_038849555.1 Bathyarchaeia archaeon | reverse complement strand
GCGCCTGCTCAACTCATGATATTTCCAAGCCCGGAACTACAAGAACTGCTGATACGCAAGTCCACTGAAGTCCCCAGCAAGAAAGTTGAAAGAAAAAATAATGTTGAATTGATTTTTGCTGACAACCTCGTGGTTGAAACCAAAGAGCACCACAATGCTGCGAGAAATTCTGGATAGTAGGTGAACGCTAATGAATAGTCTGGTCACTGCAGCAAAAATCGTGAATTCCGATGATGTGCTCACTGATCTTGAGATACTTCTTGAAATTGCCAATATAGGCGCGGGCCATGCGACTACTTCACTCTCACAAATTCTGCAGGAGCCTATAAAAATTGAGCTACCAAGAGTGCACGTGACATCACCTCATCTCGTTCCAGGAATTTACGGAGCACACGACACGATTGTCGCGGCTATTTTCATGCAATTAAGGGGCACTGCAGACTGCGATGTCATGCTAATTTTTGAGGAAAAAGAATGCACCAAAATCGCTGAGTTAATGACTAACGGGATGGAAGTTACGCCTGAAATTCAAAGATCTGCAATAGAAGAAATGGGCTCGATAGTGCTAACCTCCTTTCTCAATGCTATAGCTGATTTTACATCAACCAAGCTTGTCTTAACGCCGCCACAATTAATCATCGACTCTTTTGACGCAATTATAGACGGCCTTCTAATCAAGCAGGCGCTGTGCTCAGAGGTCGCTGTAGTTTTTGATGCCCGCTTTAAACGATATAACAGTTCAACCGAAGGATTCCTCATAACCTTCCCCAACAATGAGCTTCAGCGGATGCTTATCAAAAAAGGAAGAAAATGGCTGTTCAGCGGCGGTTCCTGGAAATTAGGACAGGATACCCGTATTGGTGATGAACTTCGAGGTATGAACGTGAGGAAATATGAAGCAAACAAGGTAAGCAAACAGGTGGAAAATAACGATGGCATCTGTTGAAGTTAAAGCATACCTTGAAGATATAGCTTACCAAAAACTGAAGAAAGCATTACATGATGTTGTTGGACTTGACTTTAATTGTTATCGAGATGAGTATCTAAAAAGGCGATTATCAATTCGTTTAAGGGCAACCGGCACCTATACTTACAGCAGATACTTGCGGTACCTAAAGAAAAACCCATTGGAATGCAATAATCTCCTTAATGACTTGACAGTTAACTTCACCACATTTTTCAGAGACAGCGACGTCTATGATTATCTTGAAAAGAAGCTTCTCCCCAGCCTTTTCAAGTCTAAGGAAGTTACTATTTGGAGCGCAGGTTGCGCAACAGGTGAGGAACCATACTCCTTGGCAATTCTAGTTCACAAAGTGCTAGGTAATCAATTGCCAAATTATAAAGTCACAATTTTTGCCTCAGACATAGACGAGGATGCTCTAAGTAAGGCACAGAAAGGCGAGTACAATAGAAAACAGCTGAATGGTCTTGATGATTCCTTGATTAACGAGTACTTCTCAAAGGATGGCACAACATATCGAGTTAAAAACTTCCTTAAGCAACTGGTTCATTTTGAAAAACATGATTTAATGAAGTCTCCTTTGCATAATGGGTTAGACCTTATACTTTGTAGAAATGTTATGATATTCTTCGCGAGAGAAAGCCAACAGCAGGTTCACATGCAATTTTATAATGCATTACGGGATGGGGGATATCTCGTGATTGGTAAATCTGAAATGCTAAGTGGCGAAACAAGTGCGAAGTTTATATGTGTTGATGTTAATTGTCGCGTTTATAAAAAGGCCTCAGCAAGCGTCGGTTGTAAGTCAAGCTACATTTTAGGTGTAGCGAAAGATGACACACTTAGTTTAAATAATCTAACAGGAGGACAAGGGCTATTTGTTCAGCATTAAAATTGGACAGGCCATGAGAATAGCGTTGCCTCTAAAAAATCAAGGTGGGAGGTCTCTTGCCGACAGATTGTAGCCAGTACAAGGAAGTATTCATTGAAGAGGCAAGGGAACATATTGATACTCTTACAAAATCATTGTTAAGTTTAGAAAAAGATTCGCAAAACACGGAACTTGTTAACATGCTTTTCAGGGCAGCGCATACGCTGAAAGGCTGCTCGGGAATGATGGGCTATAAAGATATCCAAGAGCTTACGCATGCAATGGAGGATGTCTTTGATGACCTGCGAAAAGGGCGTAAACCCACAAGTAATCTAATCACCGTGCTTCTTGAGTGTGCAGATGCGCTATCTTGCAGGTTAGAAAACATACAAAATATGAATGAAGAAGAAATTAAAGTTCCAAGTTTACTTCAGAAACTTCAAGAAGCAACCGAGCTAACCGCGCTTGAAGAAGTAAAAGAAATGAAGAAAGAGGTTTCACCCGTAGAAGCCAAGAAGGAAGTTTTGCCTGCAGAGAAAAAGCCTGTAATCATAGAACTTACCGAAACTGAAAAAGAAGCGGTAGTAAACGCGGAAATCTGTGGCGAACATTGTTATTTCGTAGATTTGAAGTTTAGTAAAGACTGCGCTTTCAAAAGTGTCAGGTCAATTTTGGTGCTAAGCAAGATTTCCGAGATGGCGGAAATAATCAAGTCGCATCCTGACCAAAAAGAACTTGAAGCATTTAAAGAGGACAAACTTGATTCTGGCTTTAAGATTGCTCTCATCAGTAGATGCAGCGCTGAGGAAATCGAAAAATGCATTCGCCAAGTCTGTGAAATAGAAGACGTGCATGTTGTTCACTATGATCCCGCTGTGCAAGAGGAAACTACGATTAAGCCAGAGGTTAAAATAGCGCCGGCAAGCACGGTTAAAATTGAAGATAAGATAGAAGCGAAAACAGAAATAACGCCTCAAGGTATAGCCTCAGAGAAAATAGTTCAAGAGACATCTCAAGTATCTTTGCTTGAAGAGCCAGAAGAGATAGAGTCGCCTTCTGCGGAAACTAAAAGCCCACCCATGAAAGATAACGTGCTTTCATTAAAAAATCGCATTGAGGAACAGAGCAAGCAGATAACGGAAGCATCAAAACTGTTTGCTGAAGTCCGGGCTACTCAGACTGTCCGCGTGAAATTTGAGCAGCTTGACAAAATCATGAATTTGGTTGGCGAACTTGTTATCAACAAGATTGCGTTACTCCAATTAATCTCGGATAACAGAAACGGAGAGCTAAAACGCATCGCAGAGAACATTGACAGACTCACCTCTGACCTCCATGATCTCGTAATGCAAGTGCGGATGGTCCCTGTGAGCCAAATTTTTGACAGGTTCCCCAGGTTAGTGCGGGATCTATCAATTAAAAGGAATAAGCTGATCGACCTCGTAATGGAAGGAAGAGACATCGAAATCGACCGCACAGTGTTAGATGAAATTGGTGAACCACTTATCCATTTGCTGAGAAACAGCGTTGACCATGGAATAGAAACAGCTGAAGAGCGAAAGAAGGCAAACAAGAATCCCGTTGGAAAGATACGGCTTTCAGCCCAGCGAAGCGGCGAGCATGTCATTATCGAAGTCGAAGATGACGGTGCAGGAATTGATCCAGAAAAGATCAAAGAAGTCGCTATTAAACGGGGCTTCATAAGCAGGGAAGAAGCCGAGAAAATGAGCCGAAACGAGCTAGTCAGCCTGATTTTCCTGCCTGGTTTCTCAACAAGCAAAGAGGTTACCGAAACAAGCGGCAGAGGAGTGGGGATGGATGTTGTGAAAACAAAAATCGCTGCTCTCGGGGGCACTGTTCAATTTGAAACACGCGTAGGCAAAGGAACGAAAATTACCTTGAAAGTGCCGCTGACGTTAGCTATTATTAAGGCTATACTTGTGAGGGATTCTGGGCAGACGTTTACCATTCCCACAAGCCAAGTTTCAGAGATTATTCGGGCAAAGAGAAGCGACATAAAGTTGCTTGGGAAAACAGACGCTATAGTCGTCAGGGGCAAAGTGATTCCAGTTGTTCACTTGCATAAGCTACTTGGATATGAGGGGCCTAACGAGGAAGAATTTGAACTTTTAATAACACATTTGGGCGATGAAAAGACAAAACTTGGCTTAATAGTAGATTCCGTTATAAGCCAACAGGACATTCTGGTGAAGCCTCTCAGCGAAACCTTAAAGGGAATTAAAGGAATAAGCGGCGCCACAATCCTAGGCGACGGGCAAGTAGTCCTCGTTCTGGATGTAGGCCAGTTCGTCAATGCAGCGCGTAAGAATGCTTGAAAACGCTGATTGCCCTACTGTAGCCAGTTCAGTCGCAACAAGGAATATTACAGTAAATGGAAAAGCGTTTAATTGCTACCCTTTCTTGCAGTTTAACAATGGACGTTGACTGCAAGTGGGAGAGCACAGCGAAGTTAAATCTGAAAATGCACGCAATGTCATCCTTAGCTATGGAGACACAATTTACTTCGTTAACCGAGTGAATGTACAATTGCAAGAAGGTGTTGATGTTCTTAAAGCGATTTTTCATGCGCGAAGAGCTGCCGACGGGCAAATTCAAGACCTTGAAATTGAAATCAACAAAGATACCTACAACATGCTAGTTGAATATGCAAAGCTTGACAATTACGACTTGATACTGGTGCTTCGCATTGAAGGCAACGAATCAAAATGGTGCTTAATGAGCGAAAACTGGCTGAAAAAGCAAAATGGCAAAAAACGCAACGTGTTCTACATAGTTTAGCTAAGCTAAACCCTTTATAGCTTAACACGTCACGGAAAACTACGTCGTCATATTTGGAGGCTATTAGCGATTCATTGCAGAAACCTATAGAGGGTCTATTTCTGCGGTAGCAGAAGCTCGCGGGCATTGCCTTTTGCAGTTTAAAAATAAGTGGAGAATACTCGCTGCGCTATGTGCAGCATCGCTCCTTTTTTGTGAACCAGTTAGTCTTCTGCTTGAAACTTTAAGCTGACATGGAAAAACCAATTAAAGTATGGCTTAAGCTTTATGTAGTTGATGTGCAATTTGAAAACCCATTCACGAATGGTGTTCAATGAAATGTGTATAGAAACAAAGCAAGTCACCATTCCCAGAATCTTTAAGCATCTGAAGGTGCAAAATAAATGAGTACAAACAAGAAGCTGAAAATAGCCTTTTATTGGGCTGCAAGCTGCGGTGGATGCGAAATAGCGGTTTTAGACATAAACGAGAAAATCCTTGACGTAGTAAAAATCGCTGACATCGTGTTCTGGCCCGTAGCACTCGACGTCAAATACAGTGATGTTGAAGCAATGCCTGACAAGTACATTGACATAACCTTCTTTAACGGGTCTATCCGTAACAGCGAACAGGAGCACATGGCTAAACTCCTGCGGAAAAAGTCCAAGACGCTGGTGGCTTTCGGCTCATGCGCCCACGAAGGATGCATACCAGGCTTAGCCAACTTGCATGACAGCAAAGAAATCCTCGAACACGTTTACTTGAAAGAAAAGTCAGTTGTCAACCCTGAAAGGGTCATTCCCCAGCCCGAGACCAAAGTTAAAGAGGGCGTTCTCGAGATTCCAGAATTCTATGACACCGTAAAAACTCTAGCGCAAACAGTAGACGTAGACTACTATCTGCCAGGTTGCCCGCCGCCTGTCCCACTCATAGTTAACGCCATAGACGCCATCGCAAAAAACGAGCTACCACCAAAGGGCTCAGTGCTTGCGCCATTGAAGGCTGTGTGTGACGAATGCCCACGAAAACGTGAAAACAAAAAAATCAGTAAAATTTACCGAGTACACGAGAAGGCCCCTGATCCTGAGAAGTGTCTGCTTGAGCAAGGCATACTCTGTATGGGTCCAGCTACCCGCAGCGGCTGCGGCGCCCAGTGCTTAAAAGTTGACATGCCCTGTACAGGCTGCGGCGGAGCTGCACCGAACATGCCCGAGTTAGGCGCTGGAATGATGGCTGCATTAGCCTCTATACTTGGCTATGACGAGAAGACCGCGTCTCCAGAGGATGTTGAGAAATTAATGGCGCAGATAAAGGACCCAGTTGGCACGTTCTATATGTATTCTCTTCCAGCATCAATTCTACGTAGAAAGGTGATAAAGAAATGAAAGAAATAAGCATAAACCCAATAACCCGCCTCGAAGGTCACGGCAGCATCTCCATATTCCTCAACGATAAGGGCGAGGTGGAAAATGCGTACCTAAAAGTTCCTGAGCTACGTGGTTTCGAGAAATTCTGTGAGGGAAGACGCGCTGAACTCATGCCTCTCTTGACAACGAGAATCTGCGGAGTCTGCCCCGTCGCCCATCACTTCGCCTCAGTAAAAGCATTAGACGCAGCTTTCAATGTCGAACCGCCGTCCGCCGCCAAAAAACTCCGAGAACTCATGTACGTAGCATACTACATATACGATCACACACTACACTTCTACTATCTTGGCGGGCCAGACTTCATTGTTGGCCCAGATGCACCACCTGAAAAGCGCAACATCTTAGGCGTCATTGAAAAAGCAGGTTTAGACATTGGGAAAGAGGTCATAAAGCACCGAGCCTACGGCCAGAAAATAACGGAGATTCTCGGCGGTAAAGCTACACATCCCGTGTGCGGCTTACCAGGCGGCATATCGAAGCCCTTGAGCGAGGAGAAAAGACAAGAAATCGAGAAGATGGCTGCTTCCTCCGTGGAATTTGCCAAATTAAGCCTGAAGCTTTTCCACGACATAGTCTTAGGCAACAGCACTTACGTTGACATGATTAAGAGCGACGCGTACACAATGAAGACATACTACATGGGCCTTGTAGACGACAAGAACAAAGTTAACTTCTACGATGGAAAAATCCGCGTAACAGATCCGAATGGCCGTGAATTCTTGAAATTCGAGCCTAAAGATTACCTCCAGCACATAGGCGAGCACGTGGAGCCATGGACCTACTCCAAGTTTCCATTCCTGAAGAAAGTCGGATGGAAAGGCTTGGTATACGGCGCTGACAGCGGCATTTACCGCGTAGGCCCGCTTGGAAGATTGAACGCAGCTGACGGCATGGCTACGCCGCTTGCGCAGGCTGAGTATGAATTGATGTACAAGACTTTGGGCGGCAAGCCAGTGCATGGCACTTTAGCATTCCACTGGGCGCGTCTAATTGAATTGCTATATGCAGCTGAACGTGCGCTTGAGTTGGCGAAAGACCCTGAAATTACAAGCACGAACGTACGTAACAAGCCTGGCGAGCCGGGAGAAGGTGTCGGCGTGGTCGAAGCCGCAAGGGGCACGCTATATCATCACTACGTGCTTGACAAAGATGCGCTTGTTAAAGACGTGAATATGATTGTGGCTACCACAAACAATTACCCGGCAATATGCATATCCATCCGCGACGCCGCAAAAGGCTTAATACGCAATGGCAAAGTGGACCAAGGCGTGCTGAACAAGGTGGAAATGGCCTTCAGAGCTTACGACCCATGCTTTGCATGCGCAACGCACTATGCAGTTGGGCAGATGCCTCTGACTATAGAGATTTATGACAGCCAAAGGCAGCTTATACAGACCATTCAGCGCTAAACCTTTTTTATTCCTTTTTCCTTTTCTAGTTTTTAGCTGGAGTTTCAATTTGGCTAAAGACGCCTATTCCATAAATAATGCCCTACGTGAGTGGTTTTACTCTGCGAATAAAGTTGTGGTGGCGGGGATTGGAAATCCAATTCGCAGAGACGACTTCGTAGGCATGAAAATTGTCCAAGACCTTAAAGGCAAGACGCCGGCGAATGTATGTTTAATCGAATGTGAAACAGTCCCTGAAAGCTTCATACAAGACATAGTTGATTTCGAACCAAGCCATGTGCTTCTCATTGACGCAGCATTTCTCGGGCTACAGCCGGGGGAAGCCCGCCTTGTTTTTCCCGAGCATGTTGCTGCTTTTCCCGCCGTAACCACGCATGTGTTGCCGTTGCGCATTTTCTGCGAATACATAGAAAAAATGACGGCGGCGAAAATTGCTCTGCTGCTGATTGAGCCGGAAAACACGGAGTTTGGCGAAGGCTTAACACCAACAGTGCAAGCAACTGCAGAAGAAATCATAAAAATACTGCTTGAGTTATTCTCAGCCTAAACTTGCGCCTCCCACAAGCCAGTAGTTGATCATGACCAGATAAGCACTTGCACCCTTCATGTCGACTAGCCAATGCCACTTTTTTCTCAATCTACTACCAGTTTAAGCCATATAGAACGGGTATAAGTTCCCGCCTCATGCTAAAGTAGATAATAAGATAACAAAAGTGAAAAGAGGGAATTTGGTTGTGGTTTACTTTTTCTTTGCTTCTTGGAAAAGCTTCTTTACAGCGCTGATTCTTGCCTTCTGCGCCAACACATCACTCGTGACCAATGTTAAGGCTTCTTCAGGGCACCATTTTATGCACTGTGGTTCGCCCTGCTCTTTGCATAAGTCGCAAACGTGGACAACCTTTGTTTCAGGATGCAGCATTATCGCGCCGTAATCGCAAGCTTCGATGCACCAGCCGCAACCGTTACACTTGTCCATATCCACCATTATTGTGCCGGTTTCTTCCGACTGCGTCAGCGCGTCACGTGGGCAAGCAGCAACGCATGGGGGGTCTTCACAGCGCCTGCACGTAACCGCCATATTTGCCAGCTGGTTTACTCTGACCACGCGTATGCGCGATTTCAGCGGGTTGAAAGCTTTCTCTTTCGTCCAAGAGCAGATGTACTCGCAGATTTGGCAGCCAACGCACTTTTCTGGATCGGCTGAAACGAATTTGCGCTCATGAATCTTTACCATTTTGACTAGGCCTCCTGCTTGTCTTCAACTATGCTCGCCAAATCGTCCATAGCAAGCTCTTTCAGCTTCGCCACTTTGGGAACGCCTTCCAGCGTCCAACCGCGAGACTCATAGTAATCATCCAAAAGCAGGTCAAGTTCCTCTTGTGTTACCACTGCGCCTTTCACTGGGCCATCATCAGGTATTGGCATGTTCATGACTTTCCATGGCAAAGTGTCATCTTTTCTGCTTAAGCCTTCTCGAACGTTTATTATCCGTGCTATCGTGTTAATTCTCTCGCCAGATTTCTTCAGCTCTTCAGCAGTCATGTCTATGCCAGTTACTAAACTGTAAAGCTTCGCCATATCCTGCAGTTCCTTATAGTATGTGCCACGCGAAAACTTGCAGACTATAAATGAGTCAATAAGCGCGTACACGTCCTCCATGTCCCTGACCATTTTGCCTCTGCCCTTTTCCGCTTTCAGGCGGTCAACTTTGCCTTTTACATCGAAAGCGTATGCACCGTGCCTGTTGTGGTCTGCTCCTCGGAACGAAACCGCGAAGCCCAAAGCCGCGGTCTTGAGGCATCGCAGGTCGTAGCCTGTGACTTCCAAGCCTTTGATGTGCTGTGCAAGCTTCTCAGCGCCTTTGCCTATTTTCTGCGCCGCAATTCTAACGCCCTCTGCAAGTATGTCGCCTATTCCTTCCCGTTTGCCCATTTTCTCAAGAAGCTGTAGAAGAGCATCTGCATTGCCGAAATTAGCCTCTATCCCGTCGAGATCTGCTTTTGACAGGATTCCATTTTCGTAGCAGTCCATGGCAAAAGCCACGATGACGCCGGCGCTGATTGCGTCCATGCCGTAGTAGTTGCAGATTTCCATGCCTTTTATGATGGCATCCAGCTTGTCGATTCCGCAGTAGGGGCCCATAGCCCACAACGTTTCATACTCCATCCTCGTCATTGTGCCTTTGTATGGGCCTTCGGGAACCACAACTTCATGTTCGCAGCGCATGGCGCAGGAGCTGCAGCCTATAATTTTCGCCACAAACTTCTCGTTTAACGCTTCTCCGCTTACTTTCTCGGCATTTTCAAAATGAGCGTTATTATAGTTACGTGTTGGCATGCAATGCAACGCGTTGTGAACCAGCACGTTTTCTGGCGTGCCAAGTGTGCGATACTTTTGCGTGGCAGGCCCTTTCATTCGCTCATGGAATTCTTTAACCATCTCCATGAACTCTTCGGGCTTAGCTGGAACTATATCGCGTGTACCCCGCACAGCTATGGCTTTGAGGTTTTTGGAGCCCATCACAGCGCCTAAGCCGGTTCGCCCAGCCGCACGCGTCTTCTCATTAATTATACAGGCTATCCGTGAGAGTTTTTCTCCCGCCAAGCCTATGGCTGCGACCCGTATGTAGTAGTCGCCTAACTCGTCTTTGATGGCGTCTTCAGTTTCAGCAGGCGACTTGCCCATGAGATGCGAAGCATCCAGCAACTGGACTGAATCATCGTCTATCCATAAGTAAACAGGCTTTTCCGACTTACCCTTAATAATAACAGCGTCGTACCCGGCTCTCTTCAATTCTGCACCAAACGTGCCATGGGCAACTGCCTCGCCAATGCCAAATGTGGCTGGAGACTTAGCTACGAAGGCATGTCCGTTTCCTGCTGTGGGAAACATTGTGCCTGAGATGGGGCCAAGCGCTAAAACGAGCGGGTTTTCTGGGCTTAAGGGATCAACTCCTGCCTTGGAGTTGTCTAGCCACAAGCGCATGCCTAAGCCGATTCCGCCTATGTATTTTTTCGCGTAATCTTCACTTAACTTTTCAACATGAGTTTTCCCCGTGTTTAAATCAACATAAAGGATTCGACCAGCGTAACCGTACAATCGCTTCTGCCTCCATGTTTATGTGGTTATTAGTTCTGTGAAAACTATATTAACTTAATGGGCTTTTACGCTGAGAATTACTGTAAAATTACGCGTATCCTGCACAGGCTCTGGTTGCTAAGACATTGTTTAGGCTTCATTAAGGTTTTTCCTGTACTGTGCGCTTTTGCAGCTAAAGCATTGTTGCCATGGTCAGTTCAGCCTATAACCCTTAAGTTATAAAGAACCGTGAAAAGCGCGCCTGCTGCTTTCTGGCTTAGCGGCCATTCCAGAAGAGACGCAAATTTGCGTGGTGCAGGCTGCTTTAAGGAAAGCTGAACCGTTGCAATTGAAAATGTGGTATAAAAGCCAAATTGCTGGTCGTTTTAGATTGCCTTTGGCGCGTTCCTATAGCAAGTTCTATGAACTCTCTTAAGGTTAGATGGTTGAACTCCCATGTTGGGTTTCCATACCTAAGTCCCGCGCACATTGTGTCCGCGTAGATGAACAGCTTTATTCCGTTATAGTCAAATGCTGCTTGGCGTGCTTGCCCATACTTTGGTTCCGACAAAACTTTAAAGGGCCATAGCTTGCATGCAATAGGCTTCATGCTTTGTAAGCCACAGTAGTATGCGCTTCCAAAATTGCATAGGAATGTGCAGGAACCATCGCTTGCTCTTTTGATGTATAACCTGTTTATGCCCGAAACTGTTTTCTCAACGCCAAATATCTTGACGATTCTAAGCCATTCTGGAAAGTTCAAAACTACGCTATATAGTTTGCAGCAATAGCCGCATGCTATGCATTTCCAATCTGCAATGTTTTGCCATGGAACAAACTGCATTCAGGAACACGGGCAAAAATAGAATACGCATAAATTAAAAATCTTTTTCGCGGAAACTAAGTGGCGGCTATGTTTTTTGGTATAGATAGATCGTGTGTGAAGGATAACCCAATTTCGGGTTTTCGCAGAAATTCTCAACTTTTAACGGTTTCCAGCCCACAATTTCATAGTCATGGGAAACCACACGAGCACCCTTCTTAAGCTCATTTTCCAGCTTTGGCCTAATTTTCTCGTTTGCACTCGTTGTTAAGTATAGAAAGACCACGTCTGCAGAGCTTAAATTCACATTGAACATGTCGCCATTAACTATCGTAACCCTGTCTGTGAGACCATTCTCGTGGATTGTGCTGAGCGCTTTTTTAGCCAAATCTTCTCTTAACTCGACGCCTACAGCCCGAGCGCCAAAAGATTTAGCTGCCATTATGACTGTTCGGCCATCGCCCGCGCCAAGGTCGAATAGAACTTCGCCGGCCCTTAGATCAGCTAATTTGAGCATGTACTCAATGACTGGAAGAGGTGTCGGAACGAAAGGTGCAATGAACATTTTCTCCATTTCTCCGCTTAATTTTAAAAGAGTGAATTTTTAACCTTAAAGAGTTTACGCATCCGTTTATGCCACATAGGTTTCTTTCTTAGGCGTTGGCCTTTTAGCTTCTCCGCATTTCACGCAGCTTTGAGCGCACAGTTCCAAGTATTTCTCTTCATCCTTTGAGCCAACGGCTTCTGCGGCTTTGCGGCAGAGTTCACTTGGCTCCGTGCATCCCTCTTCTCTGCATAGGCCTGATATGTAACTGCAGATTTCCTGCACATCTTTGGGCTCCAGCACAGCGCGGTTTGTACGCACTATAAGACATAACTCCCGTGCCATAACGCATGTTTTAATGTATTTTATGCGTTCAAGAACTTCAGCTCGCAGTTTTTTCCTGCTTATTTCCACCTTAAAGGTCTCCTAAATTTGCTGCAAACGCTTACGCACAATAAGCCATCTTTCACTTAAATAGTTGTTGTTTGCGGCTATAAGTTTTCAGTCATTTAGCATTAAGATAAATTCTTCAGCAGAAGCCGCCGTCTACCTAAATCGCTTGCTTAGCGCCTTACGTTCGGCTTCAAGGACCAGCTCAAAAAATCTATCGGTAAGCTTAGGCTCCTTTTCAAGCACGCTCGCCGCATCTGCTGGGCGAATCTTGCGTGCACTCAGAGCAACCGCAGCTGCTTTACCATACTTCGCTAATAATTCTGCTGTTTCTAGCGCCTGTACCTTTAGTTTCTCCTCAGCCGCCGCAAGTTTCTGCCCTTTCTTCTCAATCAGAGGAAGCGCTTTTTCCTCCTCCACTTTCAGAAGCCCAATTGCATGTGATCCGCAACGGGGGCATTTGGGTTTTTCAGGCAAGTTCTTGATTTGTATCATTTCCATGTAATCCCAGCAGTTTGTGCACACAAAGTTGCCCGTTTCACTCAGCAACCGCGCCTTAGCTGACTCTACGAGCACAGCGCGCATCCGTTCAGGCGGTATCAGGTCTGTTTTCATGCTTACCCGCTCAATGCCCACACGCGCTATGGGCGTTGCGTTTCCGCCTGTGTCCACAATCTGCAGTGTTATCTCTCGGCTGCGAATTTTGCTTAAAACTTGGATTAGGCCGTCTGCGTCAAGGTCTTTTGTGAAAACTTCTTTCAAGCCTTCTTCGTAGATTGGCGTGTTCTCGAAACTTGTTATCAGCTTCTGGAGGCTCACGTTGCTGAAGTCCGCCCACTTCTTCAGGGCGCCAAAACGCCGGGCAACATGAATCATGCGACGCTTGAAGAGGCCTGTCTTCACCGTTGACCTTGTAAGCAGGTCCCTAATTGCTTGGTCAGGCAATGCTGATAGCTCGTTGAAAACTTCTAAGATGCGAACTGCATTGGCTGCGCTCATTGTCTGCACGAAAATGCGGTAAGGGTCATGCTGAACCACGATGCCGTGTCCAAGTTTATCTGAGAGAGCCTGCCCAAGCAGCTGCGCCAAGGCTCTGTTCGTAAGCGAGCCAAAGTTGGCGTGGATTATAACGAAATCTTCCCAGTCCTCGAGTATTACTCGCTTATCTGTCGGCACAGCCAAGCCCGCGTTTACCTGCTCCACGGTCTCCGCCAATGCACGTAGTATCGTATCCTTATCAGCGGGATACCGCTCACTAAGTAATGCACTAATTTCCTCAGCGGAAAGCCCACTTCTCATTTTCTCTTCAACAAACCCTCTTATCCAAGCCACTTCCTGCGCTATTTGGAAAGGCACTGGAATTTCTTCGCCTATCCAGCTGGGAATGGCGCCTGTGGGGTCATCAACAGGCCGCACGTAGACCTTATCTTCGGTGGTGTAAACTATTTTCCACGGGCTACCGCGAATGATAAACTTGGTGCCTGCTTTGCCATACTCTGCTATGAATGCCTCATCAAGTACTCCAATCGAGGAGCCACTGGACTCATCAATCACGAGAAACTGCTTTTCCACAGGAATCATTGATAAATTATCAAAGTAATACTCAAAAAGCGACTTGGTTCGCTGCGGCTTCAAAACCACTTGGTCCTCAAAGGAAATCCAAGCTAAACGTGGAAAACGCCCATGCATGTAGCTGAGCACCTTTTCCACATCCTCCAAAGTTAGGTTTTGGTAGGGATAAGCGTTTTCCGCTATCTCCAAGATTTCATTAAACACTAAGCGCTTGTTCTTAAGCAGCAACCCTGCTATCTGATGCGTTAGGGCGTCATATGGTTTAGGCGGAATTTCAACGGGTTCCAGCTCTTCTTTTAAGGCTCTTCTAGCAATAACCAGCGCCTCTAATGTGTCGTCAGAATCCATGCCGATAATTATTCCCTCTGCTACGTGACCTACGCTGTGGCCTGCGCGGCCCACCCGCTGAATCAGCCTCGTAACCTGCCGCGGGCTCATGTACTGGATGACCAAGTCTATGCGGCCTACGTCTATGCCGAGTTCAAGGCTGCTGGTTGCGATGAGCCCCTTAAGCGAGCCTCTCTTCAGCCCTGTTTCGGCGGCTATACGCGAAGGCTTGGCAAGAGAACCATGGTGGATGGAGACTGGGAAGTCTATGTCCCATACTTTGAATCTGCTTGCCAGCACCTCTGAAATTGACCGCGTGTTGGTGAACAAGAGCACGGATTTACGTTTGCTCATATAATCGCGGATTACCCTTAATCGAGCTGCCACTTCTGGGTGCGTATAAAGCTGCTCTGCAAGTTTCACGTCGTCTTCGGTTGGCTGTGGAAAAATCACCTGCAACCGCATCATTTTGGCAACGGGCACACGAATAATTTCCACAGGGCGTTTGTCGCCTACCAGAAACTGTGCCACCTTCTCGGGGCTACCAATGGTGGCTGACAGCCCAATGGTTTGAAAGTCCTTGCCGATGAGGATTCTAATGCGCTCTAAGGCTAAGGCTAACTGGCTTCCGCGTTTGCTGTCCGCAAGCTCATGCACCTCATCAATTATTACCCACCGCAGGCTCTGCAGATGTTGCCGCAGCAGCCAGCCTGACAGTATTGCCTGCAAGGTTTCAGGCGTAGTTATCAAAATGTCCGGTGGACTCCGCGATTGCCGTGCGCGCTCTTTCAAGTCGGTGTCGCCGTGTCGAACTGCAAGTTTTATATCTAAATTGCCGCACCACCACTCAAGCCGTTCCAGCAAATCTCGGTTTAACGCTCGCAGCGGCGTGATATAAAGCACTTTTATTCCAGGCGTTTGCGGCGCCTGTAACAGCATGCTTAGCACGGGCAGAAACGCTGCTTCAGTCTTGCCTGTGGCGGTGGGCGAGATAAGCAACACGTTTTTGCCTTCAAGAATCTTAGGAATCGTTTGTTTCTGAGGCTCGGTGGGTTTAGGGAATCCTTTCTGCTCAACAAGCCTTCGAACTGGCTTCACAAGCAATTCAAAAACATTTTCAGAAGATTTCTCCAATCGCTGAGCCTCAGGTGCTGACAAAAGTAAGCGCTAAATCAACAGTAAAAATGTTTTGGATAACTTTTCAAAGAGCTTATATCTAATCTCGCCAGAGTAAACACGAAAGATAATGCCGAGAAACGGAAAAACTAGGAAAAAAGCAAAACGCGCCAAGAAAAAGGCGGCAATAGAAATTCGGCAAATGGCTCTGGAAGATCTCTCTAAAGTGTGGCATTTGGGTGAAAAAATTTTCACGCCTTCCTACCTGCCTTTCACTTACAGAACATGGAATGTGGATGAGTTGCTGTCGCTTTTTAATAACGCGCCAGATCTTTGTTTAGTTGCTGAAGAGGCTAAAACCCGTAAAATTGTGGGGTTCGCCTTAGGCGTCATACTGAAAAGGCCTCAAAGTCCATGGAAATACGGTTACTTTAACTGGGTTGGCGTGCAAAAAATCAGACAGAAAATGGGTGTTGGAAAAAAGTTATACAACGAACTGGAAAAGCGATTTAAACAGAAAGGCGCTAGAATCGCAATTGTAGACATAGAAAGTGGGAATGCTGCAGGAATGCGTTTCGTCAAGAAACTCGGTTTCAAGCAGGCTGAAAGCTACGTCTGGTTTTCCAAGAACATTGAAGAATAACAAACAAGAATAAACACTGCGTAAATCATTTGCTGTTGAAACTTAATTACACTCATTATTGCATTTTATCGGTTTAATGTAATATGCAAGCTTTCCTGTTTTTAAAGCGCATGCTGCGGCAAGATGCTTGATGGAGGGGATTTGCTTGCATTTTGTTTACGACATGGTTAGCTGTTTTATCTGGGTTTCAACACTCTTTAACATAAAAATGTATAATTCCGCTGTTTAAATGTGGATTTTCTATTTAAAAACAATGGAAAGTTATTTATCCACCATCATAAGAAACCATGGAAACGTAACATTACGGAGGAATCAAATTGGCTAAATGTCCAAAATGTGGTGCTGACGTCCCGAAGATGAAGAAGACGTGGAAGATGGCTGGGAGACCAGACAAATCAGGAAAACGGATGCAACTGGAAATCGGGCTGTACCAATGCCCAAAGGGTCACACCTTCCGCGAAGTGCTGAGTAAAAAGAAAATCTAAACTGCGAACCCAGCTAAAAATGCCAGCGGTGCTTCACCGTTACCAGCTGTCGTTCACTATTTTACTTCCTCATTTTTCTTTTTCACATCAAAAGCGGTAAGTTTTAAAACAGAGACCTCATTGAATAAGAACATTTCATACTAAAAATTGAGGCGCTAATTTGATTCCTACTCTCAAAAAGCTTTGGCATAACGAGTACGTCCAAACAATTATCGTCATCGGTTTGATTGCCCTATTTATCTTTGGCTTCTGGTACGGCTTACAAATCGCGTTGAACACACCTTATCCCGCGCTGGCCGTTATAAGCGGTAGCATGTGCGTGCCATACGATGGCGCATGCGACGGCTGGTCACATCCCTTCTCGCATACTTTGCACATAGGCGATCTCATAATCGTGCAAGGAGTGAAACCTGAGGAACTGAACGCGGATTACCCGAATAGCGATATAATCGTTTTCAAAAAACCCGAATACCCTGACGAGCTAATCGTACATAGAATAGTGGCTGTCGATGAAATTAATGGCACATTGTATTTTAGAACCAAAGGAGACGGAAACAGCCATATAAAGTGGCCGGAGATTCCAACTCCATTAGAATATGACCCGTGGGGCACAAATGGTATTCCAGGTATACGCGAAGACTACGTGGTTGGCAAGGTTGTTATGCGCATTCCCTGGGTGGGGCATATTGTACTGTTCATGCGGAACTCGATAGGCTTGCCCATAATCGTAGCGCTTATAATAATAATATTGATTGTTGAATTCATCATTCCGCTATTTAAGGGAGAAAAGGAGAAAGAAGAGCATCTGCAAACATAGATGTATTTATAAATAAAACCCTTTATAAGAATGTGTGCTCAGTCACAGCTAAGAAGAGAAGGGAAAATAATGCCACAAGTTAAAGCCACAATAAGTATCGAAAACGTCGTTGCTTCTGCAACCTTGAATCAAAAGGTTGACTTAAACGCGGTGGTGAAGGGCTATCCGGGCGTTGAGTATCGTCCAGAACAGTTCCCCGGGCTAGTTTTTCGGTTGAAGAGACCAAAGACGGCAACGCTAATTTTCAATTCAGGAAAAATGGTGTGCACGGGTGCCAAATCCGAGAAGGAAGCGCGCCGGGCAGTTATGAAAGTCATTAAGGAATTGAAGAAGGGTGGAATAATAATCATCAGCAAGCCAGAGTTAAAAATACAGAATATCGTTGCTTCAGCAGGCTTAGGCGGGATGATTGACTTGGAAAAGGCCGCCTACACGCTTGGAAAAACTATGTATGAACCTGAACAGTTTCCAGGTTTAATCTACAGGATGGACGAGCCGAAGGTGGTAATTCTGCTGTTCGCAAGCGGAAAACTCGTCTGCACCGGCGCCAAAAGAGAGCAGGATGTTTATGACGCGGTGCAAAAACTGCACGTGCTGTTGGAAGAGAAGAAACTAATTTTCTACGATTAATTGCCAATTAGCCGTTTTTCTGTTATTTCTTAACCTGTTTCAGAATGGTTTTAAGGCTCTCTTCGTCAATGGCGCCTAATTCATATAGTATGTTAGCTATTTCGCTTATTTTGACCAGCGTGTGAACTTTTATGCCGAGCTTTTCCAGTTTTTCTTTTCCGCCTTCCTCTCTATCTAAAAAGGCGACTGCGTCGTTAACCACTCCGCCTTCAGCTCTTATGGCTTGCGCCGCCTTTTTCAAGTTCAATCCAGTTGTGATTAAGTCGTCAATTAGCAAAACGCGGTCTCCTGAAACGAGTATTCCCTCCACTCTTCTTTGTCTGCCGTGGCGTCGAACATCTTTTCGCACATAGAGAAACGGTTTTTTCAAGTTGTAAGCAATTTGAGAGGCGAAGGGTATTCCTGCGGTAGGGACGCCCGCGATTCTGTCAAAGTTTTTTAGTTCCACTTTATTGATGATGTAATTTTCGTAGAAGTCGCAGATTTGCCTATAAGCATCTGGGAAACTGGGCACTATACGGAGGTCAATATAGTATGGGCTTATTTTCCCACTTGAAAGTTTGAAGACTCCAAATTTCAGCGCGTCGATTTTGTGCAGAGCCTTTGCGATTTCAATTTTCAATTTTTGTTCGTCTTTTTGTGCTGTAATGGTTTTCACTTCCTCTTTGAAACTTGATAAATTTTATTAAGCTCTGGAATCAAGCATGCGGTTCTCGGCAGCTCTTTTTTGAGCAACTCAGCGAACTTCTGTTGATGTGCTGCTGAGTTCGTGTGGTAAGGCACCGCCACTTGCGGCTTTGTTAATCTTGCGATTTCAAAGCCTGTTTCAGGCGACGTGCCAGGCGCAATGCCTACCGTGCAAAAGACAACATCAAACTTTTCTCTTTCACCAATGGCAGCAAGTTCAGGATACGGCAGGCTGTCCGCAGTATGGAAGACTTTTACGCCGTCTTCACTAGTGATTATGTAAGTTACAGGCTTGACCGCAGGATGATTGCATTTTTCCGCCTTAACCGAAACATCACCGATTTTAATTTCCTTCCCAACGTTGATTTCCTGCAGTTTATTTGAGGGGATAACATGCCGCAACCGCTGCGCTGAGGAAGAATCAGCTATAACCATGCAATTTGAAACTTTTTGAATTTCCGATATCAAACGCTGATCTAAGTGATCATAATGCTCATGCGTTATCAAAACCGCATCCGTGTTAAGAAAGCTACGCGCCTTCACGTCCACGGGGTCTATGACCAGCGTTTTAGAGGGAGTTTTGATTAATACACCAGCATAATGGTTGAACCACACGAAAAGAATCGCGTTTTTTTCAGGAATACTATCTACCGCCATAACTTGATTCCTCCACAAGAACCTATTATGCGCTGAGTTTTAAAGAAGTTTCTGCTCGCTTTCCACCATATCCTCTGACTACCCGATAGACCCCCTCTATTGTTTTCTGCATTGATTGGCTAATAGGCGGCTAATAGGCTTCGGCGTTGGCGGAGAACCTACCCTCTACTGTTTCTGCAATGAATCTCTAATATGCGCCAAATATGAGGACACTTCGGTTGCTTTAGCCAAGAAATTTCGTGTTGGCTTTTTTGAAATCAAACACACTAAAGAGTAAGAGTATAATGCGGGGTTAGTGCAGTCGATAGACTTTTTCATAAAGATTTAACTTATCTGTGGAACCTTGGCTTTCTATCATTAAGAGGAAGTGGCGATTTCGGCAGCGCCTTGTTCAAAACTAATGATAATAATCTGGGATACATACAGAGATTTCATAATAAACAAATAAGCGTTTTCCGAATACGCTAACTGAAAAAAACTGATAGGTGTTCCAATGTCGAACGCAGACACCGAAGTTGAAACAGCGGAAGAAATAAAAATGCTAACATTCACGCTGGATAACGTATTTTACGGCGTTGATGTACATCAAGTGAGGGAAGTCAAAAATTTTGAAGGTGCCACGCCTGTCCCGTATGCTCCACCTTACGTTAAAGGCGTAACGAATCTTCGAGGAGAGATAATTCC
>JAWCMT010000026.1:7728-23634 GCA_038849555.1 Bathyarchaeia archaeon | reverse complement strand
AGGTTGGGCATATGCGCTTGTGGAAAAGCCCCGTCCGGGAAGATTCTATCCCGAGAAAGCCCGCGCTTTAGGTGTACCAGAAGGCGAGTGGTGGTCAAGGCTGCAGCATGGTGAAAACGTTAAGCTACCGAATGGGCGAATTGTGCGTCCTGCTGAAGTCTTGGGTCCGCCAAGGCAGGGGCGAAAAATCGTTTACACAGGAGATACGCGGCCTTTTGAGGGCTTTGCCGAGTTTGCAGCTAACGCGGATCTGGTGATTCATGACGCAACTTTTGATGACACGTTAGTCGACAAGGCGGAGTTAGATGGGCATTCAACGCCAAGCCAAGCGGCGCAGCAAGCAGCGAACGCAAAAGCGAAGAAGCTGGTTTTGACGCATATAAGTGCCAGGTACGCTGATGCCAGCGTTCTTCTGGAGCAGGCACGGAAAATTTTCGGTGAGGTGCTTGTGGCTGAAGATTTTATGGAGTTGGAGTTGCCGCTTCCAGACAGCTAAGCCAGCAGTTTCCTTAGTTTCTGCAAGCTTTCTTTCACATGCTCCGTAGATTCAACCATCACCATTTTGTCGTAAGCAATTTCACGGAGAATTTTTGCGAAGCGCTGCCAATCTATTTTGCCGTCGCCAATTCCTAAGTGCTGATCGTTCTCGCCCATGTTATCGCTTGCATGGATATGCACAATTTTATCAGGCATTTGCCTCAGGAAAGGTTCTGTCTGCGCCTCGAGATTTGCATGTCCCACATCCAAAACAATGCCGATATCATTTAAGCCAGTTTCTCGGTAGAACTTGGCGAAGTCTTCAGGTTGTTTCATTATGAAGCCGTATTTCTCCGGCAGATTTTCCATGGCCATGTTTAAACCATATTTTTCCGCGATTCCATGAAGTTCAATTATGCTCTTAATGTTTTGTTTCCAGTCTTCGCCTGGGTAAAATGTGCTGATACCTGTTTTGTTTCCTGGATGAAAAACCCACAGCTTGGCATTCAAGGCGGCGGCATACGCCATAGATTCCTTTAACCGCTTAAGCGAAGCGTTCAGGATAAGCTTTGAGGGGGAAGCTATGTTTAAATCTGCAAATGGTGCATGCACTGTATAGTCGATGCCATAGACTTTGGCAATATGATTAAGTGTCGCAACTCGTTTTTTGTTAAGCGCATGTAGTCCTTCATCGAGAACTTCAACATAGCTTTCTCCAGCGCCTGTTAGTCGCCTAACCATTTTGCTGAAGGGTTCGCTTAGACAGTAAAGCATGGAAAGACCCACTTTTGGTTTAAACATTTGCGCTCATCCTGTTCGAGTTTCAAGGCTTACCCTTGTATGTTTGCGCTTAATAACTCTATTCTCTGCGTCCGGTAGCACTCTACTGTTTCTGCAGTAAATGGCTATCGGCTGCCAAACTGGCCTGTGGTGCAGTTACTGCTTATAATTCTCTTTTATTGCGAGACGCGGGAAATTGCGTTTCGAAATATTTGCTGCGTAATAGTTTAATTTAGCCATCTGTCTTCTAATAGTTTAACGGTGCTTGAGAAGTTGCGTGTCTCAGTTCGTTTCTTCACTGCTTTGCGTGAGATAACTAACAAGAAAGAGGAAAGATTAGAGTTTCCAGAAGGTACAAAAGTTACTATTGACACGGTTCTAAAGAAGTTGTCTAAATTATATGGCAAGCCCTTTATCGAGTACGTTTACGACGCCAAGACTGGTCACGTTCAAAATTTTTTGCAGTTCCTTGTTAACGGGCAAGGCGCCGCGGCCATGAATGGCTTGAAAACCGAGCTGAAAGATGGCGATGTCTTGGCGATTCTCCCTCCTGTAAGCGGCGGCTGACAGCAGTGGGCAAATGTTTAGTCTGCGGCGCAAAAGCCGCGGCTATCTCCAATGGGCTTCGCGTTTGTTTAAACTGCATACGCGGCAACCCAGAAAAAGCGTTTGAAATCACAAGGCAAGTGCATGCGGAGAACCGAGCAGTTTTCGGTTTGCCACCTGAGCCGCCGCGGGACGCAGGCGGCGTGCCTTGCGGTGTTTGCGCTAACAACTGTGTTATCGGCGCTGGCAATACGGGTTTTTGCGGCTTAGTTAAAAACGTTGATGGGCGCCTAGCTCGCTTCGGCGGCACCGCTGAGCACGGCGTGTTAGATTGGTATTATGACAGTTTGCCAACTAACTGCGTAGGCTGGTGGTTCTGTCCCGGCTGCACCGGAAGCGGCTACCCGAAGTACGCCTATAAGTCCACGGCTGAGCGCGGCTACGCTAATTTGGCAGTTTTCTACGGCGCCTGCAGCTACAACTGTCTCTTCTGCCAGAACTGGCATTACCGTAAACTTTCAGTGAGGCAAAAGCCCGCTATGAGTGCGGAGGCGTTGGCAGCCAAGGCGGATACGCATGTTTCATGTATCTGCTATTTTGGAGGCGACCCGTCTCCGCAGATGCCGCACTCGCTGGAGGTAAGCCGCCTAGCCATAGAGAAGGCAAGGGCTGAAACCCGCATTCTCCGCGTCTGCTGGGAAACCAATGGCTACATGAACCCCCAGTTGGCGGAGAAGGCTGCTGAGTATGCGCTGGAAAGCGGAGGCAACATCAAATTCGACCTGAAAGCTTGGAACGAAGCGCTGAACATGGCTTTATACGGAGTTTCCAACAAGCCTACGCTCGCGAACTTCCGGCTGATAGGCAAAAAATACTACTCGAAACGCCGAGAGCTGCCCGTGCTCGCCGCGAGCACGCTGCTTATACCGGGCTACGTGGACGCTGAGGAAGTGGAGAACATTGCTCGTTTCATAGGCGAGATTGACCCTGAGATTCCGTACACTTTGCTGGCGTTTTATCCATGCTTAGTTATGCATGACTTGCCGGCAACAAGTCGAAAGCAAGCATTAGAGTGTCAGAAGGCAGCAGGGAAGCACTTAGCAAACATCCGAATAGGAAACGTTCATTTGCTATCGTAAGAATGTTTAGCTGGCGCTTAATTTTAAATGGGGTTACACGCCCCAGAAGGGTATCTTTTTGCGCATTGCTTCAGCGTATTCTTTCAGCACTTCCTGCTCGTCTGCCGTAAGCCTATCCATGTACGTAGTCAACAGCGCTTTCGCGTCGGATTCGGGCACTTTCACGTAAAGTATATCCTTCTCGAAAACGTGCCTGCCGACTATTGGTTTGTCCATGGATATGGCCACCTGCATTCCCTGCTTGGCTTCTGAGATCGCCTTGCCCTTGTCCTGTATCTGCTGCACTTCGCCGATGTCTGCGCCATCCTCAGCCCTTATAAGCTGATATTTCGGCTTCAGCTGGCCGCCGAGTATTTCTACGCCGAAGATTGCAGGTTTTGCCCTTCGGAAAACGTAGCCTTCCAAGACGCGGATTTTTCCTGGTTTGGTGAGATTTTCAAATTCCTGCGCGAGTTTGGATTCGCGTTGAGCTTTAAGCCACTTCAAATAGTTCTCTACAAGGTGATAGATTATTTGCTCTCTGAATATCTGAACTTTTCTTGCTTCGGCTTCTTCTTGTGCGTCTGGCAGAACCTTGACGTTGAACGCTAAGATAACTCCGTAAAGCGGCTCATGCTCCTTTACTATCGAGGCTTCTATGACGTCTCTTTTTGATATGTCGCCTACGTCCGCGATTCTGACTTGCACGTTGTTCTGCTTCAGAATTTCCGCAATAGCCTCGAGAGACCCGAGTGTGTCAGCTTTCAGAATTATGCCTTCTGTGTCTGTGGAGATTCTGATTTTCTCGATTTCCTCGTTGACAAGCCGCACATACTTCTCTGGCTCTTCGCTTGGCGGCACAGCGTACAGGGATGACCCTGCAAGCGCGCCTTCTAAGCCTGAAGCCACTATCTTAACACCTGCCGCTGCGAAGACACAATCGACTGAGGAGAATCTGTCGCGTGGATCCCGAATTTCATCCAGCGGCTTGGGCACGAGAATCGCTCTTATGCTGGTTATGATGGGCTTCTCTTTGCCGCCTATCACAATCAAATCATCCTTTTTAAGCGTGCCATCATAAATTATCGTGTTCAGCGTCAAGCCCAAGCCTGGCTCCTCTTTGATTTCAAGGACCGAGCCCTTCGCCGGGCCTTCCGTGGTTTGCAGCCGCTTCTTCAAGTACTGCTGTGTCAAGCCGACAAGAACCATGAGCAGCTCGTTTAAGCCCTCGCCTGTTTTCGCGCTTGTAGGCACCAGAGCAATTGTGGTTGTGAAATCCGTGATCTGGTCGAAGCGGTTGGCGCGGAAACCCAGCCGTGAGAATGTGCCCATGATTTCGTAGAGCTTGTTATCCAAACTTTCTTTAACATAGGCATCCTGCACCGCATAGGACTTGTAGAATGGCGTGTCAGGATGAGGCTTCCAGCCTGAAATGCGGTCAATTTTGTTAACTGCCACTATAAACGGCGTCTTGCGTGCCCTCAGGATTTCTATGCACTCGTAGGTTTGGGCTTCGAAGCCGCGTAGGATATCAATTACGAGAATGGCTATATCAGCGACGCTTCCGCCCCTTCGCCTAAGGTTGGTGAAGGCTTCATGTCCAGGCGTATCAATTATCAGCAAGCCTGGAATCTGGATTTCACCTTTGAGTGCTGAAAGCAACGGGCCGATTAACTGTTTGAGTGTTTCAACGGGGAAGAAGCTTGCGCCTATATGCTGCGTTATGCCGCCTGCCTCTCTTGCTTGCACGCTTGTTTTTCTAATTCTATCTAAAAGCAGAGTCTTGCCTGTATCCACATGACCGAGCACGCACACTATGGGTTGGCGAATAGACATATGAACGCATCCTTCTGCTTCTATTGTGCATAGGCGAGACTGAAAGAAACTAATGCGGCATTGCTTAATAAACACTCAGCAAGCAATTCAGCAATATTTTTAAGCTTGCTTCTGCCTCTGGCACAGTGAGGTGAGTGTGCTTGCCTTTTTGCACAAAATGCGGTGCTCCACTTAAGGAAGACGATAACTTTTGCCCTGTTTGCGGCGCCGCAGCTGCCAAGGTCTCGCGGGAAGAATTCAGCGTTTCAGCCAGCAACTTGGTTGACCGCGTTAAAGAGCTACTGCATGAAGGAAACGTGACGCGGATAATTGTGAAAGACGAAGCGGGAAAAGCGCTGCTTGAGATTCCCGTTACCGTAGGCGTCATCGGCACCGTATTAGCACCTTGGCTGGCAGCATTAGGCGTCATTGCCGCGTTAGCTACAAACTGCAGAATAGTAGTTGAGCGGAGAGAATAAGCCTATTCAGGCGGCCTAACCAAAAGCAGGAAAACACCAACTACTAAAACAGCGATGCCCAAGAAGCCGAAGAGCCCGCTGAAGGCGCCTAGCGCGCCGGTGCTTGTGGCTGTGAAGTATAGGAATAACGCGCCTATTATTGTGAGGAGGACGCCGAGGAATTTTTCGGCTAGTGATAGCCAGAATGTGTCTCCTTCGCTCATGTCTTGTTCATTCCCTTATTTTGTTCCGATGCTTTTCTACAATAAACAGTAGGAGTTATTTTACACTTTCGCATGCAACCGAATAATTCATGAAGTTTCACGCCTGCTAATGAGCGTTAAGAAGGGAACTGATTGGGCGGTTACTTTGTCTCTTCAAGTTTCGCAGGCAAGTATTCATCAACGATGTAGGTTAAGCCGTAGCGGCTAAATGCCTCTTGCTCCGCCTTCCGCCTGATTTTAAGAAACGTCTTGATTTCCCTCTGCCACAGTGGATCTTCCTTATATCGCGGGTCCTTCTGCAGCTCATAAAGCCGTTTAATGTCCACTTCATCCAGTGGATCCGTAGGTAACTTATAGTTGACGATGTCGGTTGCCCAGACACCGCTCCATTTTGCATCCGGCGTATTCAACTCGCGCAAGTGTGCAGCGTTTGCGGAGCCACTTATGATGACCATGGCTATGTGCATTCCCCATGGGTCACCATCTGTGAAGATGTAAACGGGCAGGTTCAGTTCCGTGTGCAGCCGCCTAATAAAGTGTCTCGTAGCCCGTGGCGCTTGCCCCGCGGTTAGCACAAGCAAGGCGTTAAATTTTTTGTGCACGTTTTCTTCGATAAATCGTGTGAATAAGCCGCCTTTCTCTATGGCTATGATTTTATCGGCTGTTGTACTTACAAATTCGGAGGATGTCAACGCTGGACCGATTAAGACGCCGTCAGGGTGCGTGGTTAAGTTAAGCGTTCTGCCTTCGTAGCCTGGAACCGTGTATTCTATGGTGAGGTCGCCGAAGACTGCGGAGCGCTCTTCTGGGAAAATGTTGAAGTCTTCTCGTGAGAGACCGAGAACCGTTTCCAAGTCTGTAATGATGTTATCGGATTCCTGTTGATCCTTAAATGTCATTTCGTAGGCTTGGGCGGAATAGTAAACGTCTCTTAAAGTGGATGTTTTGCGCTGTGTAGTAAGCTCATGTGAAAATCTTGCAACCCAAACAAGCTGCGTGAACGGTTTAACGTGGCGAATGTTCCTGGCGCTTCTGCGCACGCTTTTGTCGCCTAAAATGAACTGGCGGAGGTTCATGTCGTAATAGATGTTCTGTGTAGAGCGACTGGGCATTGTTATAGAAGGGAAATCACCCTTCTCCATTTGCTCATAAATTTTTAAGCCAAAATCCTTCAAGCTACCTATAACTTCACTTTTCTTTTCGGTTACACTATATTTACGCTTCGTCTCCATACTTTTGCACACTCTTTAACAATTTTTCTATATCTGGAAGTTTTTCCTTCCCAGCAAGGCTAGCGGAGAACTGGGCAATTTTCGGCAGGTACTTGGCGAAGATGCCAAGCCGCTTGCGCTCCTTATCCACATGCTCACGCTTAGATAGGAAATGCTGAAGTTGACGGGCTGCTTCGCGTAGGGCGTTCGCTATTTCCCTTCTAACCTCAGGGCGGTCTGCGATGAATTCTTTGCCAACCGTTTTGTAGGGCACTTTGGTGCTGCAGATGTGCACTACAATTGCGATGGGCATGTCAAGCGAAACCTTGTATCTGCGCCAGTTCATGTTGCTTATAACTCTAAACGAAACATCGCTTGCCTCGTCATAGAGCAGCGGAATCCTGTTGGCGAAACGGTAAATTGTAAAGCTGCCCTTGCTTGGGACTTCTCCGCCATAGGCTATGCCCAACTCGACGATGAAGGGGTGCCCAGCGTAAGTTGCTGGTTTGCGCTGATGCACAACAAGATACTCGGGCTTAAGCTCCTTCGAGATTCCCGCTTTCAACAGCTCTTCGCCCAAGGGCGATAAGCAGCTGGCGTCAGGCGGCAGAAAATCCTTAAACTTCTTCAAATTATGCATTAACCGCACAATTTCCTCATGCGAAAGTTTCTTGGGATTCTTTGAGGGGCTTAAGCCGCTGAACTCCAAGAATTTCTGCGCTGTTACTTCGCCGACTCTGTGAAAGTGATGCTTTAGAAAATCCAGCATGTTCTTATGCGGCGTTACTTGGATAAGCCTCTGGAGAAGCTCCACGTCAACGCCGTAGGGGTGGGGCTCCGTTTCCTGCGGTGGGTTAGGCATATCCGTGGTGGCTCGGGTAAACTTGTAAAGCCTACCCTTTGGATCGACAAACGTCAAATTAGCGTAGGGGTTCACCATGGCTGTCTGCTTAAAATACTCCAGAATCTTGGATCTGGCACGCAAATAGTCGCCTTCAAGCGTAAACTCAACAATCGTGCCGTGCCACTGCTCCTTGTTGATGAGCACTTTGCGGTCGAGAATTATAGGGCGGTTCCGCTGAATATCAATCATAAGCTTAAACGAGTAAATCTTGGGCAAGCCTGTGCTTGAAGTGATATAGGCTGGTTGATGCGTCGTTATCTGCCCGTAGAGCACGGCCATTTTGCCACCTAAGCCGAAGGTGCCTCGCATCTGTTTCAGCTTATATTTTGAGCCGTAGAGGACTTGGCCGAAAGCTGAGGGAATAAAACGGGGGTGAATTCCGCAGCCGTTGTCTTCGACTCTTAACTTGTAAATTTGTGTGTCCTTGCTGGCTTCGCCCTCGAAGGAGAGGCGCACATAAATGTCCGGAGGTATCTTTTGGCTTTCAGCTGCATCCAACGAGTTCTCTACGAGTTCGCGTATCGCCGCGAATATTGCTCTGGACGGGTTAGTGAAGCCTGCAATGTCGCGGTTGCGGTAGAAAAAGTCGGATGCGCTGATTTCTTCAAAGGTTGCTTGCGCCACTTCTAGCCTCCACCAATATTTTCCTTTCCCATGATTAATTTCTTATGGATATATTCATGCTTATTCTTTAAGTTAACTGCAGCTTTCAGGGAAAAATTTTGGCGCAAGCTTGGTCTACTCTTGTTTTTGCCTCAAACGTGTATAATAGTATTCTCCAATTTGTTTTTGGTAAACATCAAGTTTTGAGCCTTCCTTGTTAACCCTTGGTCGCCTTGTGGTTGGATCTCGGCGGAAAGTGATGTTCATCTCTTTTAAGAAGGAGTTCATCCCTTTTCGCAGGCTCGTAGGCGAATTCGCCACGCCTTTCACGCCTGGTTCCCCGTTGAAAACCATGAGCCTATCCGCGATAAAGTCCTGCGCGACAACGTCATGTTCCACGACAAAGGCGGGCACATTATGCGCTTCGACAACACGCCGTAGCGTACGCGCCATATTCAGCCTTTCCTCCACGTCCAAGTAGGCGCTTGGCTCATCCAGCAGAAGCAAATCCGCCTTGCGCGACAAGCAGGCGGCGATGGCGACTTTCTGCAGTTCTCCACCGCTGAGCTCCATCACGTTCCTATCCAAGAGCAGATTAATCTTTAAGGGCTGGAGAATCTCGGTTTTATACCAGCTTGATGTAAAGTTTTCTTTTGCAACGCCCATGAGCAGTTCCTGCACAGTGCCATTATAGTCCGCGGCGATGTACTGAGGCTTATAGCTTACCGACAACGTGCCCAGCTTCTGCTTGTCATCTGTCTCCTCAAGACCCGCCAAAATCTTAACGAAAGTAGTTTTCCCAATGCCGTTTGGCCCCATAATGCCGATGATTTCGCCGCGCCTTATTTCGCCTGGCTCAGCAACAAGCTTGAACCCCTCAAACGTTTTCTCTATGCGCCCCCACCGCAGCAAGGGTTCGCCACCGCTTGTGCCAATCGCAGGCGGCTTCTCATGGAAGATTATGGCTTCACGTCTGAACAGCATGTTCTCGTCGGGAATGTAGCCTTGTAGGTAGATGTTTATGCCAGTGCGCACGCCATGCACGTGGGAAACCACACCGTAAACGCCTGGCTGACCGTAAAAAATGCAGATCTGATCTGACAAGTAATCGATTATGGCTAAGTCATGCTCAGCCACAATTATGGTTTTCTGCTGCAGCTTAAGGCTTCTGATAGCCTTGGCCACCTGCAACCGCTGCTTCACATCCAAATAACTGGAAGGCTCATCAAAGAGGTACACATCTGCTTCGCGGCTTAGAGCAGCTGCCACTGCCACACGTTGGAGCTCGCCGCCACTGAGCACATTCAAGGGCCTGTCCCAAATCTTCGTTAGCTCCAGATCAGCGGCAAGTTTGTCCAAGATTTTTCTTTCATCTACTTTCTCCAATAATTCGCCAACTTTGCCTGAAATGACTTTGGGAATCTTATCTACGTACTGCGGCTTATGTGCCACTTTGAGGCCATTCTGGCTCATCCGCTGGAAATACTCCTGTAGCGTCGAGCCACGGTAATACTGAATTATCTCATCCCACTCGGGTGGGCTGTCGTATCTGCCTAGATTAGGTTTTAACTCGCCTGAAAGCACCTTTAAAGTTGTGGTTTTGCCTATGCCGTTTTGCCCCAGCAAGCCCAGCACCATGCCCGGCGAAGGCGTGGGCAACCTGAAAAGTTTAAAGCTGTTCGCGGCGAAGCGGTGGCTGCAGTCCTTTTCCAACTCATCTGGAAGATTAACAATGCTAATAGCTTGAAAGGGACATTTTTTGACGCAGATGCCGCAGCCGCTGCACAGCCTTTCCGAGATTACTGCCTTGTTGCCTTCTACGCGTATGGCTTCCACGCGGCTTCGCACCATTGGGCAGAAACTCACGCACAGCTGATTGCACTTTTTCACTTTGCACTTGTCCGCGTCTATTACAGCAACTCTGGTCATGGCAAACTCAAACCAAATAATGAAGTCAGCTTAGTTATAAACAGTAACCTCGCTGAAAGGGAAGAATAACCTTTCCTTTTTTAATTAAAGAATATGTGCTTCGCTTGCTAACTCAGCCAATCCCGCATGGAAAAATAGGGCTTAAAACATCAAACATACGAAAGAAAGATGTGAAAAAGGTGTTTTCCATCATGCTGGTTACCATTCCTCTTCTTCCCATTCTTCGTCTTCGATTTCTTCCCATTCCTCGTCTTCTTCGAACACCATCCTTTTTCACCTCCAATTCGGGTTCGGGTGGTAGTGTAGCTTTACACTGGCACGCTTTAAACATTTTCATTCGTCAACTGTCGTAGTCTCCTGCAGAAGCACAGAGAAAAATGCTGTTTTCCGCCCCATTATTCTCTATGGAAACGCCCTTTCACTTTACAAGTTTGGCTTTCAGCGAAGCCACAGGCTCCTCAAGCGACGCGGTCATATACGCCCAGCAGAGATTAGCCGTGCTATGAGCCGCGCCTACTCTTCCATGCGCATCAACCGCAATCAAGCCCATAACATTATACGCATTTGGAATACGCTCTTTTATAAGTGCCACTGCCTCTTCAGCGGCCTTCTGCGGTGTTTTCCCATTCCCCATGTAGTCGCAGACGACTTTAGCCAGCACAAGTCTGATTGCTATCTCGCCGACGCCTGATGCAGAGCAAGCGCCTAAGCGATTATCCGCATATGTGCCACATCCAATAGAAGGAGAATCACCTATTCTGCCCGACAACTTCAGAGGGAACCCGCCTGTGGACGTCGCAGCAGCCACGTTGCCCCTGCTGTCCAATGCCACTGCGCCTACCGTTTCAAGCTGAAAAACCTCAGGATGCGCCTTAACCAAGTCAGCCAGCCGCGGCAGGTAGCCGCTGCCTGCGAGAAGGCTCTTCAACTGTGCCTCGTAACGCTCAAGTTGAGCCGCTGTGACGGCTTGCCGTCTTTCTAAGCCGAATATGCGCGCTAAATCGTCAGCGCCCTTGCCTACGACGAAAACATGATCCGTTTTCTCCATCACCAGCCGCGCCAAACGCACAGGATTTCGCACGTCGCTTAGGCGCCCCACGGCGCCCGCTTGCAGCGTAGCCCCATCCATCACGGAGGCTTCCATCTCTACGCGCTTCTCAATATTCAACGCTGAACCGGCTCCAGCGTTAAAGTTGCCTGAGTCCTCCATAAGCGCGACGGCTTCGACAACGGCGTCAACCGCTGATCCGCCCATGCGCATCGTTTTAAAACCTGTTTTCGCGGCTTCTTTGACGCTTTTCAGCGCCGCTTGGCTACGCGCTGGATCCCAAGTGCCGGCGCCGCCGTGAACGGCAATAACTGGCTTGCACGCTTTTCTCATTCTGCTTCGCCTTTTTGAATAGAGAAGGGAAAGGCATTTTGAATTTAAGCGTAGTGCATTGTAGGCATCAAAACGGATAAATCCGCGGTTTCCTATTTCAGATGGTGGAATGATGTGAGGCGACGGCTTCGAGCGTCAAGCTGTGAGAAACGCCACTAACCTGCACTGACCATTAAAAGCAACTGTTGATGAGCGGAAAACCTTGCTTGATGACTTTAATCTTTTAGCTACAACTTCACGTGGAAACGAGAAGCCCGCCTGCTATGAGCTACGCTACTTGCTCAAGGATGATCTAGGCGACGCTGACGCTGTTGTCGGCAAAACTGGAATCAGCGGCTTGGTCGCAGCGAAAACCATATTCAACCCATTTGAGGCTATAGAGAAATTGCGGGCAATTCTGCAGGAGCATCCGTATAAGTTTCGCTATACCCTGCGCGTTATTCCAGTTGAAAAGGTTGTACGCACTGATTTAGAGGAAGTGAAACGTGTCGCCGCAGAGTTTTCGTTGCGCATCAATGCCGATGAAGCTTTCAGAGTTACAGTGGAAAAACGTTTCACAAGCATCCACGCCAGCGACTTCATCAAAGCTGCTGCCGAAGGCATAAGCAGGCGAGTTGACTTGGAAAATCCAGACAAAATTTTGCTAATTGAAGTCGTCGGCGGGTTCACAGGCTTGTCTCTTATTAAGCCAAGCGACATTTTAACGGTTGTAAAAGAGAAGCTGCTCTAAAGTCGTGTTGAAAGCAAAGCCACCCGCTCGAGCACAAGCTTAACCAGTGTCTGCTCAGTATCGTCTTTGCCTTGGACTGCCTCAAGCTCTTCGTCTGAAATTACGAAGGCTTCACGTATTCTTCGTGCTTTTTCCTCGGAAAGCTCAAGAGCCTGCTCATCAGGCATGGCGCCGATGGCGTCAGAAACCGCTGAAAGCGCGGCTTTTATCTGGTCAGGCTTATCGCCTATTATGACCACAGCAATGCTTTCGGTTCCCTCTTTTACACCCATCAACGCAATGGCTTTTCGGATCTGGCGTTGTGCTGAAGCGTAAAGCATAACGTCCATCGCCAAACTTTTCGAAATGCCCTGCCCATTTTTGAAGGCTATCAGCGCATTTAAAACCGCGAAGTACAGATGCTGCCACGTAGCCACCAATTCAGCGTCAAAAAACTGAACCAGAATCCCCTGCTCCTTCTTGGCTGCTGCTTTAAGTAACTCTTCTACTTTGGCCTTTCCCACGTTTCTGAACGTCGTGATCTCCACGTACTTTCCATCTTCTTCAATATACTTTAGCACTTTCTCGCTCCGCCTGTGTCTCCTTAAGAAATCTTTCAATCAACTGCTTGGGCAAACCTGCCTTTACCAATTTCACTATTTCAACCTCAACTGCAGTTTTTTCGCGATGTTTCTCAACTATTTTTCTGATGGTCTCCTTTGTTTCCCACGGAAAAATCACCCAAAGGCTTGACTCCGCCTCGTAATAATCTGGCTTAACTGCGCTTTCAGGTTTTTTGTATAAGGTGGCAATTCTGACTTCTGTTGCGCCCTGCTGCAGGACATGCGCCCTGGCAAGTTGCAGGCTTCTTCCCGTATCCGCGATATCATCAACTAAAAGCGCCTTTTTGCCCGTCACCACTGCGGCAACTTTCTGCTTCAAAACTGGCTCTGAACGTGATTTAGCGATGCCCATGTAGAATTCCACTTGAACCGTGGCAAGCACAGAAATCTCAAGGAGATCAGATAGAACCCGTGCAGGAACCCAGCCGCCTTTCGCTATGCCTACAATAACTTCTGGTTTAAAGTTGCTTTGGCGGATTTTCTCCGCTTGCCTAAGCAGCATGTCATAGGCTCTTTCCCACGTTACTACTTCAAATTCTGCGCTGTCTTCCACCTGCAGCCCCTTTTCCAACAGAATTAGAACTGCTGGAAAACTCTTATAAGTTTAGGTTGCAACAGCCGCCTTTTCGAATGCTTACATGGAGTTTTGCACGTGGTTCTCTTATTAACTGGCGCTTTTTATAGGAAAAGTTTTTAGTTTAGTTATTATATGAAACTGTGCAAAAGTGTATAGAGTAAAGTGAGGTTAACATTATGTCCGTATTTGCAGCACCAGGAGCATACGACCGTGCCATAACCGTTTTCTCTCCAGACGGGCGGCTATTTCAAGTTGAATACGCCATGGAGCTAGTTAATCGTGGTGCAACAATTCTGGGAATTCAGTGTGCAGAAGGAGTAGTTTTAGGGTCAGAAGAAAACATAGAGCCCCTTGAAGACGCTGGTTACTCGTGGAAACTCTTCAAGATTGACGAGCATGTAGGCGTGGCTATAGTGGGCTTAAGCTCCGACGCCAGAGTGCTTATTGATCAAGCGCGAATATATGCGCAGAGCAACAAGTTAACTTATGATGAACCCATAGACGTAGAGGTTGTAACTAAGAGGATATGTGATATACAGCAGATGTACACGCAGCATGCTGGCGTGAGACCTTTTGGTGTCTCGCTAATTTTTGGAGGCGTCGATAAGACTGGAACGCATGTTTTCGGGACTCATCCCAGCGGAACCTACCGCGGTTACAAGGCCACAGCTTTGGGCGCTGGAAGAGAAGTAGTGCTGGCGATGTTGAAGGAAGAATACCGTGAATACATGAGTTTAAATGAAGCCATAAAACTTGCAGTAAAATGCTTGCATAAAGCCTTAGAAGCTAGGCAGTTGCCGCCCAGAATAAAAATCGCCGTTGTTCCTGCAAAAACGAAGAAAATGGAAATGTTAACCGATGAGGCAGTGGAAGGCCACCTTAAAGAGCTGGGTTTGAGCAAGTGACAATTTAATGAGTGAAAAGTACACCGTTGCGCGTTTAACAAAAGATAAGGAACAATTTGAAATTCTCGTTAAACCAGAGAAGGCATTAGATTACCGCACAGGGAAAATTTCCCGGATAACAGATGTCTTGGTGTCTGAAACTATTTTCTCCGACGCAAATAAGGGCACAAAAGTTTCAGAGGAGCAGATGCGCAAAGCCTTCGAGACAACAGACCCGCTGAAAATTGCAGACATAATCCTAAAGAAGGGTGTGCTTCAGCTTACAACAGAACAAAGACGTAAAATGATAGAGGATAAGCGAAAACAAATAATCGACTTCATTGCACGGCAAGCGGTGGACCCGAAAACTAACTTGCCGCATCCGCCCATGCGAATAGAAAACGCCATGGAGCAGATCCGCTACCCCATAGACCCGCACAAATCCGTGGAGGAACAGGCACGCGAAATCGTGAAGCTTCTGCGGCCGATTCTGCCTTTAAAGATAGAGCAGATTTCCCTGAGCGTGAGCATACCCGCTGAATACTCAACGAGGGCATATGGAGCCATAAAGAGTTTCGGCACGATAAAAAAGGAGGAATGGCGCGCAGACGGCTCATGGCACGGCGTAATAGAAATGCCTGCTGGCGCATACGCCCCGTTCCTTAACAAACTTGGAGAAGTAACTAAGGGAAGTGGCGAAGCAAAAGTAATCACTTAAAGAAATTAAATTTGAGGTTAATGAAACATGCCAACATTTTTTGAAAAAAAGCAGATTGTAACGCCAGGAGAGTTGCTTGCAGAAGGCGACTACATAGCTGGCGAAAACACCTACGAAGAAAATAAGAAAATTTACGCTGCGAGAATTGGTCTCGCAAACTGTGAAAACAAAAAAGTGAACGTAGTTGCCTTAAGAGCATTCTACTACCCAAAAGTAGGTGACATTGTAATAGGCACGGTTCTTGAAGTTGGTTTCAACGGGTGGACCGTGGACATCAAGGCACCTTACACTGCGCTTCTTAGAGCATCCGATGTCCTAAGTAGACCGTTTAAACCGCAGAATGATGAGTTATCGCATTTTCTTAACACAGGCGATTTGATTGTTGCTAAAATAGCATCATTTGACAGAGCGCATGACCCGCAACTTACTGTTAGCGAGCCTGGCTTGGGAAAAATAACCCGCGGGCAAATAATGAAGGTAACTCCGACGAAGATTCCCCGCGTGATCGGCAGGAAGGGCTCAATGATTTCGCTTATAAAGCAGGAAACCGGCTGCCAGATTATTCTGGGAATCAACGGTATCATTTTGGTCACTGGGAAGAAGCCAGAGGACGAGGAACTTGCCATGATGGCGATTCAAAAAATTGAGGAGGAATCCCACACAAGCGGTCTAACAGATCGCATAACACAATTCCTTAAGGAGGAAAAAGCAAAACGGGAGGAAAACAAGAATGAGTGAAAAACCTGAGAAATTAATTGATAAAAAAGGTCTGAGATTAGATGGTAGAAAACCCGACGAGTTACGGCCTATAAAAATTGAGGTAGGCGTCTTATCAAACGCTGACGGTTCTGCCTACATAGAGCATGGGAAAAACAAGATTTTAGCCGCGGCGTTCGGCCCACGGGAAATGCATCCGAAGCACTTGACGCTTCCAGACCGTATGGTGCTG
>JAWCMT010000026.1:0-7718 GCA_038849555.1 Bathyarchaeia archaeon | reverse complement strand
CCATATGGCGCCTTTCTCGGTGCAGGAACGCAAGTCGCCGGCGCCTTCAAGAAGGGAGATTGAGCTTTCAAAGGTTATCCGTGAAGCGCTTGAGCCGGCGGTGTTTGTGGAATATTATCCGCGGACGGGCGTGGATATTTTCGTTGAGGTTCTGCAGGCTGATGGCGGCACGCGATGTGCAAGCATTACTGCGGCTGCTTTGGCTTTGGCGGATGCTGGTATTCCCATGCGTGATTTGGTGGCTGCTTGTGCAGCGGGCAAAGTTGGCGACACCGTTGTGCTGGATTTGATGGATACTGAAGACAAGGTGGGCTCTGCGGATGTTCCTGTGGCTATTATGCCTAACTTGAATGCTGTTACACTATTGCAGATGGATGGCATCTTAACATCCGAGGAGTTTGAGAGTGCAGTGAACTTGGCCATTGAGGGTTGCAAAAAGATTTACGCGGTACAGAAAGAGGCGCTGAAGGCTAGGTATATGACGGCTAATCAAGAGGAGGTTGAAGAGTAATGTCATCGTTGATAACCCGTGTTAGATTGAAGCAGATAGAGAATTTAATTGAGAAAGGAAAACGCCTTGACGGACGAGGCTTAGGTGATTACCGGGAAATCAAAATTGAGCAGGGAATAATCGAGAAGGCTGAGGGCTCCGCTAGGGCATTGCTTGGAAAGACTGAGGTTCTTGTGGGTGTTAAAATTGAGACGGGCGAGCCGTTTCCTGACACGCCTAACGAGGGTGTGCTGACCGTAAACGCGGAACTTGTGCCGCTGGCGTCACCAAGTTTTGAGGCTGGACCTCCAGATGAGAATTCCATCGAGTTAGCTAGAGTGGTTGACCGAGGCATAAGGGAGTCGAAGGCGATTGACACGGAGAAGCTGGTGATTGAGGCGGGCAAGAAGGTTTTCGTCGTGTTCGTTGACATTTACGTGCTTAATCATGATGGAAACTTGATAGATGCTGCTGCTTTGGCTGCGGTTGCTGCTTTGCGGAATACAAAGATGCCTAACTATGAGATTGAAAATGGCGAGGTGAAAATTAAGCAGGGTTATACTCAGCTTCCGATGAGGGCTTATCCCATTACGGTTACGCTTGGGAAGATAAACGGCAAGCTGATTGTTGATCCGTGGCTGGAAGAGGAAGAGGCTATTGATTCGCGTATTTCAATGGCGATTAATGATGAAGGCAACATTTGCGCTATACAGAAGGGCGGAGTGGGCTATTTTACACCGCAACAGATTTTAGAGGCCGCAAGGATTGCTAAAGAAAAAGCTGCGGAGCTACGTAAGAAAGTGGATTGGTGAATAAGTTGGCGAGAACAAAGAAAGTAGGGCCTACGCGCGGTTTAGGCACAAGATACGGCGCTACAGTGAGAAAGCGATACGTGAAGATTGTTACTGAACTGAAGAAGCCCCACAGATGCCCTCGTTGTGGCTTTGTGAGGGTTAAGCGTGAAAGTGTCGGTGTCTGGAAATGCAAGAAATGCAGTTTCACGTTCACTGGCGGCGCGTACACGCCGGCTACAAAGCTTGGTGTTGTGGCTAAGCGTGCAGCGAAGGGTGCGCCTGTAGAAGAAATTGTGAAAGCTACCGCCGAGGCTGAAGAGGCGGCGGAAGAAGAAAGCGAATAAGCCTCCATTTTTCTTTAACCTTTTTACCAGAGGAGCCTAATTGAGAAGGCCTATGCGGTGAAGGCAAAGGCAACTGTTCGTTTACGCTTAGATTCAGAGAAGCGTTTGGCGACTGTTTTTGAGGCTTTAGCTCCTGAGGCTAATAGGCCTGCTACTCTGCGGGCAAAGGCAGTTTTACAGCGTGAAGGCAACTTTTTAATTCTTAGGGTTGAAGCAAAAGATACTGTTGCATTGCGCGCGGCTTTAAACGCGTATTTGCGATGGATTGCGTCAGCGGTGAAAATTATAGAAACTGTTGACTGGTTGGCTGGTTCGCGCTGATGCCGCAGATAGACCCCTCTCTACTGTTTTCTGCATTGATTGGCTAATAGGCGGCAAATATGAAGGTGCGGAACAGTGAAGTGGGTACAAGCGGAATGCCTCAGCTATGAGTAGGTGTTTCTTTCTGCGCTGTTCCCTTCTGCAAAAGGTAGTTGAAGCCGCATTTTCAGCTTTACCGGAAAGCGCTGAGGCAAAAATGGGTAATGAAACACCCGCGAAATTCACCGCTTAGCAAATTTTAAACCTTGTCGAAAAAGAGAGCAATAATGTGCGACTAATGTTTTTTATTTTCTTGAGGCGATATGCTGCAAACTATTAAAAACCATAGATGTAATAATTTGGGCAATTATCGACTAAGGGGCTATGTATTAAGCAGCAAAAAATGTTAAACACGAAGGGAATCGCTCCGAAAGCCGCGCTCATAAGAAGCGATGAAAGCAAGCGCACAAGGCGCCATAGTGCCAAAACAATAATAAGCTGACGCCAAAAACGATAAAATCTGCCAAGAGCTATTATTCCTTATAATTTAAAGAGTCGCGCTTTGTGTTCTCTGCATCAAGCACCTTGTTTCACCTTCTCCTAAACTAATTTGTGAGAAACTAAATTTTATTTGTAATTCGTAAATTTTAAAACCAGTGAATATTAAATAGAGTATTCTAAGTTAAATAATTTAGGGACTCTTATGTCTAACTGTGAAAACATATTGCTCCATGAAAAAAACCAAGGCGGTTACACTCTTGCAATTATCGCCAAGTTCCAAGAACCATTCCCTGTTAGCTATATAATTCGAATAACCACGCCTCAAGGTGTTCAGGCTGATTTTATAAGCACTCTTGAAGGGTTCAAGAATATTGGAGAATTGTTAACAGCTCTTCACTATTTTGCTCAAACAAAGCTTTATCCAAAAGATGCAGAAAAGCTCAAAGAAGTTTTAACAGCAGATAACATCAAGAATTTTGCCGAAGTATTGAAATCAGCGAAATTCGGTGTGTAGAATTAAATTTTAATCCAAACCCCAAAATTAAAATTTAATCCACTATTGCTAAAATCTCTTGCTGTTTAGTCTTTTTCTAGTCCTATTTTTCTTAGGGCGCCGCCTGAAGCGAGAATTATAACAACAAGCAGCGTTACCAGTGCCGCAAGCGGGTAGTCGCCTATTCCTGTGGTTAAGCCTATGGCTGCTGTCGCCCACAAGCTGGCGGCCGTCGTTATGCCCTTAACCTTGTCCTTTTCGCCCCAGATGGTTCCCGCGCCTATGAAGCCTATGCCCGCTACGATGCCCGCCGCGATTCGGGCTGGGTCCACCGCGAAGCTGATGGAAACAATGGTGAATAGGCATGCGCCCAGCGACACAAGCATGTGCGTGCGTAGCCCCGCAGGCTTATGCGTCAATTCGCGCTCTACGCCTACGCAGGCGCCGAGGGCCACGGCTAACAGCAGGCTCAGAAGCGTCTCAAAGGTCAAAGCCGTCTGCATAACAACAACTTACGCGTTTGCAGATATAAAAATGCAGTTGCTGGCTGCTTCCTGAACAGAAAACGATTTACCTTTCCACAGCCATTTCCTCTTGAGAATGCCCAATGATAGTAAAAAACGTCTTAGACTTAATCGGCAACACGCCCATGGTGCCGATAACCGACTAAACAAGAACCCAAACGTTAAGCTCTATTTGAAGCTGGAAAAATTCAACATCGGCGGCTCAGTCAAAGACCGCATAGCCAAATACATGATTGAGCAGGCGGAAAAAACCGGGCAGCTAACCCGGGATAAAACGGTCATCGAAGCCACCAGCGGCAACACAGGCATAGGCTTAGCGCTGGTCTGCCGAGTAAAAGGCTACAACCTCATCCTCGTCATGCCCGAAAATATGACCATGGAACGCCGACAAATCCTCAACGCCTTCGGCGCCAAAATTATCCTAAGCGAAGCCGACAAAGGCATGAACGGCGCAGAAGACCTCGCACGCAAAATAGTCAGCGAAAACCCCGACAAGTACTTCATGCCCAACCAGTATGCCAATCCAGCCAACGTGCTCGCGCATTATGAGACAACCGCGCCGGAAATCTGGCGAGACACCGAAGGCACAGTAACGCACTTCGTCGCCGGCATCGGCACAACGGGCACACTCATGGGCGTATCCAAACGGCTAAAAGAATACAACCCAGCCATCCAAGTAATCGCCGCCGAACCCGAACCGGGCGCGCTTATCCACGGCCTGAAAAACCTTGAAACCCAATACGTACCCGCCATTTGGCAGCCAAAGCTCGTGGACGAGATCCACAAAGTACGCGCCGAAGACGCTGAAGAAGCCGCCCGACTACTCGCACTGCAAGAGGGCATCTTCGTCGGCCCAAGCTCAGGCGCCATATTCCACGTTGCCCTAAAAAAAGCAAGCCAACTCGACAAGGCCGTAATAGTCGCCATCGCACCAGACGGCGGAGAAAAATACTTGTCCACAACGCTCTGCGACCCCGTTCTCTGCCTGAAGTGCGCACGAAAATACGGCATCCGCTGCTCCTACGTGGACGGAAGCCCAATAGCAAAAGTCACATCAGAATACGGGCAGTAGCCACCTAAAGCGAAAAAGGCAAAAAAGCTGCGTGAATGCACCCTACAAAAAGGTCGATTCAGCCCGCTTTCAGCTTCTTAAGTTTTAAGCCAGCACACAACCCCAAGAAGCCCACACCAATAACAATGAGCACGCCAGCGAACATGTTTCCCCGCCTCGATAAGTTGTAAAGGAACCACTCCACAGTCGTCACAACAGTCCCATCAAACGCGTCCAGAGGCTTACTAATAGCAAAGGGTATCCAATCAGCAAGCGTAGGCTGAAAAACCACCACCAGCAACTCATAAAACGCGCTAAAAACAAGTATCCGCAAAACCGCCTCCCGCCTCCCCTGCCATATCTCCGCGCTGAACAAGTAGCCAACAAGCAACATGCTGAGGAAAACAGCGCCAAGCCCAGCGCTGTAATGCGCAACCATCGTAACACCCAAAACCTGAAGCGCCAAAACAGTCAAGGGAAACGCAAACAAAACCTGCAGCACAGCGTACAGCGCCACAGCAGCCGCAACAGTACCAAACTTCACCCGGCCTTCACCTCCCCCAAAATAACGAATCAAGAATGATATATCTCGACTTCAATTTTTATGATTTACTCAGAAAACCGCCGGCGAAATCGCACTGCAACGGCGACGGCGGCTTACGCCTCCAAAATCAACGGGTAAATCTCCCTGTTTACGTACTCCACGTACCTGCCCTTATCCGCCAAATTGAATATAGTCACCGAAGCGTCCCTGGTAACGCCCACAACATAGCCCGTCTCCCTTGACTTGGCAACCACATACCACAGGTCCCCGCGCTTCAGGTAATCCTCGAAAAGTGGCGTATTAATCAAGTCCGGCCCATAAAGCGACAACTTATCCACATTAGGAATGTCCACATTATCAAAAAAGGTTATCTTCGTATCTTCCGCATTTCTCCGATGGAACTCACGCAGGGTTTCAGGAGAAATCCGCGCCTCCACTATTCCACCCACCTTTTCGAACAAGAGCTCGCTGAGCTTGTTCGCTATGAAATTCGCAACCCGCTTCCGCTCAACAACAGTCAAAATCACAGAGCCCTTAACCTCACTGAAGCTGAAAAGCGCCTCCACAGTCCGCGGCAAAGGCACAGTCTTACCCCTATGAAACACGTAAACAACATAATCATGCGCGTAGACGCCGCTAAGCTTGCTCTCCTTGGCCGAGAGCCCACTTACCTCCGTCACAAGCGTGAACCTATAATCGCCTTCCTCAAATGGCGCCTCGCTGCGGTAGCCGTCAAGCTTCACGGCGATTTCAGATAGAGGCAACTGCTCCAGGAGCCTAAAAATTTTTCCCGCAACAACCATACGTAATACCTCAATGTTTCTCTAAAAAATTGTTGACACAGATGCTTATGAAACTTTGCTTAATGCACAACCAATTTTTCAAAGAAAAATTTTCCAATTAAATTTGTAAAGATATAAATACCTTGACAAAACAGAATGAGCACCGTGACATTAAATGCAGTTCGAGTTTGACAGCGAAAAAGGCATAATCCGAGACAAGTTAACCGGCGAAAGATGCATAATCCTCACCAAAGCTCGCATTGAAGAAATCTGCACACGGCTTTCTGAAATCTTCCAGTCAGGCGCCAAAGTCATTATCTTCGAAGCAGGAAAAGCAGCTGGAAAACGCTTTGTCGAAGAAACCGTTAACCTAACGGAACTCGACAAGCAGCAATTCCTGAAAACAATTAGCCAACGATTCACAGACGCTGGACTTGGAAAAATCGAAGTCGCAGAATTGAACATTGAAAAGGCTGAAGTTAAATTTAGAATATGGAACAACTTTTTCGGCGATTTAGGCTGTGAAAAATCTCTTTACCGTAGCTGCATAGAAGGCTTCGTGGCAGGCGTATACGAGCAAATCGTGCATAAAACGCCGCAGATTACAAAGACTAAATGCGTTGAGAGAGGCCACCCATACTGCGAGTGGCACATAATGCCGAAGCAACTCTGATTCTGTTTAACTTCCCTCTGTCAAATTACTTCCAGTTTTCGTTTTCTGATGGGCATAACAACTGTGTCCGAGGATTTTAACGAGTCCCCTAATGGGGGCACTTGAAAATTGCAAAAATTTATAAGTTCACAGCTTCAAACCGTAATAACACCAAATTAAGGGAGAATAGGAAAAAATGCAGTTTGCAATAAGTAGAAGTGTCTCTGCGTTTGCTTTACTTCTAATCGCTGCAATGACTATCACACTATTGGCTATACCCTTAGCTGCTGCACAAACATACCCCGAAAAGAAGACGTACGCCTACATCGTTGTAACACCTAACCCAGTAGGCATCGGCCAGTCAGTACAAGTCATCTTCGGCATCACAGACTATCTCCGCGAGTACCCAGACGGTTGGAGCGGGCTGACCGTTACAGTTACCAAACCTGACGGCACAACCGAAACATTAGGGACATACAAAACTGACGCGACAGGCTCAACAGGCATAATCTACACGCCTACCATGAAAGGAACCTACAAGTTTCAAGCACATTTCCCAGCGCAACTATACAATTGGACAGCACGACCCGCATTCGACCCCACGTTCTTTGGCCCCGTATGGTATAAGGCCAGCGACAGCGATATAGTCGAACTTGTAGTACAAGACGAGGCGTTGCCAGGTTATCCCGGCGTGCCACTGCCCACAGAGTACTGGCGTCGCCCCGTAGATGCACAGGCCAGAGAATGGTCAGTAATCGCAGGAAACTGGGTTGACGCCCCATTTAACATGTACGCGCCCTACAACGACGCGCCAGAAACCGCCCATGTCCTGTGGGCGAAACCGCTCATAAAAGGTGCTTTCAGCCCTCTTGGCGGCGGCTTGGTCGGCGGCGAATTGAGCGACCATGGCTTTGAAACAGGCGACGCATACGAAGGCTTCTTCTTAAGCTCCAGCGCGCTTGGAAGCCGCTGGCCAGTAATAATCGGAGGCGTACTCTATTTCAACGTGGAAAAAGCAGACGGCTCCACAAGAATCGAACGCGAAATTGTTGCTGTAGACTTGCGCACCGGCGAAGAACTGTGGACCAGAAACTGGGGCAATATAACGCTACAGTTCGGTCAACTATTCTACTTCGACTCATTCAATTATCACGGAGCTTATGCGTATCTATGGTCGGTTGTCGGCACTACCTATAACGCGTATGAGGCGTCAACAGGCCGCTGGGTCTTCAGTATAAGTAAT
>JAWCMT010000025.1:22991-23833 GCA_038849555.1 Bathyarchaeia archaeon | reverse complement strand
CACCTTCCCCACAACACACAAAAACATGCAAAAACCCAAACATTCCATAATAAGCCAACCGCCCCTCTCTGCTTCGCCGTCACATTTGGCGCATATTAGAAATTCATTGCAGAAACCTATAGAGGGTAGGTCTACTTCCTAAATTGCCAGTTGACGGGGCAACCGCTGGCAAAGTAGTTTCTTAAAATGAAGCGGCTTGTCAGTGGGGCTAAGCGTCGATTTTTTATGGGGTGTGCTCAAAACTTATTAACTTCCAGCATTTAATCTTCCCTAATTCAATAGGTATTTGTGGATAAGACGGAAAATGAGTAGCGCAAGTAAAGCCTTACCTAAGCAACCTGAAGTTAACATTGGCACGATAGGCCATGTAGATCATGGGAAAACCACTTTGGTGCAGGCGTTAACCGGCGTCTGGGCGTCTAGGCACAGTGAAGAGCTGAAACGGGGTATAACCATACGTTTAGGCTACGCAGACATGCCCATCTACAAGTGCCCAAGATGTGAACCGCCCAAGAATTATTCCACTAAGCCCGTCTGCCCTAACTGTGCTTCAGAAACAGTTTTTGTTCGCGCCGCAAGTTTTGTTGACGCTCCTGGTCATGAAGCTTTAATGGCAACGATGCTTTCAGGCGCAGCCATAATGGATGGCGCTTTACTTGTGATAGCTGCTGATGAGCCCTGTCCTCAGCCGCAGACGCGCGAGCACCTAGAGGCGGCTCAGATCATCGGCATAAAGAACATGATAATCGTTCAAAACAAAATTGACATTGTTGATGAGAAAAGAGCGCGAGAAAGCTATACGGAGATTAAAGAGTTCGTTAAAGGAACAATCGCGGAGAACG
>JAWCMT010000025.1:0-22981 GCA_038849555.1 Bathyarchaeia archaeon | reverse complement strand
CCTACGCCGAAACGGGATGAAACAAAGCCGCCGCTTATGTATATCGTCCGCTCTTTTGACGTTAACAAACCTGGCACTTCTATTGAAGAACTGCAGGGCGGCATTATCGGCGGCACGATAACCCAGGGAAAGTTTGCGGTTGGCGACGAAATAGAGATACGCCCCGGCGTCAGCATGGAAAAAGAGGGCAAAACTGTTTATGTTCCCTTGGTAAGCGAAGTAGTCAGCTTGCACGCGGGCGAAAAAGAAGTAAAAGAGGCAACATGCGGCGGATTAGTTGGCGTGGGAACATTGCTCGATCCATCTTACACGAAGGCAGACGGCTTAACTGGGAATATAGCTGGAAAAGTAGGATTACTACCGCCAGTATTGTCCGAGCTAACTTTAGAGACGCATATTTTAGAACGGGCTGTGGGAACTAAAGAACTTCTGAAAGTGGAAAAAATCAACCCTGAGGAAACGCTGCTTCTTCACGTAGGCGCTGCTGTAAACATCGGAAAAATCGTGTCAATCAAAAACAATATTGTAAAAATCAAGTTGAGCCGGCCGATCTGTGCGCAACCTAACGCCCGGGTTGCCATAAGCAGGAAGATTGCGGCTCGGTGGAGACTTATCGGATACGGAATAACACGGGAATAATTCCGCATAAGCATCTTTACGTGCTTATTATCCCACGCGCCTTTAATAGCTCATGCGCTTTTGTAAGAAGCATTTTGGCGTTTTTGAAAGTAAGCTTCTCCAGCGCGCTTTGGTAATCTAGCCAAATATAGCCTATGTGCTCGTGGGATATCTCAACTTTCTCTGTTTGCGTTTCCGCAAGAAAGAAGATTACTTCCTTGTGTACTTTTGCGCCTTGCCTTCTGTAGAAGTACTCTATTCTTTCCCTGAAGCCCTCAATAAATTTGGCGTCAGTTATGCCTGTTTCTTCACGAAGTTCTCGGATAACCGTGTCCTTCTCGCTTTCATTTGGCTCGACATTTCCCTTTACAAAATCCCAGTGGCCTGCCTCATAATGTAGAAGAAGATATTTAACCGCATTATTCTTCAAGAATACTATGACGCCACAGGATTTCTCACGCAGCAACAGCCTTCACTAACCAGTTTTGTGCTCTACTCAGTTTATGTAAAGGTTATTTAAAAGTAATACGTATTCTTCTGAACAGCAAGTCGCGCAACATTTTTGCTTCTAAATAACTTCAGCAGATGCCAAAAACAAACAGTTTAAAGCCTACGCAAAGAGAACTTAGAAGGGGCAAAAGGTTTTGATGCTTCGTGGAGCGCAGGGCTAAATGAAGCTTACAAGCGAAACTATGGGAGTAATTTTGGATTCAAACGCGTTGTTCGTTCCGCTTCAATTTAAAATCGATATTTTCAATGACCTAAAACTTTTACTAAACAGGAACTTTGAGTTGATTTTGTTATCGCCGGTTAAGCGTGAACTAGAGACGCTTGCGGAAAAGGGTTCGCCTAAAATGCGTAAACAAGCCCTTTACGCCTTAAAGTTTGCTGAAAAATGCAGGCAAGTCGAAGTCGTCGCGTCAAATTCTGAGCCTACAGACGACGTAATAGTTAAAATAGCTCGCGAATGGCGTTTTCCAGTGTTTACCAATGACAAGCAACTTAAGAAGAGGCTAAGAGATATAAATGTGCCAGTGATTTATGTGAGACAAAAATCGCGTCTCGAAATTGACGGAATGATCTAAAAAATGTTTAAACTCATAACATTGCAGGATACTATTCGCATTCCGCCTGAAACCTTCGGCAACCCCCTCGGGAAGGTAGGCCACGACCAAGTTAAGGCTAAATATGAAGGAGTTGTGGACGAAGAATTAGGCTACGTGATAGCCGTGACAAAAGTCGACGTAAGCCCAATAGGAAAGATAATTCCTGGAGACGGCGCAACCTATCATAAAGTAACCTTCTCGCTGTTAACTTTCTATCCTGTCCTTCAGGAAATAGTTGAAGGCGACGTAGTGGAAATCGCGGATTTTGGCGCTTTTGTGCGCATAGGCCCAGTAGATGCGCTGCTTCATGTTTCGCAACTCATGGATGACTACATGTCCTATGACGAGAAACAGGGCGTTTTACTAGGAAAGGAAACTAAAAAGAAACTGATGAGCGGAGACCAGGTGCGCGTCAGGATAACGGCTGTTTCGCTTGGCAGAGCTGGGAGCTCCGGCAAAATTGGCGTCACCGCTCGGCAACCGTTTCTGGGCAAGTTGGAATGGATTAAGCTTGAGGCTTCGCAAACGAAAGAAGCCGTAGAGAAGAAAACGGCGGAAAACAAAGCAGAACAGGAGCGACAATGAGATGAATGAGAAAGCCTGCACAAACTGTCACTTCATCACTAAAGAAAACGTGTGCCCAAAGTGCAAGTCGACAAGTCTCAGCGAAGACTTCAGCGGCATAGTTATCATGTTTGAGCCGGAAAACTCGGTTATTGCAAAGGCCATGAGCATAAAAGAAAAAGGACGTTACGCCCTAAAAATCAGATAAAAAAGCAAGCCGCTGTCTGCATAAGCGCGTGTATTTGAGGACAAAGTTCCCTCCGCATCTGAAGGGTTGAAAATGGCTATTGCCTATAATATCACTCCAGAACTACGTACAAAGCTTAAGGAGCCTTTTGGCACTTTAATCCGCGGCTCATTTGATGAAACCAGTAGCAAGCTGAGGGAAATTTTGGATATGGAAAGGCCGCCTGTGCTAGTGGCTGTTGGAGACGCGGTTTCCCGTAATCTCCATGAGCATGGGATGGCGCCGCAGCTTTTGATTACTGATAACAAAAGTATGCGAAAAAAGATAAAGCCAAGAATATTTGCGGCTAAGCTGCTCCATGTTAAAAATCCGCCGGGGACAATAACTGAAGAAGCAATAGCGGCTGTGCGGTCAGCTTTGGAGAGCGGCGAATCCACGCAGATAATTGTTGACGGCGAGGAGGATTTGCTTACGCTGATAGCCGTTTTGTACGCGCCAAATGGCTCGTTGGTTGTCTATGGGCAGCCACGCGAAGGCGTAGTGGCTGTTAAAGTTACTGCCGAGAAAAAGGCGGAAGCAGCTGAGATTCTGAAAGTGATGAAAACTGTTCGAAAAGCTAAATAAGAAGTAAAAGTATGAAACTCTCTGCTTTAAACAAGTGATGCTGCGATGGAAGTCAAGATTGTATCAGTGAAGGCGAATCCTCTTCTGAAGCGGAAGGAAGTTCGTTTCAAAGTGGAGCATGCGCCTAAAGGTAAAACGCCAGCCCGATTGGAAGTTAAACGGGCTATAGCTGCTGAATTAAAGATAAGTGAAGAGCTTGTTTTCATCAAGAAAATGGAGACGTTAACTGGAACAAATACTACTGTGGGTGTTGCGAACGCTTATGAAACTTTGGCTCAGGCAAAACTTATTGAGCCCGAGTACATAAGAAAACGTAACAGTCCTCCAGAAGAAAAGAAAGAAGAGGTAGCAAAGTAAAATGTCCAAGAAAGCAGCTGAAAAGAAAGAGCCCGCAGCGGCAGAAGAGGCGAAGCCGCAGAAGGCTGCGAAAGCAGCGCCAGCGCCTAAGGCAGAGAAGAAGCAGAAAGACGAGAAGGGCGTTCATGCCTTGTATAAGATAGAGGGCGAAAAAGTTACGAGGTTGCGGCCGACATGCGAGCGCTGTGGTCCAGGCTACTTCATGGCTGACCATCATGACCGTTATACCTGTGGACACTGTGGCTTTACGAGGTATAAGAAGGCATAATAGCAATCAGTTTTAAATTCTCCGTTTACACATACTCTTTGTGGTTCATATGCTTAGAGTTAACGTAGTTATAACGAGCATTTCTGCGGAGCGCTTCTGGGATATTAAAAAACCGTTTCCGCCCATACAGATAGGCACGAACATCAACATTGTAGGTATGCAGAAAACGGCGGATGGCAACCTTGAAGTCCCGTTTATTTTAGCAATAAATTATAACCCGTCAATAGCTCAGATAAGCCTGAAAGGAAGCGCCTACGTTGTGGGCGACAAGGGCGAAATTGAGCAAGCGCTTAAGGATCATGAGGCGAAGAAGCCGCCGCCACAGCTTATTGTGCAGTCTATTTCAAATGTTGTGTTTATTGAGTCAGTGCTTATTTCAAGGACGCTGAATATTCCGCCGCCGATTCCGCTGCCGCAGATCCCCGAGGCGAAACCTCCAGACACAAAACCAAAAGGCAGAGACTACACCGCATAATTAGAAATTGGAATAACACTGTTTTAGTATTTGTTCCGCGTCATACACGCAGAAAGGCAGTCAGGGTATCGCCTTTTGAGAACAGGGATGTTGTGGTGCAAATTCAACTAAGAATTTAGTGAAATTATTAAGCTGCTGTGGCCTTTTTTCTGAGCGCTGTCACATAATACTTGCCATTTTCTGTTCAGGCTATTTATGGAGGAAGTATGCTTCGCCAAGAACAACAGAGCTTAAGAGATATACGTGGTTTTTCTATCTTCTTCTTTGCGTATCTCCTCAGCCTGCAACGCCCTTTTCTCCTCGATCTTCTGCAGTCGCGCCAGCATGCTCTCTGCCTTAGCGATTTCCGCGTCGAATGCTGTCAAATCCACATTGAAGTTAAATATTGCGTTTAACGCTTCTAAAACGCTTTTTGCAGACAAAGGATCAGGTAAATAACCACGCGTTTCCCCTAAAAGGCAAAGTGCTTCAATCTTCCGAAACCGCGCTAACCCCAATATCAACCCTGCTGTGCCCACAATAGGGCTTCCCGAAGCACTAACAATGGCGCCTGCACGTAACGCCTTACCTAAAAGTTCCTCTGAAGTGGCGGCTGCAAAAACCTTAGGTTTACCCTTTGTCTCCATGCGGTAACCGCCAATGGTTACAATGGTCTTCACACCGTGCTTTTGAGCGAAATCAAGCATCTTGCCAGCAATCTCATATTGCCCCTCAATCGTTTGAGATTGGCTATCGCCAGTAAAAAGAATTAAATCATTTCCTCCGCTTTCGTTTTTCCAGAAATAAAAAGTGCCGCGCAGAAGCCGAACACTGCCCTTCTTATTCACAAGCACAAAATAAGGGAAATGCGGCGAATAAAGATGTGCAAATCTCTGCGCTTTCAACTGCTTGATCAAGTAGCGAATGGCAATTTTGCCCACAAGCCCTAAACCGGGAAAGCCTTCAACCAAAACCGCGTTAGAAGGATTAATTTGCCTAAGCTCTTTGATGTAAGTTTCTTTCATTTCGTCAACTGCTCCTGCTCTTTCAAAACCATTCTATACTTTAGATACTTGTCATCAGGAGAAAACTTTGGCGGATGAGGAATCCTAACCGCGCCGCCGCAGTATGAGCATGCATCCTTCTTTAAAGTATACCTCATGCAGCGCTCGCATTTCCTTAGCAGCCAAACCATTACTTTTCCCTTCTAAAAACGCCTTGGCCACCAGCCTTAACGATGTTCGACACAATGTTCTGCGCAATCTTCTGCAGAATTTCTTCTGCACGCTTATAATTCTCCGCCATCACCTCAATGGCATATTTTGGAGCAGCAATCACAAAGAAATTCACGCTTGCGCCCTTCACTTTTTCAGTTTTCAACGCGTTAAGAAAAGCATTCTTGATTATCTTAACGCCATTGGGCTTCATGCAGCGGACTTCAAGAACACCCTTAACCTTAACCATCTTGACATGTATACGCTCTTCCGCAACCTCAGCAAAAGCTCTCGCGAAATTTTCAGGAACACCTATTTTCATCAAAACTTCTGGGCCTTCAGTAATCGTCTTTTCAAAGCTTTCATACAAACCATACTTTTCTTCTACAAGCGCTGCCGCCTTCGCGTAAACTTCTTCAACGGGCAACCCCAGTTTTTCAGCAACATCCCGAAGCAGGGACTCCGCCTTTCTGCTTTGCTTCCACATTTTGATCTTTTCAATTCTTTCGCGCTTTGTCACCCGCCTAAGCGACAAATCGATATGTCCTTTCTCCATGTCTACACGCAAAACTTTCAGAACAACTTTTTGTCCTTCTCTAACAAAATCCCGAATATTCCTTATCCAGCTACTACTAATTTCAGAAACATGAAGCAAACCGCGCTTGCCGTACTCATCAAGTTTGGCGTACGCTCCATAATCAGTAACAGTTTCTATAGTGGCGATTACTAAATCTCCAACTTCAGGCCACTCAGGTTTGCGTTCCGCCATTAAATTTTCTACCTTTATTCAAATATTGACTGTAACTCGCCTTTTATTTTTACTTTACCACCCGTTGGCTCCGCAAGCACTTCAGCGCACACGTTGCAAACAACCTTGCTAGTAGCGTTACTAAAGACCAACTGTTCATTTCCACATTTCAAACATTTAATGCGCAGAAAGCGGCTTTTAGGCTTCGGAATAAGTTTGTCCCATTCTGTCACAAGGCTTCCCCCTACACTATAGCAAGCTTCCTCAAGCGTATGCCATCTTTATGGCGCATGTAACCGCACTTTTTGCATTTCAGCCTCAAAGTCTGCTTTTTCGTAGTTTTAGCAAATTCATGCTGCAGCGGATACTTTTGCCCACCATATCCTTTCTTTTCACGTTTGTGATGACGTTCACCCTTAGCTAATGCACGACGCTTTCCAGCCTTGTAAAGACTAACCGAATGAACCTGATGCGCCTTGCACTTCGGACAGTACGTGGTAACTTCTTTAGGTACATTCATGCTTATCGCTTCCAACTTCGCAATAGAAAAAACACGCACACTCTTATACTTTTTCTGTTTCCAGCCCACATCCGCTAATAAATAAGGAGCCTACCGCACATTGCTTGAAAAACACAACGCTCAGAATACCCCCTCCTATTGTTTTCTGCATTGATTGGCTAATAGCCGCCAAATAGGATTATGAGAAATGCTGGTACTTTTCTGTTTTTTGTGAGCATTAGCCTGTGAAAAAGATGATGGCGAATTTATATTTGAACTCAGTGAATGTTAGTAGGAATGCACTGTGTTGACCTTGCACAATTTGTTGTTTAAGAGCGCGCAGGACATGGCTGATATTCCTAGCGAATCGGTGGATTTGGTGGTTACTTCTCCGCCTTATCCCCTGATCGCTATGTGGGATGACATTTTCTCTAAGCAGAACCCAGCGATTAACAAACTGCTTCAAAATGGAGATGGGCAAGGCGCTTTTGAGTTGATGCATAAGGAACTTGACAAGGTTTGGTCACAAGTTTATCGCGTGCTGAAAAACGGCGGTTTTGCATGCATCAACATAGGCGACGCTGCCCGACGCGTTGGCGGCGAATTTAATCTGTATCCTAACCATTCGCGCATTCTAAATTATTGCGTAAATCTGGGCTTTAATCCGTTGCCTGAGATTCTTTGGAGGAAGCAGACGAATGCGCCGAACAAGTTTATGGGTTCAGGTATGCTTCCTGCTGGCGCTTATGTTACGCTGGAGCATGAATTCATTCTAATCCTTCGAAAGGGCAAGCCGCGGAAGTTCAGCGCTCCAGATGAAAGGCGTAGGCGCAGGGAAAGTGCCTTCTTTTGGGAAGAGCGAAACGAATGGTTCTCTGATGTCTGGGCTGATCTGAAGGGCGTCAAACAGAACAATATTGACAAGGCGATTCGGGACAGAAGCGGCGCGTTCCCATTTGAGCTGCCCTATCGGCTGATAAACATGTATTCCATAAAGGGCGACACGGTTTTGGACCCGTTTTTGGGCACGGGGACTACGATGGTTGCGGCTATGGCGGCGGGAAGAAATAGCGTGGGCTTTGAAATTGACTCCAACTTCAAGCCGCATATCTTTAACCGCTTTCGCAGCGTAGTTGATTTTGCAAATCAGCAGATAGAAGAGCGATTGCGAAGGCATATGGCTTTTGTAAAGCAAAGAACCGCGACCCATGGCAACTTATGCTACAAAAGCAAACATTATGGTTTTCCAGTTATAACCAAGCAGGAAACTGAAATCTTTTTTGATAAACTGCGTAAAATCGAAATAGCAAACAACACAGTCAAAGTAGAATACGACGAAACGACCAGTGAATAGTCACTGCGCCGAATGGGCCAATTGAAAAGAAAAACAATTATTGAGTAAATAAAAAATGGATGCGCCAATGGTCGTTGTAGCCTAAAGACCATCGGCAGCTATTGTTATTTGCTTTCTGCTTTCTTCTCTTTTGCTTCTTGGAATAGATTCTTCACAGCGCTGATCCTTGCCTTCTGCGCCAACACATCGCTCGTAACAAATGTTAAGGCTTCTTCAGGACACCACTTTACGCATTGCGGGCCGTCAGGCTCATTTTTGCAACTATCGCAAGTAAACACAACTTTTTTCTCCGGGTGCATCATCATGGCGCCAAATTGGCAGGCGCTAATGCACCAAGCGCAGCCGTCGCATGCTTCCTCGTCGACTATTATTATTCCTGTGTTTTCTTCTTGGGACAGTGCGTTTCGTGGGCAAGCGGCGACGCATGCTGGGTCTTCGCAGTGCCTGCAAGTTATGGCCAAGTTTACAAGTGGGCCAAGACGCAGGGCGCGTATTCTTGCCTTCGTCGGGTTATATGTTTTCTCCTTTGTCATTGAGCATGCGTATTCGCAGACTGTGCAGCCTATGCATTTTTCTGGGTCTGCGCTGACGAATTTTCTGTCTTGTGGTCTCACCATTAAGCTTTGCCTCCTTGCACTATGTAGGCGTATTCGCCAAGGCCAAGCGCGTTAAGCTTTTCAATGGTTGGTACGCCGTCTTTAGTCCAGCCTCTTGCCTCATAGTAGTCGTCTAATCCCAGTTGGAATTCTTCTTCGCTGACAACAGCGCCTTTGGCAGGTCCCTCGTCGGGTACGGGTACGTTCATTATCTTCCATGGTAAGGTATCGTATTTTCTTGTGCCTTTTCCTTCGCGGATGTTAAAGAGTCTTGCGAGGTTTTCTATTCTTTCACCAGCTTTATCCAGTTCCTCCGCAGTCATTGGAATGCCCGTGGCTAAAGTGTAATAGTTCGCCAAATCTTTCAAGCCGTCGTAGTATGTGCCTCTTGAGAACTTGCAAACTATTAGCGAATCAATAATGTTGTATAGGTTACCGTCACCCACAATCATTTTGCCCCTGCCCTTCTCAATCTTGAAGCGGTTCACTTTACCCTTCACGTCAGGTGCATAGGCTCCGTTTCTAAGGTGGCAAGCACCGCGGAACGAGACACTGAAACCAAGCGCTGCTGTCTTCAACGTTCGCAGGTCGTAGCCTGGTAACTCCAAGCCTTTAATGTGACAAGCGTATTTGTAGGCGTCTCCGCCGATTATCTCAGCGGCTCTGGCGACACCTTCGGCGAGCGCATTGCCAAGCCATCCCTCGCGTTTGCCTATTTTATGGATAATTGCAATTAGTGCTTCAGCATTTCCGAAGCGCAGGTCTATTCCTTCTGTCTGCTCCTTTGTTAATATGCCATGCTCGTAGCAGTCCATGGCAAAAGCGACGACTACGCCTATGGATATGCCGTCCATGCCGTACTCGTTCACAATCTTCATAGCCTCTATTATTGCATCAAGCCGGTCAATACCGCACAAGGGGCCCATAGACCATAAACACTCGAACTCTAATCTTGAAATTGCGCCTTTGTAGGGTCCTTCTGACACCGCAGCGATATGGTCGCAACGCATGCCGCAAGTTGCACAGCCCACAATCTTTTTAACGTAATGCTCATTCAAGTATTCGCCGCTTACTTTTTCAGCGCCTTCAAATTGGGCGTTAGTAAAGTTTCTTGTCGCCAAAGCCGACAGCGAATTCAAAACCAAGACGTTCTCCGGCGTTCCAAGCGTCTTGTACTTCTTCGTGGCTGGGCCTTTCATGCGTTCATGTATCATCTTTACGAATTCCTTGAAGCCTTCCAAGTTGGCTACGTTGACATCGTGGGTTCCTCGGACAGCCACGGCTTTCAGGTTTTTTGAGCCCATGACGGCGCCCAAGCCTGTTCTTCCGATGGCGCGGAATTCATCGTTTATTATGCAAGCGATGCGGCTCAGTTTCTCGCCGGCTTCGCCGATTGCGGACACTCGAATGTAATAGTCTCCGAGTTCCTCTTTAATTGCCACGTCCGTTTGATAGGGCGACTTTCCCCTCAAGTGTTCAGCGTTTCTCAGTTCAACTTTGTCGTCGTCAATCCATAGATAAGACAGCTTATCTGCCTTGCCAGTTATAATAACAGCGTCATATCCTGCCCGTTTGAGTTCGGCACCGAAGAAGCCGTGCGCTTTCGCTTCGCCGACACCGCCGGTTGCAGGTGATTTTGAAACAACTGCGTAGCCGTTTCCTGCTGTGGGGCCCATCGTGCCGCTGAGCGGGCCTGTGAGGTAAATAAGCGGGTTATCTGGGCTGAACGGATCAGTGCCAGGCTTCGAGTTGTCCATTAATAAGCGGATGCCGAGTCCTATGCCGCCAATGTAGTTCTTTGCCAACTCTTCGCTTAATGGTTCCGTAGAAACTTTGCCCGTAGTTAGATCAACACGCAAAATTTTTCCTGCGTAAGCGAACATTTAATTCGTTTCTCCATAGTGTTATAGGCGTATATGCTTCAATAGAGGGTATATTAATCTAATGGCTTCCTGTGCTGGAAACCAATGTATAATCACATCAAAATTAATTTCAGTGTAAACATTTTTTAAGCTAAAATGCATGTTGCGAAGCTTTGTTCTGGTTAAGAAACAATTATATAATATCTTGGGCGCATGTAATATTCAGAGTATTCGGAGGGTTACCTGTGAAAGTGACCGTTGACTATTTAGGCAGCATTAAACAAACATTAGGCTTAAAACAAGCAGAGCAGATTGAACTAAAAAGCGGCGCCTCAGTACGTGACCTGCTGACTTTGCTTGCTGAAAAGTACGGCGAACCCTTCAAGAAGGCTGTTTATGAACCTAAAGGCCTTGATTTAAAACCGCATCATATATTATCAGTCAATGGCTTATTGCTTAATCAACTTGAGGGGATAGAAACCAAACTTAACGATGGCGACCGCGTCGTTTTGATGCCGGTCGTCACTGGCGGGTAAGCGAAACCATTAAAGCTAGCGGCAGCTTAATCTCTCTCAGGCGGATATTCTTGGACAGAATTGCTTCTTTAAAGCAAGCAGCCTTTAAGGATGGAAAATTTGATGGCTTCCTAATTTTTAACCAAGCTAACCTGATTTACTTTACGGGTTTTTCTGGCGCAAGCGCTTTGCTGATATCCAAAGAGGGCGAGCCTACACTTTACGTTTATAACGTTAACTATGAGCAAGCGAAAGCTGAAGGAAAAGCCTTCGCAGTAGTATTGGTAAAGCGCAGTGGCGACTTGCTGGAGGGCATCGCCGCGCAGGTTAAGGCGCTTAAAATTAAAACTCTCGCCTTAGACGCCGCCAGCATAGACAGTTGGCGAGCGCTCACCAAAAAAGTGAGGAGCACAACAAGACTTAAAGTTCAAGGCAACATTGTTTCTGCTCTTCGCAAAGTAAAAGATGCACAGGAAATCGAGCTTATGCGCAAAGCAGCGGCGCTGACAAGCGAAGGCATGCAGGTGGCTTACGAGACATTGGCTGCCGGCATGAAGGAGTATGAGGTGGCGGCTGAAATCGAATATGCCATGCGAAAGAAGGGCTCTTACGGCACGGCGTTCGAGACGATAGTGGCTTCCGGCTTGTATTCTGCATTCCCGCATGGCGGATGCTCTGATAGAGAAATTCGCAACGGCGATTTAGTGGTTGTGGACATTGGCGCTACCTACAAGCACTATCACTCTGACATGACGCGCACTTTGGTGGCGGGGAAACCAACAGACAAGCAGAAGAAGCTTTACGATACGGCGAAGAGAGCGCAGGATAAAGCGCTTGAAGCTGTAAAGCTGAACGTTAAAGCAAGGGCTGTGGATGCAGCAGCGAGGAACATAATTGCAGAGGCTGGCTACGGCGACCACTTCGTGCATAATCTTGGGCACGGTGTAGGCTTAGAAGTGCATGAGCCGCCTGTTTTGGGCCCTTACAGCAAAGAAGTGCTGACGGATGGCAACGTTTTCACGGTGGAGCCTGGCATCTACATTGTTGGCTATGGTGGAATCCGTATAGAAGACACAGTGCTGCTATGCAAAGATGGCGTGCAGAAACTCACGGATGGGCCCTACCTATTGAGTAAAGAATAACGCTGTCATGCTGCATTTTCACGCTTTGTTAGAAAGTGTTTTATGCAGAGAACACAAAAAGCAACATAAATTACCCTTTAATTTATTGTCTGGTTCCAATAATAAATTAGTGGATACTTGCCTTCCACAGTAAACGCAGGGTCCTCATAGACTATGTCTAAGCGTGTGCTATACTGCGCAAGGAGTTTACGCGAGTTTTCCCATATCAATGACGACTTGGCGTCGGGTCCCCAGAAGCCCCAAATCCAATCTTCTGGATGGCGCATTCCCCACCCGTAGTTTCTCGGCAAAACAAGCACCGCGTCTGCATGCCCTGAATTTGGGTTTCTGGGTTTTTTCGTTACTTCAGTCCATAATTTCTCCAGAGCCTCAAAATGTTCGCTTTTAAGTGCTCCGTAAGGGTTGCCTTCTATCTGCGGGTAATTGAATATCACCACATACTCGGCGCCCGCTTCGTAAGCCGTAAGCATCTGCTTAAAGATCTCTTCGCCGCTGTCCAAGTAAGGCGGCTCTGTATATTTCCAAGTGATTATTGCGCCCCAAGATTTGTTCTGCATATGCGCGGCGCCTCTGACAAGCGCTATGTCCTGCATGTAACTGTTGTTCCAGCCGAACTGGGCAAGGATAACGTTGTATCCGCCTAAGTAATCAAACCAGTAGAGCACGTAATCCGAGGTGAACGTCTTAATTCCTGCTTTCTTCAAAGAGTTCAAGCCGTCATTATGCTCGAACAGCATTTGAAACCATGCTGCTTCCGTGTCATAGTCCTTTGGCTCATGCATGGTTACATTCGCCATTTTATCTTCTAAATCCGAGAAAATCTCATGCAAAAGCGAAACATGCGGTCTTCCCTTAAAGTAGTTTGAATAATTGAGGAAGAAATTGAACCAGTTGTAGTCAAGCTGATTTCCCGCTGGCTCGTCATCGTAATATGCGCCTAGAAATCGTTCGCCGTATCGTTGTTTGGCTGCTTCTAGCCAAGGAAACTGCCAGGTCCAAACTCTGCTGTAGCTCCAATTAATGCCTAAATTAACAATGATATTCAGCCCCGCTGCCACGGCGTAGTCGCAGATTTCAGTTGTAGCGGTTTCGTTGTTGCTTATAGGCCATGATTGCAGAACAAAAAGGTTCGTGTAACCCTTTACCTTGTCGATTAACAATTTAGCTTCCGCGGTAGTGTTGCCGCAAAAGGTAACCCCAACATAAAAGTCCGTGGGCACCGCTTTGTTATTGCTTGATATGGAGTGTGAAACAAAGAATAGCGCCGCTAAGATCAGCAGTATAAGCACTATAGATAAAACGGCGGTTCGCTTCATTCCTGTTTTTACTCCGTTAATAGGGTTAGGCGATTTTCGCGTCTTCGGGCTTTATTCTCAATTGCCAGCATTAGGCCTGTATGTCTTTATTTTTTCTTTAATTTGATTTTACCGCTAAAGTTTCTAATACTGTCTTCGCAAACGGACTTTTTCCACTTGCATAAACCCTTGATTATCTCGCTCAAGTAATACTCAAATTCTTCTTCTGTTAGGTTGCTGGCGCATTCGACACGGTAAACGATTTCGTCCTTCTCTCGGCTTGCCGTTATCGACACCAAAACATTATTCTCGCTCATAACAGTTTCCTCGCTGTTTATTTTTAGGCCTTTTAGATTTAAAATTGTTTCATTTCCACGTGTTAATTTAAGCGCTAACTTTTTTTATGAGCTTAATAGTCGCTTTTAGTACTTCAAAGTTAGATAGAGTAATACCCCCAGTGCCAGCAATGCGAACATGTCGGGCAGCATTGCGAATGGCCCAAGTCCAAACGGTCGGAAGCCTGCGAGGTATATTACGATAGGGTTAGAAACAACTGTGTAGAGCAATAAAACCAGCGCAAACACTATTAATCCAATAACAAACTCCGATTTCGTCTTTCTGTATAAATTAACGTAGGTTCCTAGCAAGATGATTACAAGCGTCAAGTTTACTGAAGAGATAACTGTTTTGGCTATGTAAAAAATCTCCAGGTCTCCTCTAAAACTAAAGCTATTTGGATATGGCGGTGTAAACGGCCTGGGTTCCAGTAAGGGCGCTGTCTTTTCAACTGTAATAGCCCAGGCTGCCGCAAGAAGACCCACCATGGCTATCAGAACAATAGTTAAACCAAATTTTACTTTATCATTCATACACGTTTTCATCTACATTACTCCCTTTTTTCCTTTTTCCAAATTCTGTTCAATATCTCCTCAAACACAGCGTAATTTTCCTCTAGGAGCGGAGAAAGAAAGTAAGTGGTGCCGTAACCTTCCCCTGCAGTGGTTATAAGTCTGTTTTTCTGTAGAACCTTCAAGTGATGCCTTATCGTTCGATAATCCAGCGCCAGAAGAGAGGCTAATTGGTTTGCGTTCTGCGGTGCTTCCCGTAGCACCTGAATTATCTTGGCACGAGTTACGCCACCACGGGTGCCTGCTATAAGCCAGCCCAGTATGTATTTCAAGCTGCATGCATTAGCAGACACCTAAACTCATCCCCTGTAGCGAGCCGTTTTTGGTCAAACTGACTGTAGCAAGCAGTAAATATAGTTTATAGGCTATCAGTTTGCAATAGGCTCTGGAAAACGGGCTTTTTACATGCTTGTAATCTGATGAAATCGTTACCTCTGAAGGTAATCTGTTGCCGCAAGTTTAACTCATGATTTTCGCTAGCTCTTGCAAAATTGTGTCTGAAGGTATTGCAAAGCCGATGCCCTGTGAATCTTCAACTATTGCCGTCGCCATGCCGATTACTTGGCCTTGATAGTTCAGAAGCGGCCCGCCAGAGTTGCCTGGGTTCAATGGCGCTGTTGTTTGTATAATATTAGTCAAAGTCGAGCTTTCTGTGGTTATGGTGCGGTTTAGGGCGCTTACTATGCCGTTGCTCATTGAACCCTCCAAGCCATAAGGTGTGCCGACCACCACAACGGGGTCTCCTACTCTAAGTATTGACGAACTGACCATGGTGAGAGGTTTCAATTCGCTTTGCGGCGCACTTGTTATAAGCACCGCGAAATCATTGCTTGGGTTGGAGCCTTTAACTGATGCTGAATACACTTTTCCATTGGTAAATGTTACTGTTATGTTTACTGCGTTCTCAATTACGTGATTATTTGTTAAGACCACCAACTGCCCTGAATAGTTGTAGACAAATCCTGAACCCTGAACTTGCGAGTAAACGATGCCGTACCAAACAACGGTGCGTCTTAATCCTTTAACCACAACAACTGATTCTCGCACTCGCTCGAAAAGTTGGGAAAGTGAAACGTTCTCGCCTAACATGTAAATTACGTTCGTTGCCGGCTCGATGCTGTTAATTTGCGCTTGAAGCGATAAGAGCTGACTTCTAAGCTCAGTAACTTCTTGCATAATTTCATCGATTCTTTGGCTGGTTACATTGATTGCTTGGAGACTACTGATTTGGCTGTGGATCTCGGAAAGTCTGCTTTGCAGAGCATCAATTGTTTGCAAAATGCTGCTCTGATTTTGACCGGCTACTTCTGCCTTCGCTTGGAGATCATCGATTTGCTCCTGAATTGTTGCCAACTGCTTTTGTAATTTATCAATTTTATTCGAAGCGGCTGTGCTGCCCGTCCAATAGCCGATAAGCCCGCCTGCAGTGAGGCTTGCCACTGCAATCACTACTACGAGAAGTAGCGAAAGTGTCCTTTTCTTTTCTTTCGGAGGCTCCAAGGTGGCTACCGCCTAAATATTATGGTCATCAACAAGCAAGGGGACATTGGGTGTGGGGATTTGCTTGTTGCTTTTTGCAGTCTTATCCGCTGCATCTACAGCATTAAAAAATGCTGCGAATAGTTATTTAATGATTTTTCCAAATTTGTTTCAAAATTTATTTACGCGCTATATTATTGAAGGTTGTAAAATTCTGTAGAGATTAGGGAATGATTCTGAAAAACAGTTTAATGCTCTATTTTTACAACAACTTTCAGCAACCAAAAAGGGGGCTGGTTAACTGACACAGATAAATCCAGAATTACGGGCGAAGCCTATAGCGTCAAGCAAAGCAGCGCTCCCCTTACCGTTTTTTAACATCCCTCTTTTTGGTTGCTTTTTTCTGAAATAGCTTACCGGGTGAACTAGTTGGGCGTCCTATCAAGAGCTGTCCGAAACATCTCGCGGCGCAAAATCCGCGCTTTGTTAGTGATTATTGCCTTGAGTTTTTGCATGGCAATTATGGTTTCAATTCCAGCAGGTGTAACCGCTAATCAAGAATCTACCTCGGCTTTAACTCAGAATCTTAGCAACGTTATCACTCAGACAGAAGCAACAATTAACCAGACATTGACACAAATAGAGTGCACGTTGACCCCCAGCTTTGAAGGGTTTGGTTTTGCGCCGCCCAGCTCTGGCGGTATGGGCACTATGCCTCAACCTCCTAGCACTGGCGGCTACCCTGGGTCTGGTCCATTTGGAGGAGGCAACATTCCCGGCCAATTTGGCGGCGGCCAATTCAGTAGCCGCGGAACAACTCCAATGAATGAAAGCCTATATTATGACATTAGCTCAATTGAGGGAGTTGCCGCGGTTGTGCCAACGTTAACGGTTTCGCAGGGAACTAACCAAACGATAGAAATGTTCGGGCGAAATTTCACACGGCTTATCGTGGATTACATAATCGAAGGTGTTCCCTTAACTTCCGCTGTTAATGACTATCCTATTCTGCCAACGAACATCACTGCCGGGCGAAATCTGCAAGCAGGAGACAGCGGAGTCGTTCTCATAAGCGCTAATAACTCGGCGTTTTTCGAAGCTGGAGTTGGCGATACAATTGAGCTTCTGGGGCAAACCTTTCTGGTTGTCGGCATTCACGGCTCCACAAGCGTTGAAGACCAGTTGACATTATACATGAACCTGTCTGACGCGCAATCATTAACCAATAATGTTGGATACATAACGGGTTTAACGGTGTTCGCTGAATCCAGCGATGTTGTAAATGACGTTGCAAGCGCTATAAGCGAATTACATCCAGAGCTCACCGTGATCACAAGCCAACAGCGCCTACAGCAGCTTGAGACTATGCGAACAAATTACGAGACAGCTTTAGCTAATGCCGAGGCAACTCTCGCGCAAACACAAGGCACCGCAATTCAAGTTACAATCGTGGCTGTTGCAGCGGCAAGTTTGATTGTTCTGTTCGTGATGCTGTACACTGTGCGTGAAAGAACACGCGAGATTGGCACGCTTAAAGCATTAGGCTTCAGTAACTGGACCGTGATGACCCAGTTTATGCTTGAAGGTGTACTGTTAAGTCTGGTGGCAGGCTTAGTTGGAATCGTGGTAGCTAGTTTTGCTGCGCCAACTCTCTCCGGGCTATTGCTGCCCACCTTAACACAGCAGGTTAACCTCGGTCGCGGCGCTGTCGCAACATCGGTGTCCACTAGAACAGCCGCTATAGCTTTGACTCCTGAATTGGTACTGATGGCGCTTGGCGTGGCTGCGCTTCTAGGCGCGTTGGGTAGTTTGTATCCCGCGTGGCGTGCAGCGAGAACAAAACCAGCGGAGGCAATGAGATATGAATGAGGCAGTATTGAAACTTGAAAATTTATCAAAAACTTACTTGCTTGGCAAGCGCAACGTGCAAGCCCTTTGCAACGTGAATCTTCAAGTGAATAAAGGCGAGTTTGTTGCGATAATGGGGCCGTCTGGCTCAGGCAAGACCACACTGTTGAACATCTTGGGCTGCCTTGACAAGCCAACTGCAGGAAGGGTTCTGCTGGACGGGGTTGATATTGCAAGTTTGCCTGAAAAAGAGCTATACAAAATACGCGGTAGCAAGATCGGGTTCGTTTTCCAAACTTTTAATTTGCTGCCTTATCTGAATGCACGGGAGAATGTGGAATTACCCATGGAAAGCCGAAAATTGTCTAAAGCTGAGCGTAGACAGCTAGCCAGCGAACTCTTGTCGATGGTCGGTCTCTCTGGAAGGGAAGAGCATAGGCCTCAGCGTCTTAGCGCTGGCGAGCAGCAGCGAGTGGCAATTGCAAGAGCGCTGGCGAATAATCCTGCTTTGATTCTTGCTGACGAGCCTACAGGAAATTTGGATGCTAAAAACAAATATGAAATTGTACGGCTACTTGCTAACCTCAACATTAATCAAGGGACCACCATAATAATGGTTACTCATGATAGCCATGTGGCTTCTCAAACGGAGCGGTTACTCTTTTTGAACGATGGAAAAATAACAAAAGAGAAACAGGGACTGCATTTGGTGAAAAAGAAGCTTATGTGCCCCTTCTGCGGCGGCAAAATCCAAGCTGACGACGCTGTATGTCCCTCTTGTAAGAAAAAACTGCGATATCAAGGTGACGATGATGGAGACTGAACAGAAAACTGAAATCCATCAATATTCCACTAGGTTCGTTGTGGCTGTTCTACTGTGCAGCCTTTTAGCAGGAGGTTTAATGGGCGCCGCGTTAAGTAACCTGTCTCTGACACAGCGCATAAGTGATCTGCAAAATCAGGTTTCTACGCTTCAAAGGCAGCTCATTGCTTCTCAAGGGACACCAAGCGCAACATCAGGTGATAACGTCTTTATACTCGGCGAGAACGCATCGCTTGCACAACTTTACCAAGAAGTTAGAGACTCGGTTGTCGTAATTCGCGGCTTGCTGATGCAATATGACATTTTTCTCCGTCCCTATTACTCGCAGGTTCAAGGCTCAGGCTTCATCTACAATCATTCAGGGCAGATAATCGTTATCACAAACTATCATGTGGTTCAAGATGCAGTTAACATCACTGTAACTTTCATAAACGGCAACGCCTATGACGCTACAGTCATCGGCTCTGACCCCTACGCTGACCTCGCAGTGCTTAGGACAAACGAGCCAGAAAGCGAATGCAAACCCCTAGAAATAGTCAGTTCTGCATCATTAAACGTTGGCGACCCAGTAATAGCCGTCGGCAGCCCCTACGGTTTAGCGGGCTCAATGACTACCGGCATAGTCAGCGCTTTGGGTAGAACAATTACTGAAGAAATGTCCGGTGGCTATCCAATAGCAAACGTAATACAGATGACCGCACCCATAAACCCAGGCAACTCTGGCGGGCCGCTTTTGAACTATCAAGGCCAAGTAATCGGCATAACCACAGCAATTCTAAGTGATTCTGAAGGCTTAGGTTTTGCTATTCCCTCAAGCACGGTACTGCGCGAACTTGATTCTCTGGTTAAGAACGGCTCTTATAACAATCATTCATGGATAGGTGCTTCAGGAACAGATATGACGTATGAAATAGCCAAAGCAATGGGCGTTAACGTGACATACGGCTGGCTGATCGCCCAAGTTGCCAATGCGGGTCCAGCGGCCGAAGCAGGCTTACGTGGCGGTTCCCGTATTGTTTCAGTTGCTGGCGAATCTGTGGCAATTGGCGGCGACATAATAATCGCGATAAATGGCACGAGAATACGGGGAATAGATGATCTTTCAACTTTTCTGGAGGAATACACTTTGCCTGGCGAGACAATTGAAGTAACGATTGTGCGAGGCAATCAAACTTTGAATGTGCTGCTAAAGTTGGCAGCAAGGCCATAGTTAACAGAGTTTACAAATGACCTCCATTCAGCTTCATTAGACAGTTCAATTTACTTTTTACTCAACTTGATCCTTTAAACAGGCTATACTGACAGTTAGCCAAGAATGTTTTCCGTCTTGTTTCGAGAGAGATTAAATTTGGGTCTAAATGTGCAGAAATTCTGAAAAATCCATTTAACCGCTATCTGTAAGTCTAAAACAAAATGCGAGGCTCATATGTAAAAGCACTTTGAAAGGGTTTAGCATGTATGGATAAAACTGAAGTCTGTCCTTGTGGGAAGCCTATAACGTTCTCTGAAAAAACCTATGCTGTGGTTGACGAGCGTGGCGTTTTATGGCATGGCGCCTGCTTCGTCTCAAAAGGGCGTGTAAAGGCTAACCCGAAAGCGCAAAGAATTATTGTTAAGGGAAAAGAAGAAAGGCAACTAGCTGGCTGCATAGTTGAGGCGGATGATGCTTGCATCGTATGGGCCTATGAATGTTGGGTCGAAGCTAAAGGCAATAGTTGCATCATCGATTTGGGCGGCAATATTATTTTCGCGCATCAAAACGCAAGAATTCGCGGTTTAACACCGACTTCTGTTCTTTTCGTTGGAGACACGCTTTATGTGAACCGCGAAGTGCCAATTCAGAAAGTCAAGAAGCCTTATGAAACCTTAGAAGTCGGAAAAAAGAAAAGATGAAAACCGCCTTCTTTTAGTGGGGTCAACGTGACTTTCCAATGCCCGCTGTCGATGTAGCGTGGGATATTTGCTGAAAATAACTGTTTAGTCGCTTTTTGATACCAAAACAGATAAAAGCCGCCTAGCTTTCCATGAAAGCGTCTAATGTGAAGGTGAGCATATGCCTGCTGAAATCTTTGACGCAGAAAAATTTGTGGCAATGAGCGCCAAGGCAAAATACTGCGCTGTTAAGCGGCTTAAGGATGCCGTGAAGCTTAAGCTTCGTACGCCAAGTAGGCTTTACACTTTGAAGGTGGAGCCGCTAAAGGCAGAGGAAATTATTAAGAAGCTCAAATGCGAAATCAAAGAGCTATAAGCGTTTTTTAGTTTCCAGCGGTTTTTAGAAATTCCAAATTTCAGAATATTCCAAGAAAACAGGAAAGAAAACTGGGTTATGGATTTGTAGCGTTTATTCGGTTGCCTTCGGCTTTTTCGGTCTTAACGAGCGCACTGTTGCGCCTGCACGCCACATTTCCGAATTGCCCATTGCGGCTAATTCTTCGGCAAGTTTCTGCCTGTAATCTGGCGCTTGACTTTTTTCAAGCACAATCCGCGTCTCTTCGCCTGAGGCTACCAGCTCATAAAGCGACTCAAACAAAGGCATTGTGCAATCTCGGAATCGCTCCTTCCATCGTAACGCGCCGATGCGTGCGGTTTCGCTGCAGTTGGCGTACATCCAATCCATGCCGTTCTCGTCAACCAAGCGTATCAGGCTCTGCGTAAGCTCCTCCACAGTCTCGTTGAAAGCCTCGCTTGGGCTATGCCCATGCGCTCGCAACGTGTAGTATTGCGCTTCCATTATCCCAGCTATGGCGCCCATCAAAACTCCGCGCTCGCCAGTCAAGTCGCTGTAAACTTCTTTCTCGAACGTGGTGGGGAAAAGATAGCCTGAACCAATGGCTATTCCAATGGCTTTAGTGCGGTCTTCTGCCCTGCCCGTATAGTCTTGGTAAACGGCGTAGCTGCTGTTTATGCCGCTTCCATCTAGGAAATTCCGCCTAACGGATGTTCCAGAGCCTTTCGGCGCAACCAATATCACGTCAATATTCTTTGGCGGAACCACGCCTGTTTGATCCTTGTAAACTATTGAGAACCCGTGTGAAAAGTAAAGCGCGTCGCCTTCCTTCAACGTTTTCTTGATGACCGGCCACATTTCCCGCTGTCCCGCGTCAGTCAGCAGATACATCTTGATGGTTCCACGTTTCGCAGCTTCCTCCATGGGAAACAAGTTTTTCCCAGGCACCCAGCCGTCTTGCAATGCCAAGTCATAATATGCTTTGTGCACGCCCGTGCTTTCCTGTCCAATGATCACGTTTATGCCGTTATCGCGCATGTTTAACGATTGCGCGCGACCTTGAATCCCATACCCAAGCGAAACGACAACTTCGTCTTTCAATATTTTCCGGGCTTTTTCCACAGGAAACTCTTGCCTTGTGACAACGTGTTCTTTTACACCACCAAAGTCTAATTCCACCATGGCTGATTCCTCGAATCCAGTGGTATGAGACACACATGAAGTAATTAAGAATTACTTTCACACGCACAATGGCAGCGTCGCAACCGTAAAGCTTTCTTACCTTCAACCATGCGGTTCAGCAACGTCAAACGCCGCCTTTTACCGATGATTGCTTACCTAAGATGGCTGAATCCTTACTCTGCAACTGCTGTACAAACAAAACTGTTGCCTTTCGCCGTCTGAAAAACTATCTGATATATTACTGCCCGCGCAAAAGCAGTGGCTACACGCAGAATCACTGATTCTCCTATGCCAATTTGGCTCGATCCAGCGATATAGACAACTGTAGCGGGCTTAGCGTTTACTTTAACACTTCTCAACAGCGCAGTCTGCGTGCCATTGTTGTATAATGTAACGTCAACATATGCGCAGTTTGGTCCCCACTGATAGTCCGTAACCTGCAAATTCTCGCTATAAAGGCTCGTTTCTGGCAAGCCGTTTATCCAAGCCACAGTAGCTAAAGAAACCGCAGTGGCTATGCATAACAGAGTCCAAGTGGACGCAAGCGGCAGAGCCTTTTCGCTTGTGTTGCGCGGAACCATAACGCACGTTTAGGCACAATTAATGGATAGCGTTTATGAATTCAAAATCAGAATTAGCAGTCAGCTTTGCCAGCCCTTTCTGTTCAAGCTTTTTGCTGGCACAGAACCTTTAAGTTTTATTAGAGCCGTAATAATTTTACCTTTAAGTTGCGGGGTAGTCGTCTAGCTTGGTTTAGGATACCAGCCTGGGGCGTTGGCGATCCTGGGTTCAAATCCCAGCTACCCCACCACTGCCAACTCAAAAGGCGCCGCCAACATATCTTGCACACTTTCTGGCGATTGCAATTTTCAGCTAGGCGTTGTATGTGCTTCGTAAAGACAACCTCCAGCACAAAGCCCTTAACATGCTCTCCGAACATGTCCACCAGAACCCACCTTTAAGTAAGGGCAGTAAGCCGCGCTTTTTCACTTTAACTGCCTTCGCCCCCATCAAGCTGTTTCTTGACGAACTGGGCGACGGTGGCACCGCACCGTGGGCAGTGCACGTGGAACCCGTAGGGGTGGCCCGCCCAACCGCTGAGCTTGGCGCT
>JAWCMT010000024.1:0-24631 GCA_038849555.1 Bathyarchaeia archaeon | reverse complement strand
CAATACACTGGTCTGCTGTTGTCGGGTTTGAATGGAACTTCGCATTCCTGTCCACAATCAGCGCAGACTGCCTTGTGCATTTCTCTGTTACCATATGACATTCGCTATTTCAACTCCTGATACATTTTACCGTGCAAAAATCGCTCTTTTACACGCTTCATCTAACGACTGCACCGTTGCTTATAAATGCATGTGTGAAATTTCGAAAAAACACAGCTGTGCTTACTGACCTGAAAGACGAGTAGCAGCAACATGTCTTACACGTCAAAGCGTTTACGGTAAGCTGATCCATATGAATTCAAGTTGTTTCAAATTTATCACATGGGGAATTCTTGTTTCTCTTATGATAATCTTGATTTTAATTGTCTTATCCTTGTTGATAGGTGCTGATTCCACAGCGCTGGCCTTATTGCTTATTACGTTTGTCTCGTTAAACCTATTAGTATAAGTTTTATGTTGGATCTTTAAGAAGGCAAGTAATCAGCTGTAACTTTATCGGCAGATTAAAGGCTTGCCAACAAAATTACCGCTGCGCTGCCATTTCTGCGGCTCATGGAGTCAAGGGGCTAAAAAGGTTTATCTTCAATGAAAGCGCAATACGCCTAGATTAACTATGGATATTCTTGAAGTTAAGGACTTAACCGTGACTATTCAGGGCAAACTAATTCTGAAAAACTTGAATTTCAGCCTCAAAGAAGGCGCAAGCCACATCCTTTTCGGCCCAAACGGCTCAGGAAAGTCCACCCTTATCGGCGCTTTGCTTGGGCTTCCGTCTTACGAGATAGCTTCTGGAAAAATCTTCTTCATGGGGCAAGACATCACAGGCAAGAGCGCGGATGAACGAGCCAAACTAGGCATCGTTGCAAGCTTTCAAAACCCGCCTGAAATAGCTGGCGTAAAGCTGGGCGACCTGCTCAAGCTGTGCCTGGGTAAAACCCCTGAAGAAGACTTCAGCCCTGAAGAGCGGAAGCTCATCGAGGCATTTAAGCTAACCAACTTTTTGGACCGCGACATAAACGTGGGTTTTTCCGGCGGCGAAAGAAAACGCTCCGAAATTCTACAGCTAATATTCCTCAAGGGGAAGCTTCTGCTACTGGATGAGCCTGACTCGGGCGTTGATGTTGAGAGTCTAAAGTTGATTGCAAGCGAGCTTCAACGTTACATTGAGCAGGCAGGCAGCACGGCGCTGCTGATAACGCATAAGGGTGACATAATGGATTACATAAAGGCAAAATATGGCTGCATACTGCTTAACGGAGCCTTTCACTGCTTCACCGACCCCGTCAGCATGTATCAGGATATAAAGAATTATGGCTACGAGGAATGTGTGGCATGCCGAAGAAGAAACACGGGAGGCTGGAAATTTGAGCAAAGAAAGTGAATTAACTCGACTGCCGCATGAAATCCTTAAAGAAGCGCAGCAAGCAGGAATTGAAGCGGATGAAAAGGCGCGGGCAGCCACATTCTTCCACTTGAACCAGCAGACTGTTCAAGCAAAGATAAACGAGTACTTCGAGGGAAAAATTGAGCTGCTGGATACGAAAACAGCGCTTAAGCAGCATCCTGAGCTTGAACAGTACATGTGGAAGCTTGTTGACAAGGACAAGGATGAGTACACGCGGAAAGTTGCTGCAGGCTTCAGCGGTGGCTATTTCATACGCATATTACCCAACGCGGAAATCACGTTCCCGCTGCAATCGTGCCTGATGATCACAGAGCGAAATCTGGAGCAGCGAGTGCACAACCTTATCATAGCTGAAGAAAACTCGAATGCGCACATAATCACCAGTTGCCTTCAGCACTCGAACGTGGAGCGCGCCGCGCATCTGGGTATCTCGGAGATATACGTGAAAAAGGGCGCGTCGCTGAATTTCACCATGATTCACCAGTGGAGCGAGAACACTTTTGTAAGGCCTAGAACAGGCGTCGAAATCGGCGATCACGCAGCGTTCGTTTCGAACTACGTGTGCCTGCGCCCAGTCCGAGACATGCAGATGTATCCGGTGGCTTACTGCAACGGCGCCGAGGCCCGCGCCAGCTTCAATAGCATACTATACGGGCAAAGAAACTCGCAGCTGGACATAGGCTCCAAAGCAGTGCTTAGCGGCAAAGGCAGCAAATCCGAAATGATCAGCCGCGCCATCGCCCGTGAAGGCACCAAAATGATACTACGCGGCCTAATCGAAGGCAACAGCCCAGACTGCAAGGGGCACCTGGAATGCAGAGGCCTAATAATGGACGATGAATCCTTCCTGCAGTCGATTCCCGAGCTTATAGCACGCAAGAAAGGCGTTGAAATCACGCATGAAGCGGCTGTCGGCAAAATCTCCGAGAAAGAAGTCGCCTACCTAATGACGAGGCGTCTGAGCCGTGACCAAGCTACGTCGCTGATAATCCGCGGCTTCATGGACGTAAGCATACTTGGCTTGCCGCCGGCGCTGAGCGGGGAGATAAAGCGGATAATAGACATCTCAACCGAAGCCACATAACCACCCATACGTTTTTGATTTTTTAATCTTTAAAATGCATTAAACGCTACATCATTTGTTTTTATGGAAAGTTATACATAAAATATCTCCTGCAAACCGATTTTTTCGAAATATATATATTAGTTATGCTAAATTTAATTTGGAGGGAAGTAGAGATTAAATTTTACCTTTCCTCTCTAATTGTTTCATTAGTTCTTGCTTCAATATTGTTTATGGAAATTCATGCGGCTAATGGCGCTAATGCCTCTGAAGTATATTATCCAGCCTATTTGGACAGCATTAACGAGATTACTCGTTCAAATCAAGTATGTGAAGCAATTCACCAATATTTCGGGTACTATGGCTACTTCACTTATTGGAAGTTTTGGAAGTATTCCGAGGTTACGCGAGATCGTACGGGAAGCCAAACATTGGCTCTTGGTTATTATTATGATCTTGTTGCCCTTTTCTTTAAGGGGCATGATGTGCCTTGGGGATGTAGTTCTCATTATGCGCTTTTAGGATACAACGGCGAATACATTCAGGATGCATACATATACACTAAAACCATTTATGGAAAACATGATTTCGTTTTTCTTTGGGCGTGCGGTACCGCACACTCCTATCCCTTATGGTACTGCAGCAACTGCCAAGCATGGACTGGCCATTGCTACTGTTGGACGTGCAAAAACAACTTAAGTCTTGACGGCTATACTGAAACAAGTGATAATAACCCCGAAGTTTTTCTGGGTTGGCAATGGGGCTCGCCGGATTTTCTGCACACATGCGGCTGCAAAAATGGATATGATTACGGCTCCTTTGCCGTCAGCTTCTTCAAATATCTTCAAGAAAACAAAAATATAAAACAAGCCTTAGACTCCGCAGCACAAGAAGTCTTCGTGAGCTGCGCCTCTTTTGCAGAAAGTCCTCCCCGATTGGGGATCTGGCTTTACAACAATTGGAGTTATTTGAAGGTTTATGGGAATGGAGAAGTAATACTCCCTTGACAGAGGGTCCATCATAATGGTTCAGCTTAAAAGGATTCAGAAATTCCTGCTTCCCGCCGTTTTGGTTATGGCTACAACTATTTTGATTTTTGCACCTTACGCCCAATCTGTAGATGCATTGATTGAGGAGAAGGCCTTATCCTTTATTAAAGTCGTCCAACTTGATCTCTCGAAATATGATGTTAAAATTAAGGATTATTTTGAGGAGTATTTAGATCACACTGTCAAAAAAGATATAACATGCAGCCTTAAAAGTGCAGAGGGTAATTTGACCGTAATATGCCAGTTTGCTAACAGTAGCCTGTACTACTGCGCAATGTATGTTGATGAAGGGAAAGCGTTTTACATACAACCGTCATCTACAATATTTGACCACGCTATAGGCATCCTTGAAAGATACAAAAAGTGGACGAGAGACGAAAGCTTAAACGAGATGATAAGTACTTTAAAGATGGTGGATGGCTCCGAGAACGTAACAATGAACGTGGGAGACTGGCAATTCAAGTTTTTGATAACATCCGAATACGTTAAGTTCTCGTGGATGTACATTCCTAATAAAATATTGTTTCCCAACTGTTTAATAATTAGCTTTGCAGGAAATAACTTCTACTTTGTTGATGAACGCAGCCTTTATAAGATAGGCAACACGGATGTGACGGTATCTCAGACTGAGGCTATCTCCGTAGCTTTGAAATATTTGGAAAACTATTCTTTTGAGGTTTTTATGGGTGACCAGCCATCAATAATTGTCCAGAATTTCACAATAGTAAAGGAGAAAATTGCAACTGAGCTATTGTCATGGCCAAGAGAGGATGGCGCGCAGTACCCCTACTGGAAAGTTGACTTGCCTCTTGATAAGTTGTACCCTGGAAACATATACACAATATGTGTAAACGTCTGGGCTGATACCGGTGAAGTTTTTTGCTGTGTACCATTAGGATTTGGTGGAGGCATAGACAGCCAGATAAAGGATAATGGAAATGCACAGGGAAATGCTCAAAATAATGATGAACTCCAATTAGCGATAGCAATGATGCTTCTGCTTTTAGCTGTCCTACCGCCCAGTTATTTGATATTTTATAAACGACGAAAAAATCAACAGTACACTGTTTAAATTTTCAGGATAGATGAGATAAAATTACTAATTTATTTTAAGGCGGGCCCGGTGGGATTTGAACCCACGACCTCCGGCTCCGAAGGCCGACACCCTAATCCGTGCTAGGCTACGGGCCCCTTTTGGGTTCTGCACAGAACAATGATGCACAAGGGTTAAAAGATTTACGAAAATTCTTATTAACCAACATGCATTAAAGTTTGTTTACCGCAAATATGGGGGCCGATAGCTCAGCTTGGCTGGAGCGTTCGGCTGATAACCGAAAGGTCGCCGGTTCAAATCCGGCTCGGCCCACCATGCATCTCCTTTGCTTGGTGTTAGCAAGCGTTTTAGAATTGAATACTACGTTTGGCTTAAGAAGATTTAACAAATTTTTGCGTCTTAGGTTTTGTTGTTTATAAAGCCTTATAAGCTGATCGAGACAGATTGTTGCCTTAGGGAGGGGAGATTCGGCTTTGGTTAAGGATGAAGAAATGCTAGAGGAACTGAAGAAAATCCGTGCTTTGCTTGAGCCTAAACCTGCTCCACCAGCGCCAAAAGGCTTCTGGAACGAGTTTAAGGCGTTTCTTGAGAGCTATAAGGTTTTAGGGCTTGCAGTTGCTTTCATCATGGGCTTGTATTTGGGCGCGCTTGTGCAGTCGCTTGTTAAAGACCTGCTGTTGCCGGCTATTGGCTTGGCGCTTCCAGGTCTTGAAGACTTGGCAACTTACGCGGTTATGGTGGGCACTCAGACCTTCGGCATTGGTAGTTTCTTGGTGGCACTGATAACATTCATAATCGTTGCTCTGGTGATCTTTGTTATAGTTAAGGTAACGAAGAAGTGGGGCATTCAATAGCGCGGCGCGGTTGCCCTGTTACAGCACAGTTCGCTGCGGTCAGGGGAGTTACAGGTGGCTTTCGGAGTTTAGCCTCCATTTCCTCTTTTTTGTTTATGTAAGCGTCTAAGCCTAGGACTATTAGGTGTTCGATGAATGTGCTGCGTTTTTCTCTTCCGCGCAAGTTTTCTAGTTTGCGGAACAATTTTTGGTCCATTGTTATGCTTATGTTGTGCTTCATATGTGTAAACCTCATACTACGTATATTTAATATACAGAAAATCTTTATTAGCTTTACTGCACAAAATATGCAATGAGGCAGAAACATGAAAACACTCCGCATATCAGACGACGCACACCAAAAGCTCACAGCCTTACTCGGCGAAATAACGGCGCAAACCATGAAGATGCAAACCTACACAGACGCCATAGAAAGCCTGCTCTCACAAAGCGTAATATTGCCATCGGAACTGCTCAACGAAATCCAAGGATTCGTGGACGCCAACAAGCAACTGGGCTATGCCACAAAAGAAGAGTTCATCCGGGACGCCATACGATTCAGACTTGGCTTTTTGAAGAGACAATACGAGTGTCTGGAAATTCCTAAGGAAGAGTACGAGAAACTGCAGCAAGCTGTACGTGACATGGGTTTCCTAAGCGTAGACGACTTCATAGACCAGCAAATACGAAAAGTCATCGAGCAGCATGCGGCTTGGCTTAAACAAAAAGAAGACTATGAGAAGTAGCCTCTAACACTTAAACGATGAATGCGGCATAGGTTAGGCAAATTTTGCGCTTACTTAAATAGTGAATGCGCCAACATATGCATAGGCCAAACAAGGGCGATGCTATGAGTCTACGCGTAAACCCTGAATACGAGAAGCTACTGCCCAAAATGTCTGACGAAGAATTCGCCGAGCTTAAAGCATCCATACAGACAGAAGGTCAGCATTACCCAATTGTAGTCAACGAGGACCTGGAAATTCTAGATGGCCACCACCGCTTCCGCGCATGCATCGAGCTAGGCATCGAGCCAGATTTTGAAGTGCGCAAGTTCGAGGATAAGCTGCTTGAGAGAAAGTTTGTTATAGAAGCAAATTTACGGCGCCGCCACCTGACAAAGTTTCAGCTTGTGGAGCTTGGCGTGCCCTTGTTGGAAATTGAAAAGGAATTAGCGCGAAAGCGGCAAGCACCAAGTAAAAGCCCAAGCTCGAATGCGCCGTTAGATTATGCGCCCGAAGACATGAAGCCCGTGTTCAAGAAGACTAAGGCTGTCGCTAAAGTTGCCAAGAAAGTTGGTGTGTCTACTCGCACCTTTGAGAAGGGCAGAAAAATTTTGGAGAAAGCAAGCGAAGAAGATAAGCAGAAACTGCGGGAAGGGAAAACAAGCATCACACGAGTTTACCGTGAAATAGTGGCGTCTGAGGAAGCAGCGGAAGCATCGTCTGGCGTGGCTGAATCAGCGTTTAACGATGCACGTAAGCGGCAGAATGAACGGGCGTTGGCAACGCTTCTGAAAAGGCTGCTTGACGGAGAGCTTTTCTGTCCAGCATGTGGCAACAACATGCTCGAGTGCAGCAAGTGCCATAAAACGCTTGAGGAACTGCTGAAAACGCACAGCGAGAACAAGGACGCTTGAGTAATCGCTTATTGGCGTGTGTTTTGGAAAATACGGACGCCATCCAAATTATTTGAAGCTTGAATTGCTGCTCAAGCAATTTGGCTGTAAAGATACTTCTTATATGCCCATGGCGGAATGTGCTGTGAAAGATGTGCTTTCCCAGCTACTATGCGCAGGTTTGTCTTTTTTGGATCGATGCTCCATGCTCTTGAGCGCCAGTTTTTCACAGCTAAGCCTTTTCTTTTCCAGAGTCTAAGCATCATGGGTTCTTCCTCGCTGAGGATTATGCTTGGTCTTAATAAAGCGGTTATTCTGGAATAGGCAAGTTCTCATTATCTGATATATTACGATATTGAAACACTAAGAAAGCCGCCTAAACCCCAATCACCATTCACACAGAAAAATTGAGAATAAATGCGCTAAATGGGCTTTGACGTTAACGCCTTTTTCTCCTTGCTCCTCCAACTGGCTATTTCTTTTCTTAGGAGGTGATCCGGCCGCAGGTTCCCCTACGGCCACCTTGTTACGACTTTTCCCCCCTTACGAAACTCAGATTCGACGCAGCCAACAGAGACCGCGCCTCACCCAAGAGTCGCTCGGGTGGAACGACGGGCGGTGTGTGCAAGGAGCAGGGACGTATTCACCGCGCGCTAGTGACACGCGATTACTAGGGATTCCATGTTCACGAGGGTGGGTTGCAACCCTCGATCCCAACTACGGCAGGCTTTCGGGATTGCCTCCCCCTTTCGAGGTTGGAACCCATTGTACCTGCCATTGCAGCTCGCGTGTGGCCCGGGAGATTCGGGGCATACTGACCTGCCGTGGCCCGCTCCTTCCTCCGCTTTATCAGCGGCGGTCTCCTCAGTGTGCCTGGCGCAAGGCCAGTAGCAACAGAGGACGCGGGTCTCGATCGTTGCCTGACTTAACAGGACACCTCACGGCACGAACTGGCGACGGCCATGCACCTCCTCTCAGCTCGTCCAGCAAGACCTTCAATCTGGCCTTCATTCTGCTGTCGCTCCCGGTGAGATTTCCGGCGTTGACTCCAATTAAACCGCAAGCTTCACCCCTTGTGGTGCTCCCCCGCCAATTCCTTTAAGTTTCAGCCTTGCGGCCGTACTCCCCAGGCGGCAGGCTTAACAGCTTCCCTGCGGCACTAGAGCGGCACGTGGCCGCCCAAACACCTAGCCTGCATAGTTTACAGCTGGGACTACCCGGGTATCTAATCCGGTTCGCTCCCCCAGCTTTCATCCCTCACCGTCGGGCGCGTTCTAGCAGACAGCCTTCGCCACTGGTGGTCTTCCCGGGATTATAGGATTTCACCCCTACCCCGGAAATACCGTCTGCCTCTCCCGCCCCCTAGCCGAACAGTATCCCCCGCAGACCAACGATTAAATCGCTGGGTTTAACAGGGGACTTGAACGGCCAGCTACGGATGCTTTAGGCCCAATAATCGTCCCCACCACTCGGAGAGCTGGTATTACCGCGGCGGCTGACACCAGACTTGCCCTCTCCTTATTCCCCTAGCTATCTACACTAGGGAAAAGCCATCCTCAGCGGATGGCACTCGGGATAGCCCCGTCAAGCTTTCGCTTATTGCAAAGGTTGCGCGACTGCTGCGCCCCGTAGGGCCTGGGCCCTTGTCTCAGTGCCCATCTCCGGGCTCCCGCTCCCACGGCCCGTACCGGTTATAGGCTTGGTGAGCCGTTACCTCACCAACAACCTGATCGGCCGCGGCCCCATCCTTGGGCAGCGCCTACGAGCATGACGTAAACGCCCTTTCGGCAAAGACTCATTCCAGAGTTCTTCACCTATCGGGAATTAGCCCCAGTTTCCCGGGGTTGTTCCCGTCCCAAGGGCAGGTTAGCCACGTGCTACTGAGCTGTGCGCCGCGCTCCCTTCGTGGCTAGGAAGCGCACGACTAGCATGTCTTAGTCTTATCCCGATAGCAGTGGGGTCCGGCAGGATCAACCGGAGTTACGCACACTCTGCGTCTCCATGCTGATCGTGCACGGCGTTTATTTCTGGAGGTACTTCCGCAATAGCCAAGTTGGATTTGGAGGGAGAATACCCACATTAACGTCAAAGCCCATTTCAGACCTAACAGTGTCAGGTCCACATACATGTCCCCGCAATTGGAGGCCAACTCCGTCATCCCTATATGGCAAAGCGCCGTTCTGGTTGGGGTTGAGCCGCCGCCATGTGAAAATTGCGGGGCTAGCTAATTGTAGCTGAGTTATAGCTGAAGCGTTTTCAGCAAATATAAACATTTCTTTTCATCGAGATAAATGTTGCTCTGCGAAATTGGAGGTGCAGCTTAAAGTTTGTATAGGCCTATACTACGAGCGCTGTTCCTATGAACATGAGGGTTACTGCTGAAATTTTCAGTAGCAGTGTTTCTTTGTTTATTTCTTCCTTGAGGATTTGCGGCGTTAAGATGCTTAGGACGATTGTGTAGAAGAAAACGTAGAATGGTTGAAGCCCGAATAGGGATGAAGCTAAAGAGGCGTCTGTCAAGGATAAAGCGATTAGGGAGCAGATTGTGCCTATAACGTAAAGGCCTTCCCCAATAAAGGCGGTAAGCACCGTCTTTTTTCCGATAACTGAAATTGTGCTGACAATTGTTTCGCGTGGTTTAGGCAAAGTCAAGAGTAGAAGAGAGACAGCGAAAGTTCCGAGAATATTCCAGAAGAACACTGACCAAAAAGACAAATAGCCCACAAGAATTTTGTTAACCACCGTGTAAGCAGCGATTATTACCCCAAAGGGTATCATAAACTTCAGTATGCCTAGGAAGAGCTTTTGGCTTGCTTTTCTATAGGAAACCAACACTGAAGCAAGGACTATCATTGCAATGCCCAGATATCTGCTGGCGCCTAGAATCTCGTTAAGAAAAACAACTGAAAGTAATACAACAAATACGGGTATAAGCTGGAAGAGGGTGACGATTCTCGACACTTCTTCGATTAGTAGCGCTTTTGAGTAGAACCAAAATGCCGCCAAAGGCATGGCGCCTGCTAAAAAGGCAAACACAGAATACGGGAAATGGTAGCTTACCGCGCCTGATGCGAAGACAATTAACGCGAAGATCATGTCCATGGAAATGGCGGTGAAAATCAGCGGCAAGTTGCTTTTGAATTTGTTAGTTAGAAGGAATTTTATGAAAACGTTGTTTAGCGCCCAAAATGCAGGCGCCAACAATGCATAGGCGTACCATTCCATGTGCAGTCAGCCTTGGTTATTTAGTAGACGTTAATAAACTTCATCGAGTTCGGCGTCAAAACTGCAGCAACAACTATTTATTAAGAAAACACAATCCACTAGTTAACTCGTGAATAATGGGGCTTAGAAATGAAAATCGTGATAATCCAGTTTCCCTTTGGCGCGGTAGCTTTTGACGAGCGAGGTAATATCGCGGATAAAGTATTATTTTCAAATAAGCCTTTGGCAGCCGCCAAGAGCATAATAAACATTGAATCTGGGAAAATTTCTGAAATCGCCTCTTTATTAACCGCACTTCAGAAACGCGGCTATGAAACTTTCGCTTTTGAAAACGCCGCGCTAGCCAATGCTGCACAGCAAAAACTCGGCATTAACGTTGAAGTTGTGAAGGCTTCAGAAGCGGCAGCGCTGCGCAGTCGCATGGAGCAAGTGGCTATAGAAGCCGGGTTTGTGAAGGATGCGAAGGCGCTTGCGGAGTGGAACCGCAATGTCAGCATGGAACTTGCTAAGCTACGTGTCAAAGGCGCAGTTGAAAAAAGAGACTTAATCATTGCACAAGCAATTCAGACGCTTGACGATTTAGATAAAACTTTGAATTTGTTTATGGGGCGGCTCCGCGAGTGGTATGGCATCCACTTCCCAGAACTTGACCGCCTACTCGAGAAACATGAAACTTACGCCCGTCTGGTCGCAAACTTAGGCCACCGAGATAACTTTTCAACTGAAGCTCTTGAAAAAGAGGGAATCCCAAAGGAAAGAGCAGAAACGATCGCCAAAGCCGCTGAGGCATCCATGGGCGCAGACACTGCGGAGCAGGATTTAGCGGAGATCCAAGCGCTAAGCAAAGCGGTTCTTAACATGTACAAGCTGCGGGACAATTTGGAAGGCTACATTGACAAGGCAATGGAGGAGGTTGCGCCTAACACTCGTGCAATAGCTGGCGCACTTTTGGGCGCGCGTTTAATCGCTGTAGCAGGTGGCCTACAAAACCTTGCCATGCGCCCCGCAAGCACAATACAGGTTCTAGGCGCAGAGAAAGCCCTGTTCCGCTCATTGAAAACGGGCGCGCGTCCTCCAAAGCACGGGTTAATCTTCCAACATGCGCTGCTGCATGATGCTAAAAGATGGCAGAGAGGCAAAATCGCCAGAGTTTTAGCTGGAAAACTTACCATCGCGGCGCGTGCTGACGCCTTCGGAGGCAAATACATTGGCGAGTCTTTGAAGGCAGATATTGAAGCGCGACTTGGGGAAATACGTGAGAAATACAAGGAGCCTCCGCCGCCAAAAGAAAAAGCTCCATCAAAGGAAAAGAAAAAGGAGCAGTGGCGGCGAGATAAGAAGTGGAGAAAGAATAAGCGTGAACGTAAAGGTTAAGCCGCATCCACAATTCGTAGAAGTATATCAAGTCACCCTTGAAGACGGAGCGCAACGGCTGGCTACGCGGAACTTGGCGCCGGGCAGAGCAGTCTACGGAGAACGGCTAATCCGCTTCAAGGGCGTGGAATACCGCGTTTGGGATGCGTTCAGAAGCAAACTAGCCGCTGCCATACTAAAAGGCGTGCAGACAGTGCCCATAGCACCCGGCGACAGAGTGCTCTATTTAGGCGCTGCGTCTGGAACCACTCCAAGCCACGTTTCAGACATCGTCGGCGTGAAAGGCCACGTCTACTGCGTAGAATTCGCTTCAAGGTCTCTGCGAGACTTAGTTGATAATGTCTGCGCTTATAGGCCTAATATGTCGCCGTTCCTCGCGGACGCCCGCTTTCCAGAGCAGTACGCCATGTTCATCCCAGGAAAAGTAGACGCGATATACTGCGACATAGCACAGCCGGAGCAAGCTAAGATTTTAGCGGATAACGCGGACGTTTTCCTTAAGCATGCTGGCTGGGTTATGCTGGCGGTGAAAGCTCAAAGCATCGACGTTACAAAGGATCCGCTTGTAGTTTACAAGCAGGAAGCTGAAGTTTTGAGGAAACGCGGCTTTGGTGTTCGCGAAATTGTACGTTTGGAGCCTTACGATAAAGCGCACGCCATGATGGTTGCTCAGCGCGCCTAACATCAATCGATCTTCACCTATATCTCAGCTGAGTGGTATCCGCTTCTTAACGGAAACGTCTGCTTGAAGACGGAGTCAAGAACCCTTGACGAAACTCTTTAATTGCAGAAACAACTCAGGATATATCAGCGATAAAAAATGAGCAAAGTTTTTGTGCTAATTCTTTTTCTCATTATCCTCTTTTCGTCATTTAAGTTTCCGAAGCCTATCCCAACGGCAATCATCTTCGACTTGATAATTAAAGAGTTGGCGGTGATTAGTTTTTGGCGGCTATTTTAGCTTAATAAACACAAAGGATGATAAAACTTGAAAAGAGACATATTAACGCCAATATTATGTCTGGCAATACTGTTCTTGGCGATAATCGAAACACAACACGTGAACTTTACAAGTGCAAATTTTATACCACCGCCCCCAGAACTGCCATATGCCTACATTAAAGCAGATGGAACAGTAGAGCCTGAAACGCTACCTATTCACCGTGCGGGCAATACCTACACTCTCACCGGAAACATCACAAACTGTACCCTAGTTATCCAGTGCAGTGATGTAGTGCTGGATGGCGCGGGCTACATGCTTCAAGGAAATGACACGGGGAAAGGAATTATTTTAGAAAACACAAATAACGTGACCATTAGAAAACTGACATTAAGAAACTTGCGCTTTGGCATATACTTTCAACAGTCCACAGAGTGCACAATCACTCAAAATGACATAGCGCTCACCGAAGTTGGCATCTTCATAGGGTCTTCATCGAATAATAACATAGTTGGAAATAACATAACAGGAAACTTTCAAGGCGTTCTGCTTATAGAGTATTCCAATTACAACAGCATAGTTGAAAATCGCATCTCAGAAAATAGCATGGCAGGTATAATGCTTGAGTTTGCGAACAATCACACTTCCAACTACAACAACATAATCCGAAACACCATGGCTAATAACGGAGTTTTTGGCATACGCGTCTCTTCTTCTTTTAATTGTCGCATAGAAGGAAACAATATAACGGGCAGCGAATGCGGAATGCAGCTTCATGGTTCAGCTTGCAGAAACAACAGGCTAATTGGAAACTGGATAACAAACTGCAGCTGCGCTTTTCAGATGACAGGGGACTGCAACCATAACACAATAGCTGAAAACGTAATCGCGAACAATCAAGTCGGCATCGACATTTTCGCCTCAAGCAATAACGAATTCTACCGCAATGATTTCGTCAAAAATAATTTACAGGTTAATAACGGCTACGTGGAAAACGACAACTTAACAATAGGCGCGTCAATAAACACTTGGAGCCGCGGCTCTGAGGGAAACTTTTGGAGCGATTACAACGGAACAGATTTTAACGGCGACGGCATCGGCGACATACCTTATGTGATCGATGCAAGTAACAAAGACAGCCGCCCATTTATGAAGCCATTAATCTTTCCAGCCGTCACTATTCCAGATTCAAATGAAGGAAAGGAAAATGATCTAACAACCCAAAATACAGAGCCATTCCCAAATGCTCTGGCAATAACCATTTCGGTTGTCTCCTTTGTTGCGGTTTTTGCTGGTCTGCTGGTTTACTTTAAAAAGCGCAAACGAGGGCAGCCAAAGTGAAAACTGCAGCGTTACCTTTCTGTGTTCTTTGCTTCGTTCTGATATGCTTTCAAAGCATTAATATCGCGTATGGATATCCTACAGTTGAGGTTCCGCCGAAAGTAAAAGTAACCGAAACCATTGTTAACGCGTCAATCTCCAGAGCCTACGGAAAACTCGGCGAAAATCGACGCGGAATACAAAGTGCAAACAATATATGCTTACGGAGATAGTTATCTGACAGAAAACTATGGAATGGGTCTAGTGCTATATCCTGACTTGCCTTATTTGCAGGCTACTGTTACGCAGGATATTTTGGAATTTCACTATCCTGTTCCTTTAGACTCAGCAAACATTTCTGTATGTGTTGACGGTAAAGAAATTAGCGTGAAGAAGGATACCCACGGATATTACCACCTTTTCGACGCGGACTTGGCGGAGATTAATTGGACTATTGCGCCTGTTCCCAAAAAATTCGTCGTGAATGTTCACTATGAGCAACCAGTTTCAGAAACAACTGCCACATACGCTTATCTAGGCGATTACGCTTTAACGCTGCCCTTGTATGGGCGCCTCGGATGCAGCAATATTTCCTATCCGCTATATTCATGGTACGGCTACCCACCCAACAACTATCGCGTTCAAATTGAAACATGCCTTTCCACATTGCACGTTTACCTTATAGATTCTCAAGGAGTGCTAACGTCGCTGAATCGCACTGCTTTTATTAGCGAAGAAAGCGGAAAATGGTTTGCCGCTTTTACTATAGAAGAAGCCACATTTGTTCACGGCGCCGTTGCAGTATTCAATGCCTCCTCAGAAGAAAACTGGTCTTCTCAAGCTGTGCCTGTTTTGGTTACTTCTGCCCTCTTGTTTGCCGCATTAATCGCCGCTGTACTAATCTATTTGGTCAAGTTTCGGGCAAGGAGGCAGATAGGACGATGAGAAAAATTACGGGGGGATTATCGCTTTTAACTTTGCTTTTGTTCTTAGCAGTAGCCCAATTTTTACCTGATAGTTTGGGAAACGCTGCTTTATGGCCTATTCCTGAAATACCCGCTCCCATCTATATCCGAAGCGACGGAAGTATTGAACCGCACTCAGCCTTCATCCAAAGAATTGGAGAAGTCTACATCCTTACAGGAGACCTCACCAACGCCATTGAAGTCCAGCGAGACCACATAGTAATTGACGGAAACGGTTTCAGCATAACCCAAACGTCCATTAACACAACAGGCTTCATGATTCCAGCGGGCTTCTACCCGGCGATTCGCTTAGACGGCAGAACAAATGTTACCGTGAAAAACGTAAAGATTCAGAATTGCCTTTCAGGCATAACTCTTCAAAACGCCACAAACATTACCTTAACCAACAACACCATTACAGGCACTGAGAAAATCGCCATATTCGCTAGTTCCTCTAAAAATTGCACCTTTTCTCAAAACAGCATTAACAGCAATGACCAAGGAATGCTAATTATTAATTCCACGTGCATCCACATATTCCAAAATGACATAAAAAGAAACAGAGTTGGCATCCAAGTATCGCACGGCAGCGGCTACCCTAACCATTATATAGCTATAACCCGAAACAACATCTCCAAAAGTTGGGACACTGGAATCATGGTTGACGGCGGATACCAGCTAATTATAATAGGAAACAACCTAGCAGAAAACAGCAAGGGTCTTTCTGTTTCTTACGCTAACTGCATTGTTCACCACAACAACTTCGTTGACAATACTGAAAGTGTGAAAAGTAACTCATGCGCCGGACCGTGGGATAATGGGAGAACAGGTAACTTCTGGAGCGACTACAACGGCAGTGACCTTAATGGCGACGGAATAGGCGATATGCCTTATATCGTTGAAACGCCATGGATTTGGATTGAACCAACAACTAACACTTCAGTAACTTATGGCGTCCACGCGCAAGACAACTACCCACTCATAGCTCCCCTCGACGTTTTCAGCATTCCTATCGAATTGCCTGAGTGGGCACCATTACAGTCTCCCTCATCTTCACCGTTTCTAGAATCTCCAGCTCAACCGTCTACAGAAACAGATTCGTCACCTTCTTCACAAACTGACACTGAGCAGCAAGAGCGTTACACTGAAGAGTTACTATTGTCGGCTTTTGTTGCCGTAGTGGTTAGTTTTGTGGTTTTTGCTGGTTTGCTAGTTTACTTCAAGAAGCACAAAGGTCGGCATTTATGAAGGGAAAAGTTTTAGCAATAACTCTAATCTTGATGGTCCTTGTAGCAGTCCTATTAACTGAAACACGGTTAATAAATATGGCGTATGCGAATTTTTTCCCTGAACCTGTTCCACAGGGTATCCATATAGAAAGTGATGGAAGCGTTAATGGAACTGACAAGATACAACGCAATGGGGATACCTACACTTTTACAGGTAACATTTACAGCACGCTTGTGGTTCTCTGCGACAATATAATCATCGACGGCGCAGGTTACTCTCTCCAAGGAAAGGGGGATTCCACGGGAATTTTTCTGCAAGACCGAGTTAATGTTACAATAAAAAATATGAAGATAAGTAACTTTTCCTGCGGTATTAAGCTACCTTTGGGGTCTATTGAGGCAGGTTCGAGAAGGAACACAATTTCAGGAAACACTATAACAGGAAACGATGTTGGCATACAGTTCAGCCTATTCACTGGAAACAACTTTGTTTACAATAACGTGATAGCGAACAACTCGTATGGCATTAAAATATTCCACTCTACAAATAATATATTTAGAAATAACCGTCTGGAAAGAAATCGGTTTAATTTGTGGGTAGCCATCGAAACATCAGTTCAAGCCGCATATTACGTTAATAGCATAGATACTTCAAACACGGTGGATGGAAAACCCGTCTATTATTGGGTTAATCAGCATGACAAAACTGTGCCGTCAGACGCCGGATACGTAGCGCTCATAAGCTGCAATAGAATCACAGTGCAAAACCTCAACCTTGCCAACAACGGGCAGGGCGTGTTACTTATAGGCACAAACAACTCGCTAATAACAAAAAACCGCATAACAAGTAGTTACTATGGCATAGCGCTTTACGGTCCCTATGAACCATGTACCAACAACACGATAACTGACAACGAAATAATCGCAAGCACAAAAGAGGCTATTTACGTGTGGAGTGACCACCCAAACAACATTTATGATAACATTATAACAGCGGCTCCAGAGACGACCCCGCCTTCTGCTTCTCCATGGCAGTCCGCTTCAATTTCTCAATCGCCTATAACCACACCATCCAACACAGGAGCCGAGCCATCCATGACATGGGCGGCAGTTGCCTTCGCATCAGCAACCATTTTGATTTTAGGTTTGCTACTCTACTTCAAAAAACGCAAGCATTAGGCTGTTACTTCTAAAGAACTGGATAATAAAGACAACTAAAGCTTGTCCTTAAAGAAGAGGTCACTCGCTTTTTTGACGAATATCTTCATCCTGCTTTAGCAAAGCAATAGTGTTTGCGGGCAAGTCCCTATGCACCGTAAAGTTTGCGCCCACCCAACTGTTAGCGCCAACCTTGACACCGGGCATAAAAAGCGCGTTTACACCTGTCTTAACATTGTCGCCTAAGATTGCACCGAGCTTCCTTCGGCCAGTATCCACAACGCGGTCTTTCACCATCACCTTCACGTGGCCGTCGTCCAACCTGAGGTTAGCGGTAATCGTGCCTGCAGCTAAATTGCAGTGCTCGCATAGTATACTATCGCCAACATACGCCAGATGGCCCACATGCGTGTAGTCCATTATAATGCTGTTTTTGATTTCGCAGGCGTTGCCTACTCGCACATTTCTGCCTATACTGGTGCATGGCCGAATGTAGCAGTTAGGGCCGATGTCGCTGCCCTCGTCGATGAAGACTGGCCCTTCAATGTAGGCGCCAGAGCGGATGCGGGCAGTTTCTGCAACAGTAACGGGCCCTATCAAGTGGGCGCCTTGCTCCACGGTGCCATAAACCTCATGCTTCATCCGCTTTAGCACCCAGCTGTTCGCGTCTAGCAGGTCCCATGGCCTTCCAATATCAAACCAGTCGCTCCGGGAGATTTCAGCGGCCAACACGGTCTTGCCGTCTTTAATAAGCAGCGAAAGCGCGTCGGTGAGTTCCCATTCGCCGCGAACAGAAGCCTTTATCTGCCGTAGCTTGTCGAAGATTTCTTGAGAAAGCACGTATATGCCTGCGTTTGCCAAGTTTGAAGGCGCCTCTCCAGCCGCAGGCTTCTCGATTATGCGCTTAACTGCGGTCTTGCCGTCAAGCTCCACGACGCCGTAGCTTTCGGGCTTGTCTACGGGAACAACGGCCATAACGGCAGCTGCATCCGTAGTTTCATAACGGTGAAGAACAGCCTTAAGAATGTCTGCTGCAAACAATAGGTCGCCATAAACAAGAGCGAAATCGCCGTCCACATAGGGCTCAACCGTGCTCACGGCATTGCCTGTTCCGAGGACAGCTTTCTGCTCAACATATGTGATTTTCACGCCAAATTTTTCTCCGTCACCAAAATATCGGCGAATGGCATCACTCATGTAATGCGTAACGATAACTATGTCTGTTAATCCATAAGACCTTAACGCGTCAATGCAGTGCTCGAGAATTGCTTTTCCGCCAAGTTTTATCAAATGCTTCGGGCGCGTAGCTGTTATGGGTTGAAGCCTAACGCCCTCGCCTGCTGCTAAAACAACAGCTTTCATTTCATCCAGTCCTCAATTTGCTGCTTAATTAATGCGGCTCCTCTGCTCATTATGGCTTCTGCGGCTTTTAACGATTCACCTTCCACCGTCAGTCGAATCAGCGGCTCAGTTCCAGAAGCCCTTATCAAAAGCCAACCGGTCTTAAGCGCCAGCCGAACACCATCAACAGTGGATAACGCAGTATACTCTGGAAAAGCAGTCAAAAGCGGCTTCTCGATGCTTGCCACAACCTTATGCTTCAAATCGTTCCTGCAGGGTATATTCTCCCTTAATGTCACGTATTCTGGCACTTCGGCGACGAATTCGCTTAGACGCTTGTTTTCTTCCTCTAACGCTTTCAGCAGAAGCACGACGGAAAGCGGCCCGTCAGGGCAATAATGAAAACGCGGATGCACCCAAGCTCCGCATGGCTCTCCGCCGAATACAGCGTTTTCACGTTTTATGGCTTCTGAAATGTAGACGTCGCCTACCTTGGCTCTGACAACTCGGCCGCCGTATTTCTCAGCCATTCGTTCAACACACATAGAAGCTTCAACATTAGTAACCACTACCCCGCCGCCAGCGGTTTTCAGCGCGTAAGCGATGTAGGCGGCCAGCGAACGGTCAAAGTCCACAAAACATCCCTTCTCGTCAACGAATGCAACGCGGTCGCCGTCGCCGTCAAAAGCCACGCCCACATCAGCGCCGAGCGCTTTAACAGCATGCGCCAAATCCCGCAGGGACTCAGCAGTAGGCTCAGAGCTACGCGCTGGGAAAAAACCGTCAGGCTGCGCATTCAACGCGGTCACCTTGCAGCCCGCAGCCTTTAAGACGGCTGGACCCACAGCGAAGGTTGCGCCGCAACCGGGGTCCACAGCAACATGCCATTTTTTGCGCAACGCAGAGGCTTCTCGCACCATTTCAACGTAAACCGGGACAGCATCCATCCGTGAAGTGCTGCCAAGTTCCCGCCAATCAGCCACTTTAAAGCTGTTTTCGGCAATTAGCGCTTCTACGGCATTTTGGCTTTCGTCAGTGTAGGATAGGCTGTCTCCAGTGAAGATTTTTATGCCATTATACTGCGGCGGATTATGCGATGCAGTAAGCATGAAACCCACATCTGCCCGAAGCGCTTTGGTTGCATACGCTAAAGCAGGAGTAGGCACCACCCCGGCCAAAGAAACATCGACGCCGCACGCGAGCAGCCCAGCAACCAGCGCGTCCTCAATCATCGGGCCGGAAACTCGTGTATCTCGTGCCACAAGCGCCCGCCGCACCTTCGAGTAAGTCGCCACAGCCAAGCCAACTTTGCACGCCAGCGTCGGCGTCAAGTCAACGTTAGCTAAGCCGCGTACTCCAGAGCTTCCAAACAGCTTACCCAAGCGCATCATCTCACATTAACTGAAGTGCTCTTGTTGTTAAAAAGCTACTTTTGCTTAAAACAATTTAGCTCCTTCAAGGAAACACGGGTGCACCACATGATGCAGGTTTGTAGACTTGGAAAGCGGTTTCAGCTTGAAAGAAACGCTTATTTAGTTGATTACACCTTGCCTAAAAAGTATTAGGCGATGAAGCTCGCCTTTAACCGCCCTTGTACCCTGTTTATTGCAAGGGCTGATAGCTTCTACTGGTAATCAAAAACACGAGTGGATGCTAGATTGCGCGAAATAGGGCGGTTCAATTCAGGAATTACAGAAGGCGCTTCATCAGTAGTCAAAAAAGTCATCAAGTATGTTGTGAATAGGCAGAATGATGACGGAGGATACGCTTTCGTTCAGGGCACAGACTCAAACGCGCAGGACACCTACTATGGACTGACAATTCTAAACCGTTTGGGCGCCTCTTTTCCGAGCATGGAACGAACAGTTAAGTGGCTACGCGACTTTGAGCCTGACAGTCACTATTCACATTACTATGTGGCCAAAGCGCTCATGCTCTGCGGCAAGAAACCGCATAAGACACTTAAAGAATTTCTTCTCTCGCAAACCTCGAAAAACGAGTTTGGAACAGTAAACGCTTATGTCGAGATTGCCTCTGAGTTCCAGTTTTTATCCATGCTGACTGAACTCGCCAAAGTGGTTAACATCAAAATCGACTATGACAAAGTAGCAAGGTGGCTGCTAACCTTTCAGAACAGCGACGGCGGCTTCGGAGCGCACGGCTACTCCAGTCTTAACTCAACTTATTACGCGTTAGCGGCGCTTTCCAACGTAAACTACCCTGTTAAATCGCTTAGACAAACAGTGCAATACGTTAGGGAATGCGAGAAACCCTATGGCGGCTTCACCATTGTGCCGGACAGCGTTAACCCATACATGGAGCACGTCTACTACGGCACGGCAGCGCTTACTCTTTTAGGCGAAAAAGTAAGGTATCCCGAACAGACCATTGAGTTCATTTTGAAATGCCAGAACTTGAACGGCGGATTCGCGCGGTCAGACCTTGGAATATCCACATTTGAAGATACATACTATGCCATAAGCGTGCTGCAAATTATCGAAGAAGGAGAGGCTCAATATTAGCTTCGACGTAGCATACCTGCGCATCAAAAGAGCCGTTGGAAGCAGCGAAGAATGTTTTCTCTGCAAATTAGAAGAAGAAAGTGAAAACAAATATGTGAATGACTATCTGTCTGAGTTGGTCATGGATTCCGCGGCAAGACAAAAAATCATTGAAAATAGGGGCTTCTGCAACTACCACTTCTACAAGATGCTTACTGCAGCAAGCAAACCCGCAAGCCCAGATGGCCATGGGATAGCATTGATTAACAAAAGCATTGTAGACACGCTCATAGAAGATTTCCATAAACGGAAAGCACAGCAGAATAGTAACTTTGACAAACTGTTTGCCACTGAAAACAGTTGCCCTGTTTGTGTTCATATTTCCCATTTTTCGGAGAGATATATAAGCAAGACACTAGAGCTTATCTCTTCAGGCAACGAGGACTTTTTAAGTATCCTAGAGAAGTCAAAGGGCTTTTGCATTCCACACTTTGTAATGTTAATCCATAACGCCGCAACTTTACCTTTTCAAAACCAGAAAATCATTAATACACTAATAGAAGTTGAAGAGAAAAACCTCCGCAGGCTTCAGTCAGAGCTTGCTGAATACATAAAAAGACAAAGCTATGAATTTTCCGAAAAAGACCGCGCCGCTATCGCAGGCATAGTAACACGCAGCGTCAAAAAACTCACAGGAAAACTAGGAATAGAAAAAGAATTCAGAGAAATAATGAAAGCAGCAAATGATAAGTGGAAATCATGATATCTGAAAGAGATGCAGTTAAAGGTAAAGTAATTGTTAGTGCCTATGCTGTAATCTAAGGGGAGGGCAACGTAATTCTTTTCATAAATGAGGAAAATGTGCCTTATAACAAATTATGGGTTATCCCTGACGGCTATGTCAAACCTAACGAAACTGTAGAGCAAACCGTTGTACGTGAAGTTGCAGGAGAAACAGGATTAAAAATCGCGCCCACCAAGCTGATTGGCATATATGATGATTTTCTTTACGATAAAGATGAACCAATCCACCACATTATTATCGCCTACAAGACAGAAGTTGTTGGCTGCCAAATAATCTTCTCTCAAGAGGCCAAAGCATACAGATGGCTAAGCGTATCCGAAGCTATTGCCGCCCGTGAAGTCCCATATGTCTTCAAGAGAATCCTGAAAGATTTTGAAAAACAAAGCTCTACAGGGGTCTTCTCAAGATTAAGCAGATATCTCGCTAGTCTAAGGTGATGCTCGCCTAAATGTTTCTTTTTCTTACGGCACTACATTAGGGATTGCAACTGCAATAGATGCTGCCGATTTGCAAAGCAACATTACAAAATTAGGCTTCTTCTGCGATAAACTTTAATAGGAAAACGTTGCATCTCGGCTAAACTTCAATTTGGCTATGGCATTAGCCGTGGCATATTGCCAAAACCGCATTCCAAGCATGCTGATAATGCCTTTCATAAACAACTGAGCTGAAGTGGGTAACATTGAAAGGCGTTGAATTTGCTCTGTTAGCAATAGGCGCAGTAGCCGGCGCATACTTACGCTACAGAATTGTAGAATCGCCTGTAACCATTGGAAACTTGCCTGTTAACGTTTTAATCGTCAATGTTCTCGGTAGCTTCATCTTGGGGCTTTTCTCAGTAATGTCTACCACGTTTAATCTAGACCAGAAATATACTCTTTTTGTGGCTGTCGGCTTCTGCGGTTCATTCACAACCATGTCATCGTTTGAACTTGAAACCGTCAACCTAATGGACACACAGGGACTAGGGATTGCCGCTTTGGAAATTGCAGCCAACGTTGGATTATCTTTTATAGCTGTAGTGGCTGGTAGATTATTAGGTTACGCCATACTGGAGATGGTACTGTAATGAAAATGAAAATGTGGGATGTAACCATCAGAATCAAGAAAAACGATGAACTTGACGGTAAACGGTTACATGCGCTTGTTATGGATTTGCTGATTAATGCAGGCGTAGCCGGCGCGACAATCTGGACGGGTGTAGACGGCTTTGGCAAACGTGGCAAATCTACTCTGCATCTTGAAGGCGTAGCAGTCAACATGCCCTTGATAATAGAGGTAATAGATGAGCAATCAAAGCTTGAGCCGCTGCTGCCGGAACTCAAGAGAATAGTCGGCGACAACGGAATAGTAAGTATCCAAGACGTTTACGTTGTGTAAGACAAAAAACGCTATTCTTGCCACGCATTCTCGACAAGTTTAATAAGCGCCTGCCTTGTTGGATGCGAGCCATCGGGTGAAGCCAGATAGTAAGCGGCAACAGCGTTCGCCAATGCAAGGCGGCACTCATCTGACACGCCAGCGGCATCACCTATGATGTTGCCCGCGTTCCAAGCGTCACCTGCGCCAGTCGCCCGTAAAGCACTGACTTTTAATGCGGGAATCACAATCTCACTCTTCTTAGCTATTGACGCGGAGAAAGCGGTAGTGTGCAGGTCGATTCGTGCAGGCAAATGTTTAGCTAAAACCCTTGCGGCTTCAATGGCTAAAGCTTCAAAGCTAAAGTTTTGCTCATTTCTACTTATTTCTTCGCTGAATAGCGAAGCGTAGCAGATGGCTTCATTCTCATTTAAGCTCAAAATATCCACTTTCGGTGTTTGCAGAACTTTTTGGATTAACTCTGGAATCTTCGCGTTATTCGGCGTTGGGTCTGCCGTGTCATAGTAAGTCTTGCCTTTACCGTCAGCCTTTGCTCTGCCGAAAACTGCTTCAGCCAGTTGCGTGCCGTATTTTCTGGTTCCAGCCCAGTTGAATACGCAAACGTAATCTGCACTTTCAATTAAAGCATAATCACTTTCAGACAGGTCTGTAGGACCGAACTCCTCAAGGGAGCCTAAATCTCTAAGCATCACATTCGCTCTTCCAGACGTTACCTTGAACTCAAGCGCCGTCGTCACCGACGCTTTGCCCATGATTTTGACGTGGGAAAGGTCGACATGGGCTGGTTTAAGCTGAAGCTTTAACTGTTGAAAGCCAGCTTGGCTGGTGGAGACTATCAGGGCAACTTCGGCGCCTAATGCCGCTAAAGCGGAAGCTGTGTTAACCGCGTTTCCGCCTCGCAGGTCTGTCTGCGCAATGCCGTCGATGCTGCCGCCTTTACGGTTGGCTACTTCGGTAACCAGCCTCGAGAAATGTGCTGCGCCAAAGTTTATGTTTATTAGCCTATCTTGGAAGAAGTCAGGCATAACGACTGCACAGGGTTTTGTGCTGCTGTCTTTTTTGAGAAAGCTGATCAGTTCATTTTTAAGCTGTGTGTAGGGCATTTTGAGTGCTCCTATGGCTACTTTTTCCGCAAAGCTAAAATAATATTTGTGTTATAACATTTAGGGTTACTGTAAATCTTGCGAAAAATTGGTTTAGAGATGAGAGGGAGCATGAAGTTTAAGACGGAAATGTGTTTGCTTGTGTTGGCGCTGGTACTGTTCGGCGTAAGCTCCTTTCTATACTCGTACCAAGTGCCAAGCGAAGAACTCACTGTCAGCGCAGTTCTAGGCAGTTACCCATATAGGAGTTATGCGTTGACGTTTCTGG
>JAWCMT010000023.1:10834-25958 GCA_038849555.1 Bathyarchaeia archaeon | reverse complement strand
GAAATAACAGCCTTTACGCTTGAAGCAAGTATCAAAAACTAAGGCTTCGCCAGTAGTTGAGGATAATTTTTTCACAAAATCGTTAATTATGGAATCGAAAGGAGCGCCTACTAATAGGGGTGGAGAAGAAACAAGGTTTATTCCTATGTAATCAGAAATTGCGGTAAGAAAAGATCCTATAAGAATATTGCCAAGTTCTTCGATTGCGGATAACTCGATAGAAGATGCTTGTTCAGTTTGAGAAAGACTCTTTGTCATAAGCGCCGTAATCTCTTTTAATTCAAGCATTTCAAAAATAAACAGAAAGTGGCACTCTACTTTTTCTACGAGGTGTATGTAAACTGCAGTTGCAGGCATATTTTGACCGTGGTAAAACTTTGGCAACATGCCTTGAGGAATCGTGCCAACGCGCGGTATATCTACGCTTACTGGCTGCTTAAGAATCTCTGACAACGAGGCTGCAGCATGTTTTGCGCCGAGGCTGCCGATTTCAAGGAGGACTCTTAAATTTTTGTTTTCTGCTGCGGTGCTTGATTTCTTCTGTCTTCTCAGTCTCATAACTCCTTAATCACTCCGTTAGAATGGCGAATTGTCACAATTCCAGTTCTGATGCTAAATTCAATCCTGCGGCCATATGAGCCGCCGACATCTTCAGCAACTAAATTGATTTTGTTGTCGCTTAATGCTGCTTTGACTGCGGCGACATTCCTCATGCCGATGGTCTGGTCGGTGTTGCTTAAATTTGAAAGTATGTTGGCGCCGCCTGCTATTTTGGCAGAAAGTAATGTGTCTTTTCCGCTGATTTCTCGCACAGCCGCTGCTAAGGCGGGAACGGCAGTGTCGGCAAATTTGCATGGAACGGAATTATGCGACTTGAGTATGGCGCCTGGAAGCATAATATGTGCTAATCCACCGCACCTGTTTATTGGGTCATATAGACATAGGGCTACACATGACCCGACGTTGGTAACTAATTTGATTGGTCTACTTTCGACTTTCATTTCGGCCATTGCTACACGCACTTCTTGTATGGGTGAATGCAGTTGTATGCCTGCTAGCTGTTTTGTTGCAGGCGGTGCATGTGTGATTAGCTGTTCGGGTAGCCGTGACAATTCCCTGATGCTGTTTAACGGCATTGTCGTGTCTAATCTTACTTCTGGCTGATTTGCCATGTTAGTTGTCAAATGTTTGTTCCTCAGCAGTACTTGGCTAGTGCTTCCATTACTTTCTCGGGTTGGAATGGTTTTACAATGAAGTCTTTGGCGCCTGCTTTGAGTGCTTCAGTTATTAGCGCTTGCTGACCGTAAGAGCTGACCATCACAATTTTTGCTGAGGGATGTGCTGTTACTATTTGTTTTAGGGCTTCAATGCCGTCTTTTGCTTTTGTTCCTGGTGGCATGACTATGTCCATGAGGACTAGGTCGGGTTTTGTTTGTTGGAATTTTTGTATGGCTTCGTCGCCGTTTGATGCTTCGGCTATTACTTTGTGTCCGGATTCTATGATGATTTTTGAGAGTACTGCTCTCATGAATTTGGCATCATCTACTACGAGGACGGTTCCCATGGTGCTCTTGCCTCGCATGCACTCTTTTTTAATTCGGAGTCAGAATATAAAAATATTGTGTATTAAGATACACTATTGGTTGTAATTAGCGAAACCTAAAAACTGCCAACAATCCAAGACCAAAGGCAAAAGAACACAAGCCAAAATGAAAGCTTGTTACAGCAGTTTCCAAAAGGGTTTTCTAGATCCAAAAGGTGCCCATGCCGTTTAAAACCAAAAATTATTCAATGGAATATGGAAAAACGGCAGCACGTTCAAAGAACTCCAAATACGTATTTCCTTTTCATAAATGTTATCTGGCTAATTTGAGACGGTAATATTTCGAATTTGGTAATATTTCCGTATCTGAACTAACCTCTAAATAATATCTTAAGAAACAAGATTCAGTATCACGTGACCAAAAATGAGCGCCACCATCGAAATAGAACAACTACAAAACGAAAGGGCACGCTTAGAAGAAGAAGCACAAGACCTAGACGAAGAACTAAAACAACTAGAAACACGCTGGAAATTACTCAGCGAGAAAGTAGCAATCCAAGAACTAAAGAAGAAAAATGCCGCCAAAAAAGAAGCCATAAACCAACTACAGCACAAAATCAGCTTGCTGGAAACACAACTAGAAAAATTATCAACCACCAACATCTCCGCAGACGCCCTACCCATGGACGAAGACAATAAAAATCATGAAAACACAATAGAAACACCGGCGCCGGAAGAAGACGCTATAACTGTAACCGCGCTTGACAACGAAGAAGAAATAAACGAGAAATTCGAAACAGAATATGAAAAGAAAAAATATGGCTTCTTCTTTTAAAGGCTACATAGCCATCCATTAAAGCAGAACATTGATGCATTTAGCTATATACTGAGACCATAGCGCATTAGCAAGTTTTAAAAATTAAAAAGTTGCTTATTTAATAATCCATGAAAAGAAACCTGAGCATCTGCACCGCGTTGCTCATGTCGTTTCTTGTTATAAATGCAGTGACTGCTGAAATTTCGGTAGGTGTGAAAAAGGGCGACTGGATGGAATATCATGCGGTTTTCACGGGTACGCCGCCTGCTGGTCACGAAGTAACTTGGGCGAGAACTGAGGTTACTGATGTCCAAGGAACAGTCATCAATCTAAACGTTACAACAAAATTTGCTGATGGAACCCTAATAAATGAAACAATAACGCTGAACCTTGCAACGGGTCAACTTGGAGACGAGTTTATAATCCCCGCAAACTTGAACGTTGGGGATTCTTTCTTCGACAAGTATCACGGAACTGTAACCATCAGCAAAATTGAAGAAAGAACTTACGCAGGCGCCACACGCACAGTCATCTCAGCAATTGCAGCGCAAAGCACGTATTATTGGGATAAAGCCACAGGCGTTCTCGTCGAAGGCATCTCAGAATTCCCAGATTACACTATTCACTCAATGCTCGAAAAGACAAACATGTGGCAACCGCAAATCTTAGGCTTAGACCCCGTAGTTTTCTATGCACTCCTGATTCTCGCAGTCATTTTAATTCTGGCTGCTTTAGCGTTTCTTGCACTGCGCCGAAAGAAGCGAGCCTAAACAGATAATTCTTCAGCTAAAGACGTTTCGGGATACGGAAAGACATGTGCTTTCTCTGGCTCAAAGCTTAACGTGATACTTGCGCCGATGTCAAACCATTTCTCAGTTAAAGAAGGCCTGATAACAATCACGGAATCCTCGCTTTTTAGTTTAATCTCGTATCTCACAAATGTGCCTTCAAAAGAGATTTTTTCCACGATACCCTTGAGCATGTTCGCGCCGTGGTTTTTCTGCGCAACCATGAAAACTTCAGGTCTTACTGCAACAACTGCTCTCTCACCTTTCTTTAACCCCTCACCCAAAACTTTGACACGGTCTCCACCACGCAGCTCTACCGCCATCTCGCCATCGGCAACCTCTGCAACCGAACCCTCCAGAAAGTTTGATTCCCCAATAAAGTATGCAACAAAAAGGCTGTTCGGCTTCATATAAAGCTCCTGAGGAGTGCCAACTTGCACTATCTTGCCCTTTTTCATAACTGCTATTCTGTCAGAGATTGACATGGCTTCTGCTTGGTCATGAGTAACATGAACCGCAGTCAAATTCAAATCCTTCGCCATCCTGCGCATTTCATATCTTATTTCATTTCTCACTTTAGCATCCAACTGCCCGAGCGGTTCGTCCAGAAGCAGCGTCTTCGCGCCGGCTGCAAGTGCACGTGCAACGGCTATTCGCTGCATCATGCCGCCGCTTAATTCATTTGGATAAGCGTTTAAACGTTCATGAAGCTTAACCAGCTCAAGCACCTCATGCCCTATTGTCCCTGCCGCCTTCAAATCAAAGTTCTTCACTCGAGGACCATAATTCACGTTTTCCCAAACAGTCATGTGAGGAAACAAGGCGAAGGTTTGAAAAACAAAGCCTATTTCTCTGTCTTCCGGCGGAACATTGTCCACGCGTTTGCCGCCGATGTAGATTTCGCCGCTGTCAGGTTCAATAAGCCCAGCAATCAAGCGTAGCAAAGTGGTTTTTCCGCAGCCGCTTGGGCCCAGCAACGAAAAATATTCTTTGTCATGAATTACGAGGTTAACATTATCCAAGGCCACGATGTTCCCGAATTTTTTGGTCAAATTTACAACGCGGACTTCAGGCATCTTTGAAGGCTCCCTTCGAGTTTATAATGTGACTTAGCAAGTTATAATTTTTCATGTCAATATCTCCCTTTTCCTCGAGTAACAAGCCTCAGCAATAGGAGAATTATGAAGGAAAACACTATCAGAATTCCGCAGCCCAATCCGACTACAGACGGCGTGATATTTGCGTTTAAAGCAGGATTCTGCAGGGCTCTTACCCAGTTAACTATGACTACCGGCGCAGTCTGCAAGCTTGTGACCACAGCCAAGGTTGCGCCTGTTTCGCTTACGCTTCTAGTGAAAACCATTATGGCTCCTGACAGGATCGAATACTTCGTTAACGGCAACATTATAGTTCTGAATACGTCAAAGGGTTTAGCGCCAAGCGTTTTTGCCGCGTCTTCTATGTCTATACTTATCCTCTCAAATGCCGCAGATATCGACCGCACAATATATGGATAAGTGATTGCAAGATGAGCAAAAATCAAAAGTATGAATTCTGGCATAAAAGCGAAGCTCTGCCAAAAGAATTTAAGAGAAACACCTAAGGCAATGGATGGCACTATCAACGGCACGTTAATGAGTAGATCCAGCACAGTTGAGATGACGCCGCCAAATTTCTTTCTCGCAATCAGTATAGCCATGGGCAATCCAACCACAAAGCCGATGATTGTAACAATTGCGCCCAAAAGATACGAGACGAGCAAGCCTTGCCAGTAATCTGCCCATAAGCCTGAACCTGAAATCGCCGCGGAGAAAGCGTCTGTAAATAAGGCTTGAAAGGCGGGCAAAGCGACAAAAAGTGATGGAAGCAAAACTATTGCCAGAAAAACCAGTAACGTGACCGTATTCCTTGAGGCAGTGGCTTTTGAGTAGCTGAGTTTTCTTTCTATGCTTGGCCAAACCCTGTTAAACGGCAATCTCAGCCTTGAGCCTAAAATGCGAATCAACGCAAAAATAGAAAGAGACGCGACTATTAGGATTAGGCTAGCAAAGACTGTGGAGCCTTCGTATGTGGTTTGAGAAACTATGCCGCTTGAAAATTCGTTTTTCATGTTCTGAAGAAAAACCGGGCCATTCTCGAATGCTCCAGCAACGATAAATGTTGCACCGGTTTCTGAAAGTGACCTCGCAAAGGAAAGAATAAACGCGGCTATAAGCGCCGGTTTGAGTATCGGAAAAGTAACCGTTCTAGCCGCTATAAAGGGCGGTGCGCCAAGCGTTCTGGATGCCTGCTCATACTCCCTCTTATAGTCAAGTAATGCGCCTACTAAAACGCGGACTACAATAGGATAAGAAAACGTGAAATGAAGTAACGCAACAAGCAGCCAGCCTGTGGAAATTAGAGAGCCGCCGAAAAACGCAGACAAACCCTCAGGTCCATTCCAGAAAAGCAGGAGGGAATAGCCAAGCGCCGCGGTTGGCACGATAAACGGGATGTCTGCAAAGGTGTCGAGGACGTTAAGCCATTTTGACTTGCCGCGTGTAATTAGCCAAGCCATAGGAGCACCAGCGACCACATCTAATGCGGAAACAAGTAATGCAATCGTAAATGAATTCACTACCGAAATCAATGCCCGATGCATGAGTGCTGGTTGATCAAGAACTTCTTGGACGGTGTTCCATTTTGTGAAAATTCCAATTATGGGCGGAAGCAAGATTAACGCGAAGAAAACTGCTACTGCGGCAAGGTACATGGCGTATTTCAATGGCTTCTTAGCTGACATCACGTTTAGAACACTAATGATTTTGCGGCGATACAGTGTTTCTCCTCCAATTACTCATGATTGATATAGTGGCTCTATACTGCGATGTCAGGGTTCTTTACTCCCCTCTCGAACCCAAACAATACTCTATTTAGCCATTCAGACTCTATATATAATTCATAAATATTTTGTGCAACACTATAGTAGAAAATATCAAAAAAGATAGAGAAAAAGAATTTCAGTTTTTGGTTAATGGCTTTTCAATCAGTTCAATAAGCGTTCCATCAGGGTCTTCTACAAACGCGATTAACGAGCCCGTGGCGCTAAGCCTGAACGGTTCATCGGTTATGGTGACGCCCGCTTTCCTCATAGCCTCAATCGTCTGCTGCATATCCTTAACTTCGAAGGCGATGTGGTCAAACACGCGTTGCTCATATTTAGCTTGGACAAACTTCTTTTGGTTGTGGTACCAAGTTAATTCAAGTGTTGCGCCCTTGCCTTCTGGATCCCTTAGAAAAGCAATCTCGGCGTTGTTCTGCGGAATTTCTCGGCGGCTCACAAGCTTAAGCCCTAAAAAGCGAGTGTAGAAATCTATGGATCTCTCCATGTTGCTTGTCCGAATGCTTGTGTGAACAAACATTGCTTTTTCCACCGTTTATGCAAGAGTTAAGCGCTCAGTATAAAGATATCTTGAATTAAAAGGGGGGTTAAGTCAGTATTTAAGAGTAGTTTTTCATTGCTTCATCTAGCGCCTTGTTGACAAGGGCGTCTGCCTTCTGAATTTGAGGGTTAGACCGAGGCACACTAACAAAACTGATTTTTTTGAAGCAGCGGCTCAATTCTTTGGCTTGGCTCCACAGCTTTCTAAGCCCAGAATTTTTCACCGCGTATTCTCCCGTAAGCTGCTTAACTACCAGTTCACTGTCAAGATAGCAGACAACTTCTTCGGCGTGGGCAGCAGCTGCAAACTGTAACGCCGCGATTACCGCTTCATACTCAGCCTGATTGTTAGTGCGGAGGCCTATGTAGCGCGAGTTCGCAGTTAGGATTTGCCCGTTCTCCAGCATTGCAATAAACGCTAATGCGGCGGGTCCGGGATTTCCTCTTGCACCACCGTCAGAAAAAAGCAGCAATTTTTTGTTTATGACCACTTTCCCCCAAGCTTTCATTATATAGTGGCGGTTACTTTCTGCGTTGCCATTCTTCTTTTAGCTTTGAAATGAAGCTTGTTTCATCTTTTGCCAACTGGATTTTAACTTGCTTCCAAGTCGCTGGGCAGTTTTTGTAGTCCACGCCGACAAGCTTGTGGATTATTTTGTCGATTTCAGCTTTATTTTGCGCTGTAGGCTCTATTTCCGCCTTCTGGAATACCTCCCGTAGATGTCTAAAGTAGCATGTCAAGTTGGAACCTTCTTATTGTTAGAGTACAGCTGCAGATTTGTAAATTTTATGCCCCATATTTTTCCACGCGCCTTTTATTTAAGCGACTTTGAGTCCTCGCTCAGGATGCTACGGCACAGAAATTTTATATAACGTGCCGCAACCACTCCATGTATGTTTAAAAGTTAACATGTGGTGAGCAAAGTGCTTGTTACAAACAAAGATTTGATGTTTCCCGCGAGAAAAAACGGCTACGCCATCGGAGCTTTTAACGTCCAAAACCTCGAAAGCACATTAGCCATCGTTGAAGCTGCAGCAGAAGAGAAATCTCCAGTAATAATGCAGATCACGCCAAGCGTCATTAAATACGCGGGTTTGGCATATATAACCAGCATCGTGAAAACCGCCGCGCAATCAGTAGCCGTGCCCGTGGCGATGCATCTTGATCATGGAGAAGACTTCGAAACAGCCGCAAAATGCGTTGAAGCCGGTTTCACTTCAGTCATGATTGACGGCTCATTCCTCAGCTTCGAAGAAAACATCGCCCTAACCAAACGAGTAGTAAACATTGCCCATCCCAAAGGCGTTTCGGTTGAGGCGGAACTGGGCAAGCTTGCAGGCGTGGAAGAGCGCAGCGTCGAAGAAAAAGAAGCAATCCTAACCGACCCAGATGCCGCAGCGGAGTTTGTTGAGAAAACAGGCGTGGACGCTTTAGCAGTTGCCATCGGCACTTCACATGGAGCGTACAAGTTCAAAAGTGAAGCTAAACTGGATTTAGAGCGGCTGAAAGCGATAAACAAGAAGGTGAGTATCCCGCTGGTTTTGCATGGCGCCTCAAACGTGCCGCAGTGGATTGTGGAAAAAGCCAACAAGTATGGCGCTGCGCTGAGTGGCGCAAAAGGCATACCTGAGGAGCAGATAAAGCAAGCTATCACACTTGGCATCGCTAAAATTAACATTGACACAGACTTGCGCTTGGCTTTCACGGCAACAGTCCGCGAGGTATTAACGAATTCGCCTAAAGAATTTGACCCGCGGAAAATACTTGGACCCGCAAAGGACGCCATGAAAGAAGTAGCCAAAAGCAAAATGCGCTTGTTCGGAAGCTCAGGAAAAGCATAACCTCCAAAAATTTCATTTTTGCTCATTTTCACGTATCATTGGCGGTTCCTCAATCAATTTTTAGCGACGCAAAACAAGTTTTGGTTTTCGTGCGAATTTATTTTTGCAGTTTTTGGTGGCAAAAAGGTTAAAACAGAACAATGAATCCTTCTTCGCAAGAAGGAGAAGAAGCTCTTGGTGGCTGATAAAAAACAGGAAAAACCAACAGTAGAGGAGATGCTGGCTAAAGCTAAAAAACCTGCCTTGATAGCGCCGCCTATGCATCGGTTCTATGAGGGCAAAGTGCAGGTCATGCCCAAATGCGCCATAAGAAGCATAGACGACTTCGCCATTTGGTACACTCCCGGCGTAGCCGCAGCATGCAAAGAGATTCAGGCTGACCGTGAAAAAGCCTTTGAGCTTACTAACCGCTGGAACTACGTTGCCGTAGTCACCGACGGAACACGCGTCCTCGGCCTAGGCGACATAGGACCAGAAGCCGCCATGCCTGTAATGGAAGGCAAAGCGCTCCTGTTCAAGTATCTCGGCGGCGTGGACGCCTTCCCAATATGCCTCAAAACCAAAGACCCAGACGAGATAGTGCGCGCCTGCGAGCTTCTCGAACCATCCTTCGGCGGCATAAACCTTGAAGATATCGAGAAGCCGAAGTGCTTCCACGTTTTAGAAAAGGCTAGGGAGCGACTTCAGATTCCCGTTTGGCATGACGACCAGCAGGGAACAGCCACCGTCATCCTCGCGGGCTTGATTAACGCGTTTAAAATTGTGGGCAAAAAACCGCAGGAATGCCTCATAACGCTTGTAGGCTCAGGAGCAGCCAACATACGCACCGCTTATGTGCTAATTAATTGGGGCGTCAAGGCTGGCAACATAATGATGGTGGACACTAAAGGCATCGTTCACGCAGGCCGCGCCGACATAACACGCGAAGAGGACCCATGGAAATACGAGCTTGCTCAGAAAACCAATAGCGAGGGCAGAACTGGCGACATCGCAGAAGCCTTCAAAGGCGTAGACGCCGTGGTTGCCGCCTCAAAGCCCGGGCCAGACACTATTAAAAAGGCGTGGATTAAGACGATGGCGGATGACGCGATAGTTTTTGCTTGCGCTAATCCGATACCGGAAATTTGGCCGTGGGATGCGGAGGAGGCTGGCGCGCGGATTGTGGCGACAGGCAGAAGCGACTTTCCTAACCAAGTGAACAACAGTCTTGGGTTTCCAGCAATTTTCCGTGGCGTGCTTGACGTGAAGGCGCGAACTGTTACAGATGACATGTGCATTGCAGCAGCGCAGGAATTGGCCAAGTTTGCTGAGGAAAGAGGCATGGATGAGCGGAGTATTTTGCCGCGGATGGATGAATGGGAGGTTTTTCCCAGAGAAGCCGTGGCTTGCGCGCTCAAGTCAATTGAGCAGGGTGTGGCCAGAGTAAAGCTGAGTCGTGAGGAACTGTATCAGCGTGCTTCCGCGATAATTCAGAATGCTCGGCGGACAACAGAGCTTCTTATGAAGCACGATTTAATAAAGAAGGTGCCTACAGAAGACAAACTTTTAAAATAAAGCTTTTTGCAGCCGCAAAATTCCTAAAAACTTCCAAAAAGGGAGAAAATTATTTAAGAGGTTCCATGAAACATAAGCTCAGGGATTGAAAATGCGTTTAGATTATACATTATACGTGCTAGGTGCGTTAATTTTAGTCGTAACAGTAGTGCCCTTTGTTATCACAATAGAAGGCGTCGAATCAGATACACGGAACCTATGGGTGATATCAACCGTGGTGCTAGGCCTACTATCCATCGGCTTAGGCTACTCTCAACGACCAAAGACAGCGGCACAAGCATGCCAAATAGCCACAACAACAGTGCCACAGGAAACTGTGCCCACACAAACGCCTGAAGTAGCTGTTCAAGAGCCCGCCGCTCCTGTCGTTGAGGCGCCTGCTGCAACTACGGTGACTTTAGAGCTAACAGAAGTGAAGGGCATCGGTGAAAAGAGGGCAGCGCAGTTGAAGACTTTAGGAATCAACAATGTTGCTGAGTTGGCGAAAGCTTCCGCAGAAGACATTGCAAGCAAACTGCAGATTTCCTCGAAAATAGCCCAAAAATGGATTGATAACGCACGAGAAATAGTTAAGTAATCAGGGGAACTGCCTATTTTATAGCGGCAGTATTTTCACTATATTTCTTTTCTCTAAGCGTTTGATAGCGTCCAAGCACTCGTCCTTTTTCTTTTCGGTGAGATTCAGGTTTTGCATTATGTCCTTGATTGACATGCATGGCTTTCCAAAATTCTTATGCCTATTATGCAAGTGCTTGACGATGGATTTTTCAAGTTTGCCGCAACGCCAAGTAGTGTTGCGAATCAAAACCACTATTGTTTGAACGAGAGTTTGTTCATTGGATTTGCGTTTCCGCAAGTCTCCCCCTCCCCCGTGGATATAGTCTATTTTCGTCAACATTTTTAAACGTTTGTTCCCAAAAGCGTAATTTTGCTAACTTAAAATTAAACCTTAAATGTAAAATCAGCTGTCACAAAATTTTCTGAAGCAGCAAACCATCAACTACGCCATAGTACTTTTCAAGTTTGCCCACTATCTCATATCCAAGCTTCTGGTAAAGGTTCAAGGCAGCAATGTTATCTTCTCGAACTTCTAAGCGGCACTTTTTAATGCCCTTCGCCCGCAACAGTGCTTCAATTTCCCTGAGAAGCTTTTGCGCTATACCCTTGCGTCGATAAGCCGGCACCACATTCACCGTCAATATATGCCCAAACAGAGTGCTTCTTTCAATATCTATGCATGCTATTGCAAAACCAGCTATCTCGCTATTTACTCGAGCTACCAAGCCCACAGTATTGTAATCAGTTAACAAATAAGCCAAATACTGCCTCGTAAACGCTTCCTGCTCAAAGCATTGTTTTTCAATATCGTAAAGTTTATCCAGAAGCCTAATTGTCGCATCTTCAATTTTCAATGCCATTGGCTATCGTGAAACAAAGGTGTGAAAGGGCGAATTTTAAGCTTTTTCCACAGGCAGATTATCCGCATGGACTAAGACTGGCTTCAGCTCGAGCCATTGTTGCGCTATGAAGCCTATGGCAAATTTTAGCCAAAGCGTTATAAGCCTAGTTAATATTGTTGCCGTGGCGCTTATCCCTGCTGGAACGCCGAGCGAAGTGTATAGCGCAGTCATGGTTATCTCTGGTATCCCCACTTCGAAGGGTATGCCTACAGGTATGGATTTGACGGCTAAAACTATGGTTGACGTTACCAGAATCACGCTCCATGAAACAGGAAACTGGAGTGATAGGAAAACTAAGTAGGGTATGCTTAAACTGAAAATCCACGAGAGGGTTAGATAAAACAGAGAGAAAATAACCGCCTGCGGTCTATGCTTAAACTCCTTCATTGAAACATGAAAACTCCTAGCTACTCTACATGCATCCTCTTTAATTTTGGTCAATCTCTCTTGCCATTTTCCCCTGCTAAGAAAAATGCCAATTCTTATTAGCCAATCGATTATTTTAAAAATCCATTTCTCCTTAAAAGAGAAAACCATAATCAAAAGAAGTATAACCGCTATGCCGGATGCAAGAAAAAGGATCAGGTTGAAAATTAACGGGTTGATCTGGGTTTCAGTGAAAAGCAAAACCATGCCCAGAATAAGGATCACAATGTTCAAGCCCATGCCCAAAAGCCGATGCACAACAAGGGACGCCACTGCATGACCGCACTTGCTGTTTCCCTGCTCTCTGGTGATTAAATATACTCGCAGTGCTTCGCCGCTTATGGATTCTGCTGGAACAATCGTATCCACAAATATGCCATACCACACGTAAAGGTAAGATTTTATAACAGACAGCCTAATTTCGAGAAAATTGGCTAAAACCCGCCATGACACTGAAAAAAAGAACACTTCTAATAGGCAAAGCAGCATGGCCAAAGCGTAAGGGATTAGGTCAACACGTTGGGCTGTAGAGATTATGGTTGTGATGTCCACTTGAAAGAGGTAGATATATGCGAAAAAGGCAACTAAACCTATCAGTGGAAACAGCAGCGTCTTGCGTGTTGCTTTAGGCTTCGGCGACTCCATTTGGCTTCTGCACCCAGCGATTAATCGCAGAGAACTTGCAGTCTCGGCCATTATATGCTTTTGCTATTAATGTTTTCGCCGTCTGGCAGAAACACTGCTTCTCCCTAGCTGACTGCTTTTGCATTTTCCTTTGCAGATGCTTCAGGCTCGCTCAGTGCGCTATTCCATACCTCTTCAAAATAAGCCGCCATCACCCTTATGAATCTGGGATTAGTTGAACAGAGGCTGGGGACATCATTATCAGGCAACGTTGCTATACACATGTTTATCTCTGCCGCATCGTGAATTACTGCATTAACTGGAATTGGTCCAGACGTGTATCTTATTTCAAACGAAGGATATTTCCTGAGGATTCGTATAATTTTTTCAACTTGTCGGTCTTTTTCATGGGTTTCAGTGATTATCCTGAGCTTCACATTTCTTTTCAATGCGTTAGTCACGTCTTGGACTCTGTGGAAAAAAGTAGCTCTGATTGTTTTCCAGTTCGCAATCGCGTCTATACTCTTTTGTGCTCTTCTATCTTTTTCAGAAAGCTTTTTGTGCAGAAGTCTTTTTGATGAAATAATACTAAACTGCTGTTCCTCATCTTGCAGTGAGGCGTCATCGACTTTATTTTGAAAATTATTAACTAGATCTTTCATCTTCATTTGCAGTTCAATGCATTCTTTTGTTTTATTTTGAAGCAAAGTGCAGAGGCTTTCCTTTATTGGAGTAACCTTATACAATGTTGGTGACGCCACAATTTTTTCTACAAGACCCATGTTTTGAAGCGCAGGCATTATTCGGTAAATATCTTGTCTGGCTACTTTTGAGGCTCTTGCGATTGTTTTTACATCTGCTTTCCCGAGCTTAGCGAGAACCAAATATGTTTTTGCCTGCAAATAAGTTAGCCCTAACTTTGACAATATCTGAATTTGTTCATCCTCTTGAAGCATAAGTCAGCCTCATTCAGGCTTATATAGAAAGTACTAGCAGGAGCTTATGAATGTTTTTCAATTTTGTCAGAAGATGCACTTATTCCATATGTTTAAAAATCTCAACAATAATTAAATCGCCGAGAAAAGGAGAAACACGGGGGAATAAGGGGCTGAATAGGCTCTGGGCAAAGTGGCAACAGCTTCTAGTTGCGAATTGCGTTTTTTCCTATTCTCCTTTAATCTCCTAGCCAGAGCCTCAGCAAACCCTGTGAAAAACACTCATCTGCCCTTTTCTGTTCATGGCCAAGATAGCATGTTGTCAGAAGTGGCACTTGCTACAAGTCTTTAAGTAAATTATCAAGAAACCTTTTTGCGGTCTGCATGTCCATGCAGATACACAACTAAGGAGAAGAAGAGATGGAAACTATTAAAAGCAAAACCAGCGCTGCTGCTTTACTTCTGCTTTTAACCATGGCTTTTGCATGTGCCATTTTACCCGTAGCTAATGCACAAATAACAAGAAAAACATATGCTTTCTGCGGCGTCACCCCTAACCCAGTTGGCGTCGGTCAAGCAGTTTTAATTCACCTAGGCATTAGCCAGCAAACTGCCACAACTTATGATAGTTGGAAAGGCTTGACGGTTACAGTCACAAAACCCGATGGCACAACAGAAACGCTAGGCCCATTCAAAACGGACTCAACTGGAGGTACAGGCTACAATTACATACCCACGATGACGGGCGTATACAAGTTCCAGACGCACTTCCCGCAGCAAGTCTATGCAGGTTTTGGCCAAAACATAACTTGGTTAGCCAGCGACAGCCCAGTCACAGAACTTGTAGTACAATCCGAGCAAATACCATACTTTCCAGGGTTCCCACTGCCAAATGAGTACTGGACACGCCCAATAAACGCCCAATTCCACGAGTGGGCGCCAATCGCAGGCAACTGGCTGAGACCCGCAGGCAGCTACACAATGCCGCCAATACCAAAGTACCACCCATACAACGAGGACGCGCCTGAAACAGCACACATACTATGGACAAAGCAATATGCACAGGGAGGCCTCACCGGAGGCGACCTTGGTAACGTCCAATACGAAATGGGCGATGCATATGTAGGCAAATTCTTAGGCTCAGTCATAATCGACGGTGTAGTTTACTACAACCAATTCCAATCAACAGGCGGCACAGCCGTTGAACAGCCTGTTGTCGCGGTGGACCTCAAAACTGGCGAGGAACTATGGCGAAGAAACTGGAACAACACTCGACTGGCATTTGGTCAAGTGTTCTTCTGGGACTCCTTCAACTATCACGGCGCCTTCGCATACCTCTGGACAGAAACAGGCACCACATGGGATTGCTACGACGCCTTTACTGGACGCTGGCTCTACCGACTGACAAACGTGCCTTCAGGCTACAACCTCTATGGGCCGAAAGGCGAAATCTACAGATACACCGTCAACTTACAGCAAGGGTGGATGACATTATGGAACTCCAGCAGAGCCATTAACCCGCAAAGATCAGGCGGAGTAAGTGATGGCAGCTGGACTCCAATAGGAAGCACATTCAACGCGACACAAGGTATCGAATGGAATAAGACAATTCCACTCGGCTTACCAGGAAGCGTTGCACACTACGCATTCAATGACTGCATATTTGGCTCAACATCCTACGCATTTCCGGCTGCAACAGGCCCAACACTTACCT
>JAWCMT010000023.1:0-10824 GCA_038849555.1 Bathyarchaeia archaeon | reverse complement strand
TCAGCACCAAAATAGGCGACGAAGGCCGACTAATCTTCAAGAAAGAGTGGACAGTACCAGCTGAATACACAGACGGCAACTGGGCATGGACCGACGTGTCCTTCGAAGACCGCGTATTCATCATATCCTGCAAGGAATCGCTCCGATACTACGGCTTCAGCTTGGATACCGGCGAATTCCTATGGGAAACCGAGCCCGAGCACTACCTAGCCTTCTACGACAAGTGGTATGGCCCAGCCTATGGCTACGGCAAATTCTACACAGGCCGCATGACAGGCATAGTAACATGCTACGACATCAAAACAGGCAAGAAGCTATGGACCTACAACGTAAGCGACAAATACGCTGAAATCTTATGGAGCATGAACTTCCCGATTGAGTTCCACTTTCTCGCCGACGGCAAACTGTACCTTTCCTACGGTGAGCACTCGCCCATCAACCCCACGGGACGAGGTGCACCCATGGTCTGCCTTGACGCTATTACTGGCGAGAAGATTTGGGAGATAAGCTGGTTCAACAATTGGTGGGGTGGCCACGTAATCATCGGCGACAGCATAATGGTAGGCATGAACGGATACGATAACCGCCTATATGCCTTCGGCAAAGGCCCAAGCGCCACCACTGTTTCAGCTTCACCAAAGATTTCTGTGCATGGCAGCAAAGTGCTTGTGGAGGGCATGGTTACCGACATATCGCCTGGCACAAAGGAGTACGCTTTGACGGCGCGGTTCCCGAACGGCGTACCCGTAGTAGCCGACGAGAGCATGACTGAGTGGATGGAATACGTCTATATGCAATATCCGCGTCCAACAGACGTTAAAGGCGTTGAAGTTACAGTCACCGTGCTTGACCCCAACAACAACTGCTACGACGTGGCTACAGCTACCACGGACAGCAACGGCTTCTTCAGCTGCACTTTCGAGCCGCCAGTCCCAGGCAAATACACCATAATAGCCACGTTCAAAGGCTCTAAAGCCTACTATGGCTCATCTGCTGAAACCGCAGTTTTCGTTGAAGACGCGCCGCCTGCTTCGCCTGAGTCTACTCCTGAGACGGCATCGATGGCTGACTTGTACTTCCTGCCTGTTTCAATCGCCATGATCATAGCAATAATCATAGTGCTGGTTCTGCTAATACTGGTGCTTAAGAAGAAGTAGAGCATTTGAAAAACAAGCTTCCCCTTTTCCCTCTTTTTTGCGCATCAGCAGCTATTTGTTTGGGAGTTTCTAAACGCAAGAGCACTGTGGCTTCAAGAAAAATAGTTCGGTGCTCTTCTGGTGTTCGTTTAAATTTCTAAGGAGCAATGTTTCTGGGTAGGTTAAACTATGTAATTGCTTGTTTTTTCGAAATCTTTTACAATCTGCATCACGCGCTTCGGCGCGTTAAGCACTTGAACAGGAATGTTTTGTAATAGAACCCAGGGTGTTTTAAGAGCAATTATTGTTGCGATGTGTTTTTCGCCGAAACATTTGCTGGCGACATTAACGACGTTGCGTCTCACCGCTGCTTCAGATAATTCGCCCAGTGCATGTAGATACTCATGCAGTAGAAGGTTGTAAACTAAAGCGTTTACCACTTGCCTTGAACTCATTGAAGTCTCAACAATTTCAACTAACCTTCTGTTCAGCACAATGTTGTTTGTCCCAATGGGGTGATAAGCGCCCAATTGAAGGGGTAAATCATCCAGAAAGAGCATCATGCTACCCCCACGCTTGCCCAGAGAAAACTCTACTGTGTCCTTGACAACTTGCCAAACCTCGGCATAACTCTCCGCTGATTCGAGCCTATTACGAAACTTGTCTATGGCTGATTCATCGTTGCTCAAGAATTTCACTTCACTTACTGCAGTGAGTAGCTATGTCTAATCTTGCCTTTAAACATCTACCTTAATAGGAGTAAAAAATTAAGAAAAGAGAGGTTTCGGTTTCCTGAGCTTCTTGCTTAAACATGCGCTGATGAAGCCGTAGTATTCAGGTGATGGCTTACCAAGACGACTTTTGAATTCTCCATGGAACTGAGAAGCAAAGAAGAAGTAATGGTTAGGCAACTCCAAAGTTTCCATTCTTCTTCCATCAGCGCTCTTGCCTGAGAAGCATAAGCCTTTTTCCTTCAGAACCTGCAAGTAGTCAAGGTTGACTTCGTATCTGTGGCGGTGTCTTTCATAAATTTCCCTGCACTTGTACAAGCGGTACGCCATAGTGTCTGGCTCCAGTATCACTTTATGAGCGCCTAATCTCATGGTGGCGCCTTTGTCCTTCACATCCCGCTGTTCAGGCATAAGCGCGATGACTGGATGCGGAGAGTCAGGATTAATCTCCACGCTGTTCGCATCTTTTAAGCCGCAGACATTTCTGGCAAACTCGATAACTGCCAACTGAAAACCGTAACAGATTCCGAGGAAGGGAATATCGTTTTCTCTCGCGAATTTTATTGCAGCCATTTTTCCTTCAGTACCCCGTGGACCGAAGCCGTAGGGAACGAATATGCCGTCAAAGTTTGCCAAGTCTTTAACGCATTCTGGGTTTTGCTCAAGCTTCTCTGCCTCCAAATATGTGATGCGGACTCGTGTTTTGCATGCGGCTCCACTGTGGCGCAGCGCCTCATTCATGCTCACGTAACTATCAGCCAAGCCAGCATACTTGCCTATTAAGGCTATATTGACCTCGTGTTCCGGCTTTAGCAATGCATTTACGAATTGCTGCCACTCCTGGAAGTCCTGGACATTGCAGTTATAGCCAAATCTCTGGCAGATGAAGTCGCCCATTCCTTGCTTGTTAAGAATAAGTGGCACTTGATAGACGGATTCGACGTTGTATGAGCAGAAAACCGCGTTTTCCGGAATGGTTCCGAAGAGGGCTATTTTCCGCAGGGTTTCGGCATCAATCATTTTGGGGCTTCTCGCGACTATTATGTCTGGTTGGATGCCGATGCGCCTTAGCTCGTTTACGCTGTGCTGCAGCGGCTTTGTTTTCATCTCGTTAGTGACATCCAGAATTGGTACTAAGGCAACGTGAACATACAGGGTGTTCTCGAAGCCCTCTTCCAGTCGCATCTGGCGTATAGCCTCCAAGAAGGGTAATCCTTCTATGTCGCCTACTGTGCCGCCTACCTCGGTTAAGACGACATCGGCATTCGAGGTTTTCGCTACGCTTCTTATGCGATGCTTAATTTCGTTAGTTACATGCGGCACAATCTGGACACAACGACCCAGAAAGTCTCCGCGGCGTTCCTTCTCAATTATTGCCTTGTACACAAGCCCTGTGGTTAAATTGTTTTCCCGTGTTAGGCTCAAGTCCAGAAAGCGCTCGTACCATCCTAAGTCTAAATCGGTTTCGCCGCCGTCGTCAGTAACGAAGACTTCGCCGTGCATGTAAGGGTTCATGGTTCCAGCGTCAACGTTCACGTAGGGGTCGATTTTTATGACTGTAGGCTTTAGCCCCCTCACTTGAAGCATCTTGCCGATGGAAGAGGTTAAAATGCCCTTACCAACAGAACTTAACACGCCGCCAGTAACAAAAATGTACTTGACCATAGTTTCCCCCGCAATAACCTACCCTTTTTCAGCGGCACTTAATATAACTTTTTTGCGTGCCAAAACGGGAACGCAAGAACTGAACGCTTGATGTTCAGCCTATTAGTTTCTGTGAAGATGCACTTAAAACCTAGCGACCGGCTTTCATTCTCAATATTGCACGTGTGATCAACCAGAAACCTATGAGGATCAGGATAATTTCCCACCATGGCACACGTATATTGAAGGCTTCACTAAGCAATAAACTGAACCCCATAAAAACAATAGCTACGCCAACAATCAAAGTTTTAAGTGCCCACCTTCCTCGATGAAAACTGTAATATTCACCCCTGTAGTGTCGGTGTCTCCAGTAAGATCTGTCTTCAGCTTTCACGCCATAAAGGGAGGCGCCGCAGTTAATACAAAACGCGTGGTTTTCCGCGTTATTAGCGCCGCATCTGGTGCAGTAAACCATGTACTTTCACTTTCAGGTTTATCTTTGACCCTTTTTGTTCATAAAACTTTTGGCTAAGCCGACCGTCCTCTGTCTGAAAAACCATTTATCACATCACCAAGGCCACGTATTGCCGCAACTGGATAACAAAAAATGTTACTGTTATGCATAGAAAAATTCAAAACTACAGTAACAGAAAGGCTCAGCAGTCTTTCAAATGTTTTTCTGAATTGAAGCTTCAGAAACCTTAAAGAGCAAGTGCACCCCTTATATAAATACACTATAGGATAATAATCTCATGTTACGCGAAGAATAATTCGTGTCATGTGATTAATCTTAACTCAATAACTTGCACATTGGAGGTGCACGCTTACGGGATCATCACAAACATTTACCATAAAGTATATCATACACGCTAAATTCGAGATAGAAGGCGTTGTGGAGAAACCTGATGTTATAGGCGCAGTTTTCGGTCAGACAGAAGGACTTTTCGGGCCTGAACTTGACCTTAGAGAACTCCAGAAAACAGGTCGTATAGGCAGAATTGAAATTGATTTACACTCAAAAAATGACCGCACGACGGGTACGATAACTGTTCCAACAAGCTTAGACCGCGTTAGCACAGCGTTAATCGCCGCAAGCATAGAGAGCATAAACCGCGTGGGCCCATGCGCAGCAAAAGTGGTGCTGGACCGTGTCGAAGACGTTCGGGAAGCAAGACGCAAGGTAATCATTGACCGTGCTAAGGAGATTCTGCATAAGTGGAATATTGAGTCCATGCCGAGCGTGGACGAGGTCTATAAACAGATTTCGGATACGATGAAAATTGGCAAAGTTGAGAAGTACGGGCCTGAGGAGCTGCCTGCTGGGCCTGAACTGGAGAATTCAAAGGAAATTATTATTGTGGAAGGCCGCGCGGACGTAATTAACCTTATGCGTTGTGGAATTATGAACACGGTAGCGCTTGAGGGCGCGAAGGTTCCGGAGTCAATTAAAAAGCTCACACGAGAGAAGGAGGCGACGGCGCTTTTGGACGGCGACCGCGGCGGCGACCTAATCCTTAAAGAGCTTTTGCAGGTTACGAATATCCGCTATGTTAGCCGTGCCCCGCGAGGCAAAGAAATTGAGGAATGCAACTGCAAAGAGATCTATGAAGCGTTAGCGGCTCGTGTTCCCGTGTCTGACATTTTGAAGCCAAAGAAAGAAAAGCCTAAACTTGAGGTGCCAGACGATATCGTTAAGGTGGCGAAGGAGTTGCAGGGCACGCTTGAGGCTGTTCTTCTTAACGAGAAGCTTGAGCAAGTTGAGCGGCTGCCTGTTAGCCAGCTAGCCGAAAGACTGCAGCAGGTAACTAACGTGGACACCGTGGTCTTCGATGGCATTATTACTCAGCGGATTGTGGATATGGCCAGTGAAAGGAACATTAAGCGTATAGTTGCTTCCCGCCTTTCGGAAGCCGTGAAACCCGCGCTGAATGTGGAGCTCTTAACCTTTAAAGATGTCCTTCCAAGTTAGCCACGCATGAAGTCCATCAGGCTTCTTGCGCTGCTTTCTTTTTTATGCGGCTTCAGCAACTCTTCTTCTGTTATGCCGAAGAACTCGAGCACGCGAGCTGCTGCGGGCACAACCTGCTTGGTCACGTAGTACTCAGTGTCCACTTCATTGTAAGTGGCGAAAACGTAGGGTTTCACTCTGTCGTAGAGGCGTCCCTCGCCAGCCAAGATTACGTAGCCTACTTTGTCGCCTACAGTCATTTTCCAGCCTTTGCTGCTCAACGCCTTCGCGGCTTCCACATGTGAAGTCTTTATTTTGTATTCTTCCACAGGCTTTGTGAGAGTTTTCCAGATGATGAGATCACGGAAAGGCATTTTCCTTTGTCTTAAATCCGCTATGATGCCACGTACATAATCGGCTGCCTTGCTGGGCGCCTGCTCTTTAAGGATTATTTCTAAAACGTGCTCCTGAACTTTCTTGGCGACTTCTGCCCAGTCTCCGCGGATAACTTCTAAGCCGACAATGTCGAGGCTTCCATCGGGCAGGAGCCCTGCGTAGCGTTTTTTGGCTTCTGTGAAGAAAATGCGCGTGTAAAGTTTTCCCCGTTCAATTTCTAAGCCTAATTCCTGCTTGATTTGGGTTTCCAGCTCTTGGGTTTTCTTTTCCTCATAAGCTACGAATAAGCTGTCTGTGTCGCCGTAAATGACTCGTAAGCCCTTCTGCTCTGCCATTTTGATGGCGGAGAGAATTGTGTGTCTGCCCCATGCTGATGCTGCTTCAGCTACCGGCTTGCGGTACCATCTTGCGCCTGTCCAGCCAGCATAGCCATAAGCGGCGTTTGTGATGACTTTAACAGCTTTTTGCCTTGCATCCAAGACTTGGTATTCGGTGCTTTTTGAGTCTAGCGCTTTCATTTTGGCGCGGATTTCATTTCTCGTGTTAATTAGGTAAGATAAGACTTCTTTGTAGAAGCCTGCTGGTTTTTTCCGGAATTTGTGTTTGACTTCGGGGGCTTCGAATACCTCGTTTGGCGGCGCCTGCTCTGTTGACGGTACGTAAGTGTCTGGTGAAAGGTTATAGGCAATCATTATGTTGGGGTACATGGATTTGAAGTCTAAGACTGCAATGTTCGCGTGGAGTCCTGCTTGTGGCTTGAGTACGATGCCTCCAGCGTAGGGTCTGTAAGGCTGCTCCACACGTTTTGGTGTGAGCTCGCCGATTTTCTGTGCGTGTTTTATGAGGAACCATTCTACTCGGAAGCCGACGGCCGCCGTCATCACGTGATCTAGCGGCAAGCCTACGAGGCTTGAGAGTTGGATAGCGAAGTCTAAGAGTGCTACTGTTACGCCTTTAATTTTGCGTGCGTTTTCGCTGGAGAAGGTTTTGAGTGCCTCGCGTTTTTGCTTGTCATCCCAGTAATCTGCGAAGTCCACGTCTTCTATTATCTGCTGCTGCGTGGTTTTCGTGATGCCCAAGTAGTCTGCGAGGTTGTGGAGGTTTTTGACTTTCACGTCGGGAAATTCGTCTGCGAAGTCTGCGAGGTCCAAGTTAGCGATGCCGGTTAGCGATGTATGCCCGTAAACGCTAGTGTGTGGCTCAGCGCATGCGCGGTCTATGCATAGCCGTAGCCCAAGTTTGCTGCTGCGTTCCTTCAAGTAAGGCCAATTAACCGTGTTTGTGCCGTAGCCCACGATGACGTCTGGGTCGATTTTCTTGACGTAGCTTATGAACTGCTCCAGCAGTGGCTTGTCGTCTCTGTCTTCGTTTGCGAGGAACTGTTTTTCTTCGCCGCTGCTTGTTGCTGTTGAGATTATCACGACGGGGTTTCTTTCGGGTTTCGGTGAGCCTTCGCGGCTGTAACAAGTCATCGAGAAGCTGAGAATGCGCAGCGCCGGCGTATCGTGCCTGTCAAGCAGTTTCGGTGGTGCCTTGGCAGTGTAGATTTTGTCTGCGCGAACGCCAAGGGTGGTTTCCGCTTCGTCTGCGTCTACTTCATGCCAGCTGCATGGAACCACATTGTTGCTGACGAGGTATTGCATGGCGAAGCGAACGTCATCTTCGAGGCACTCTTCTACGCCTTCGACGGCTCGAAGCGCCTTTGCAAGCCTTGCGGTTTCTTCGGGGCTTCTGCAGTAAACCTTTATGGTCTGCACGGGTTTTCCGAAGAATTTGCGCGAAGCAACCTCCAGCGTCACTATTGACGCATTGTGCTTTTTTCTTATTTCTTCAAGAACTTTTGCTGGGTCAAAGTTTTCTGCAATTACGGCGTAAAAATAGCCAAAAAAATTCCTGTCAATGATTAGCGCTCTTTCGCCTTTTTCCGTGATTCCCCAGAGCCACAGTTCCGCGGCGCCATCTCGCAGCTCGGAGTTAATGTCTAGAAGCCAAAAAGTAACCTTCACAAGTTATCGCCTACAGTAAAATACGCGGCAAAAGCCTTTAAACCTTTTAATTAAATGCACGCTTACCTTGGCTCAGCCGAGCTTGTGTATACCGTTATGCCTAGTGCTGGTTGGGCTGGCGGAAAATGACCGATGATTGCGGATGCTTCAATACCAATGGCGTAACCGATTGGCTAACCCTTGTGTTTGTCTTGCGCTTGCATTAGGTCATGGTGTAGCTACTGTTGTTTTTGCACATTTGAAACTAAAAGGGGGGGGGTTAGGTTTTGATTTTTGCGGCTATTTGCTGCCCGTGTTCAAAGCACTTCTTTAGGTCCGCTTGGTCGGGAACGTATTTCACTTCGATGCTGGGCTCGTGAATTTGGAAGCCTGCTTTCTGTGCCATCTCTGTCATGCCTTTTACTGCGCCGCCGCCCCAGCCGTAGGAGCCGAAGAAGCTCCATAGTTTGCCTTTAGGCTTTAAACCCGCCGCGTAGGTTAGGAAAGAGCTTATGGTGGGGAACATGCCGTTGTTAAGCGTAGGCGAACCAACAAACACCGCTTTGGCGTCTAGGATTTCCGTCATGGCCTCCGTGAGGTCCGCGGCTCTTAGCTTCAGCAACTTAACTTCTACGCCTTGGCTTGCGGCGCCTTCCGCCATGGCACGCGCCATCTTGTCAGTGCTGCCCCACATGGTATCATAAACAACAACCACCTTGTTCTTCGCGGCGCCTGCGCTCCAGTCCGCATAAGCCTTAATTATCCTCGCCGGGTTAGCGCGCCAGATTACGCCATGGCTTGGCGCAATCATCGCGATTGGAATGCCCATCTGGGTGACTTCCTCAAGCTTGCGCGTTATCAGCGGCGCCAGCGGCATCAAAATGTTAGCGTAATACGTTTTGGCCTCTTCCATCAGAACGTGCTCGTCAACTTCGTCGTCGAAGCGCGCTGATGTGGCAAGATGCTGCCCAAACGCGTCGTTTGGCATTAGGATTTTGTCCTCAACCACGTAGGTGAACATGCTGTCAGGCCAATGCAGCATAGGCGCCTCTATAAACCGCAGCGTCCGCTTGCCCAGCTTCAGCTCATCGCCTGTTTTCACGACTTCAATGCGGAAGTCCGAGCCGTAATGCTCGATTATGGCGTCTTTGCCGCGTGCAGATGCTATTATTGTTGCGTTTTTCGCGTACTTCGCAATCACGGGCAAGCTGCTTGAGTGATCCATCTCCACATGATTGACGATTATATAATCGATTTTCTCTGGGTCTACGCGCATGCAGATTTTCTGGAGTAGTTCATTGGCGAACGTGTGCTTAACGGTGTCCACCAGCGCTGTCTTCTCGTCTCGGATCAGGTAAGCGTTGTACGTGGTGCCCCTGCGAGTTACGTAACCGTGGAAATCGCGTATGTTCCAGTCGACAACGCCAACCCAGTCTATGCCCTCAGCTAAAACTACACTGTTCATAATTCTTCCACTTCTCCATTCTCCTTTTGCATCCGTAACTTATAGGTTATTTGTACACCAGCCTTTTCAAACAGGATGCCCACGGGACAATTTTTTAATGTGACTTCATGCAGCCGCTGCAGCCTATCCTTCGGAGCGTCAAGCTTAAAGAGTATGTCAATTTTCTCCTCAATTATTGTGCCCGCTTTCTCGCTTTTTACCGCCTCAACCTTGACGTCGCAACCCTTGAGTGGAAGCCGCATCTTCCGCGCCGTAATCGCCGCGATGGTGGCATAGCAGCCTGCGTGGCTCATCACGCAGAGTTCCAGCGGTGTAGGTCCAAATCCAGGAAATGTTTGGGTGGGTTGGTCTGCGATGGTGCAGTGTGATCTGCCGTTGTCTAAGGCTACTTCGTATCCCTGAATTATTCTGGCTCTTGCATAAAGTTTACTAGCCAAGTTTTCATCTCCCTTTCTCCATGACTTTTCAGCCAAAATTAACAGGAAATTTCAACGCATGCATGGTTTATATTGATTTCGTCTATACGCGGCTTCATGACGAATTTGCCGTCGGAGACCAGTAAAGATAATATGCATGGGCGTCGAGTTTATCATTTAAACGTGCATGTTGTTGATAACTTCTTGTTGGAGGATAAACTGTGAGTCTTATACCTGATGATAAGAAGGATTTCCTCCGCCGTGAATTCAAGGAGAAACTGGTTAACCCCGTGAAAATCTTAGTATTCACCCAAGAAGTCGAGTGCGACTTCTGCGCTAACACGCGGCAGCTTGCACAGGAGCTTGCGACCCTCAGCGATAAAATAGCGGTTGAGGTTTATGATTTTGTGGCTGATGCCGCTAAAGCCAAGGAGTATGGCATAGACAAGATTCCCGCGTTAGCCATCGTCAGCGAGAAGGATTACGGCGTACGCATCTACGGGATACCATACGGCTATGAATTTCAAACCTTAGTAGAAGCAGTAATCAACGTTTCAAAGGGCAAGACAGACATTTCAGAAAAGACGAGGGCGATTCTGAGCGAAGTCAAAGCACCCGTGCACATCCAAGTCTTCGTAAGTTTAACCTGCCCGCACTGCCCTGTAGCGGCAACGGTTGCGCATAAGCTGGCCGTTGAAAGCGACCTAATACGCGCGGACGTTATCGACGGCGGAGAATTTCCACATTTAGCTCAAAAATACGCCGTAATCGGCGTTCCAAAAGTAGTTATCAACGAGAAAATCGAGTTCGTCGGCGCCTTCAGCGAGGATTTATTCGCTGAGCATGTGCTTCTCGGCGCATTTTAGGAGCAGCCGCGCATGAGCCAAACAAGCAAAGAAGGCATCTCGCTAGTCTTCGTTTACAGCAAGGACTTCATGGAGCGCGTGATACGTAACCTCATAAATGACCCGTGCTTCTGCCAGTCCTGCGGGCTTTACTGCGAATCATGCAAATACAATGCCTACAGCTTCGTGCGCAACATCCGCGCCGCCATAGAACTGCCAAATCCCGCCGAACTGCCAGCTCTCATTGACAACCCTGAA
>JAWCMT010000022.1:27120-27467 GCA_038849555.1 Bathyarchaeia archaeon | reverse complement strand
CGCTTTACCTTTCCGAGAAAGATGGAAAAGTGCATGTTAACGAGCTTTTCTGCGTTTACTGCGGCGCTTGCAAAGTGGTTTGCCCAGTTGAAGACGCTTTGACGCTTAAGCGCACCAAGATAAATCACACGCCAGTGCGCTCTGGAACTTGGAATAAAGTCTTGGAAAGGCTTACTTCTCCTGTAGATACGGTTAAGGAATTAAAAGCCCGCGGCTCGCAGAAAGCAAAGGAAACCGTTTGCCGCCGATTCGTTTTAGAGGAGAGGATAAGATGAGCCAACCAGAAAAATCTGAAAGCGGAGAACTACGAATAGGCGTTTTCATCTGCCACTGCGGTTTAAACATTG
>JAWCMT010000022.1:17136-27110 GCA_038849555.1 Bathyarchaeia archaeon | reverse complement strand
TGTTGAGTATGCTAAAACATTGCCTGACGTCGTATACGTGAAAGACAACAGGTACACTTGTGCTGACCCCGGCCAAGAAGAAATTAGAAAGGGCATAAAAGATTACAAACTGAACAGGGTTGTTGTTGCTGCTTGCTCGCCGAGAATGCACGAAGTGACGTTTAGGCGCACAGTCTCCGAGGCAGGCTTAAACCCGTTTCTCTTTGAGATGGCGAATATCCGAGAGTTCAGTTCATGGTGCCACCCAAGCACTCCAAAAGAGGCTACAGAAAGAGCCAAAGACACCATACGCATGGCCGTGGCGAAAGCACGGTTGCTGATGCCACTCCAAACAATAGAAGTTCCAGTCACCAACAAGGCGCTTGTTATCGGCGGCGGCATCGCCGGCATGAACGCCGCGTTAGACCTGGCAGAGATGGGCTTCAAGGTTTATCTGCTTGAGAAAGGTGAAAGCATCGGCGGGCACATGGCTGCGCTCGATAAAACTTTTCCAACACTTGACTGCTCAATCTGCATTGAAGGTCCAAAGATGGTGGATGTCGGCAGACACCCGAACATTGAGTTAATTGCCAACGCTGATCTGCTAAAAGTGGATGGGTATGTTGGCAATTTCCGGGTTAAGATTCGCAAGAACCCTCGTTACGTGTTGGAAGACAATTGCACGGGCTGCGGCGAATGCAAGGACGTTTGCCCCATAGAATACCCGAACGAGTGGGACATGTACTTGGGCACTAGAAAAGCCATATCAGTGCCATTTGACCAGGCTGTCCCGCTTATTTACACCATAAACCGGGACTACTGCATCGAATGCTATAAGTGTGTAGATATATGCGGTGATAGGCAAGCCATAAACTTCGAACAGAAACCTGAGGAAATCGAGCTAGAAGTCGGCGCGATAATTGTGGCAACAGGCTTTGACATTTACTTGCCCTATGACATGCCGCTTCTCGGCTATGGAAAGTATCCTAACGTTATAACCTCCATGGAGTTTGAAAGGCTTATTCTCGCCGCTGGCCCTACAGGCGGCAAAGTTATCCGTGCGTCAGATGGCCAAAAACCACATTCAGTTGCCTTCATCCAATGCGTAGGCTCACGTGACAAAAACAAGTATCCCTACTGCTCGAACTACTGCTGCATGTACACGCTTAAGCACGTGGTTCAGCTGAAAGAGAAGTACAAGCAAGATGTGGAAGTCTACGTGTTTTACATGGACATGCGCAGCCCAGGCAAAGGTTACGAGGAATTTTATGACCGCGCCAGAGAGCAAGGTGTGAACTTCATCCGCGGCCGCGTCAGCCGCATCGACGAAGACCCTGAAACGCATAATCTAACCATACATGCTGAAGACGCAAACCTTGGCATGCCGATAGAGGTCGAAGCGGAAATGGTTGTTTTGGCTACGGCGTCCATACCCAAGAAGGGCTCAGATGAGCTTGCGCGGATTCTCAACCTAACCCGCGGCGCAGATGGCTTCTTCATGGAGAGCCACCCCAAACTTAAGCCGTTAGACGCGCCGACTGACGGCATATTCTTGGCTGGCGCCTGCCAAGGATTGAAGGATATACCCTACAGTGTTTCACAAGGCTGCGGCGCGGCTTCAAGAGCGGCAACGGTGATTTCCAAGCCGACATGGAAGATTGAGCCTATAATCGCGGTCGTAGACGCCAGCAAATGCAAGAACGTTACAAGTAAATGCGGCATATGCGCTGAAAGATGCCCCTATGGCTCCATCAAAGTTGAGCCGAACAAGCCCGCGCAGGTGATAACGGCCAGCTGCCACGGCTGCGGAACCTGCGTTGCCGAGTGCCCACAGGACGCCATAACCCAGATGCACTTCACAGACGCGCAGATTCTGGCGCAGATACGCGCGGCACTTGAGAAGGACCCGGAAGACAAAATTTTGGCGTTCCTATGCAACTGGTGCAGCTACGCTGGCGCGGATTTAGCCGGCACCAGCAGATTCGAGTATCCGCCCACGATACGCGCGATACGGGTCATGTGCTCTGGCAGAGTAGACCGCGACTTCATCCTTGAAGCACTGCGGCTTGGCGCTGGCATGGTGCTTGTCGCGGCATGCCACTTGCCCTACGACTGCCATTACATAAGCGGAAACTGGAAGATGAAGGCAAGAATGGACGCGTTGGCGCCGATGCTTCAGAAACTCGGCATGAGCCCTGAAAGGTTCCGTGTGGAATACGTTTCCGCCGCTGAAGGCGTGCACTTCGCCGAGTTGATTCGTGAAATAGACGCGCAGAGGAAAGCTTTAGGTAAAGAGAGGATTAAGGCGGAAAACGCTAAGCTGCGGCCTTTCATCGAGAACATGCTGAAAAGAAAGAAACAAACATAGCCTCATCTTTCCACCGCTTGTCACGTGCTCTTATTCTTTGTTGGCTAGGGCGGTCATTTTCTTAACAAATTCCCGTATATCTTCATCTTTTCCACAAACAATTAACCGACTATCCTCTTGGACACGGCACGAGAGGTTTGACTCCGCCGCAAGCTGCTGCAGCTTTTCAAGAGGCACACTGTTAAGGGGTTTAACTCGAATCCACTTTTGGTCTCGGGGAACACCCGCGATGAACTTGTCTTCTTCAGTAACGGCGCAAATGTTTCCTGTGTCGTATGTGGCTTCTTCAAGCCGTTTGAGCCAACTGTCAACGCATTCTGGTGAAAATGCTTTCTGCGCCACAGAAACGAGGTAGGCTTCCACGCTTCCAAGATACTGCTCAACTTTCGCGGCTGTCTCGCTGTCATTTCTGTTAACATCCAGCAAGCTAATCAGCACTTTAGCTGACTTCAAATCACTCATAACACTCTGTGGAACCGCCATGCCCTTTTTCCGAAATTCCACAATTATTTCTTCCAGAATCTTCCATACGGCCAAGTAGCCCATGACGCATCCACTTTTAACTGGCAATGCGCAGCTTATAAAGAGTTTCAAATGACCCTTTTACTTGCGCTTCGCCCTATAAGAGAGCAGGTACATCCGCGAAGCCCGCTTTAGCCACCTTCGCTTACTGCCTTCAGGATTTTTGAGGGATCCACTCTAAGCTCGTTGAAAGCAAGCTCCTCAGCGGGAATACCCAGCGCTAATCCAAGCAGCTGCGTGTAATGCAGAATCGGGATTCCATAGGCCTCATTAAACATTCTTTCTATGCGCAGCTCGTTAGTGTCAAACATGATGTGGCAAAATGCGCAGATCGTGACTAAAGCTTGGGCAGAGACTTTTTTCACGTGGCTGAGTTTTTCTCTGGCAAGCTGCAACGCAACTTTGTCGCTGACGCCGACGCTTGGAGCGCCGCAGCATTCTGTTTCGCCAATGTAATCCAGACAAGTGGCGCCTGTGGCTTCGATAAGCCTCTTTAAAACCTGCGGATCTTCCGGGTCGTCGAAGCCGATGTATTCTTTCGGCCGGAGCAAGTGACAGCCCACGTGCTCCGCAACTCTCAGCATGGTAAGCGGCTTGACCACCGCATTTTTTATCTTCTCCACGCCGATATCCTGCGTCAGAACCTGCAATATGTGCTTTGCTTCTACTGTTCCCTTAAACTCTAACCCTGCCTCTTTCAGGTGACTGTTAATTTGGTCTCTCAGCGCCTTGTCTTTCTTCAGCAACGTGTTAACTTTCTTAAGTGTGCCGGCGCAACCAGGGCAAAGAGTGAGAATATTCAAGCCTTGCTGTTCCGCTATTGCAAGGTTCCGCGCTGCCAAAACAAGCATTGCCTCGTGGCTAACCGGATCCAGCGGCAGACCGCAGCAGTTGAATTCGGGCATTTCTACAAGTTCTACGCCTAGCTTGGCAAGAACCTTGCGGGCTGAAATCTCATAGGCGGCGACGCGGTAAGGGACGGCGCAACCAAGAAAAATCAAGTATTTGCTGCTCATGTGGGGTTACTTCCTTTTTGTATTGCTTCAAAGAACTTTATTCCTTTAAGCGTCTTGCGGAGGCTTTCAGGATTGCCTCTTGGAAGCGGAGGTAACCCTTGCGCCTCGCGTTTCTTAATCTTCAACTCGGGAATATTGTAAGCATAGCCAGAATTGAGTATGGCGTTGGCTTGCTCCTTGAAAACTGCTGGCACGATGCCTTTTTCGGCAGCCAAATTTCTTAGAACACGAATTACACTTGCGACTTCGACGCCTTGTGGACAGCGGTCTGTGCACGTGAAGCAGGCGGCGCATAACCATAAGGTTTCACTGTTTAAAACGCGGTCTCTAAGGCCAAGTTGCGCCATGCGAATTATCGTGCGTGGCCGGTAAGTGTCGCTGAACCTTGCCACAGGGCAGTCGCTGGTGCATGTTCCACATTGGAAGCACCTAAGAATTTTTTCGCTGCCAGGCATCTTCAAAAGTTCATATTTGAACTTTGGGTCAACTTCAGAAGCCCTTATTACATCCTTGGGTTTTTCTGTTTCAGCCACTTCAAGTCACCATTAGCCTCTCGACGCGGCTTATTGTTTCTTAAAAGAAACATTATTATCAACTACATAAATCTTCCATGAAAAAGTCGTGAAAGTTATAGCTGCGCATTTAAAATTGCCGAAAGGGTTATTTCAGAAATGATACTCATTACTTTTGAAAGGAAGCCCTTCCGTCATGAAAAGCGAACGTTACGCCTTCATATTAATCGCGGACGAAAAATACTGGCGAAGACTCTGCGGGCGCAACAGAGCCAGCGGCGAAACCCACGCTTTCGTAAGGAAAAACAAAGTAGGCCCAACAAACACTCAAAAATTGCTGTTTTATGTTAAAAGGCCAGTTATGCAAATTCTCGGCGTCGCAGACTTTGTGGAGCGGCTAACCGGTGCTCCTGAGGAGTTATGGCGAAGTCACGGCGCAGAGAGCTGTTTTGAATCCTTTGAGGAATTCTGCAAATTTGCACAGGGCAGGGAAGTTATGACGTTTTTAAGGTTTAGGAACTTTGTTGAGCTTGGGAATCCAAAATCTGCGAAAGCCCTCAGAAGCATCCTCGGCTCTTTACAGGGATTCAGAGGCGGCTACGTGGATTCCGCTACAGCAGAGCAGCTGATAACCTAAAAGTAACCACACGGAAACTTAGTATAGTATAAGGTTAAATCCTTGATTGGGGATTCATTAGCAGAAGTGAACAGGCATGTTTAGAGTCAGAGTAAACAAAATAGAGTCCACGCGCGACTTGGATGGTAACCTTGGAAAGCGAATAGAGCTTGTTGAAGAACGGGAAATCTCGCCTTTCGTGGTTCGCCCGCAATCAGAAGAGGCAAAAATGGCGCAAGACATAATGCAGATTTTGCAGCAGCAGATGCCCTTTCTTCAGCAGAGAACGCAACTGGCTATACCCAAGATACTCTTGTTCTTGACAGAGCAGGAATATGATGATTTAGGCATAGACTTCGATGTAAACCAAGTTTACGAAGTGACGCTGGAGAATCAAGCGATCAAATTCACGAAAGTCTCATGATGGCGCCGCGCACATGCCTTAGCGCTGTATGCCGTGGGTGAAAGGACAGCACAAACATCATTTTCCGCAAAGTTGCACAAATCTCTTGCAGATCGCTTGTCTTGCCCTTATCGCAGTAAAGCGGAATAGGCTCCTCATCGCCATTCTCGTAGTAAACGTAAATCGGCGACAAACTTTTCCTGAACTTGACAACTTCAAGATCCAAATTCAAAAGCTTGGCTGTTTTTTCAGCCGCTGTCTGAACAAATTTCAGTCGCTTCCTGCTGGCGGCATCTGTGGGAGCGTAAACCAATAATTTTCCAAAACTGTTTCTAATCATTGCAACCACCAATACGTTCAATGGCGAAAAATTGCCTTTTAAAGCAGATGCGCCAACGACCGTTCTGAGCAGAGGAGAGGTGAGTTAAAGTGAAAGTCTTTAAACAACAGAAAACGCCAAATTTTTATAAAGCCTAACGTATAGGGCAAGAGCTATGAAAGCCAGGGCCCATGTGTTTGTAAGCGGCAAGGTTCAAGGTGTATTTTTTAGGTCAGCAACCAAGCAGAAGGCAGAGCTCTATGGAGTGAAAGGGTGGGTTCGCAACTTGGCAGACGGCAGAGTTGAAGCCGTTTTCGAAGGCGAAGAAGACGCTGTGAAGGCAATGGTAGAATTCTGCAAGCATGGCCCGTCAGCTGCGAAGGTTACAAATATTGATGTAAACTGGGAGACGCCTACGGGAGAGTTTGCTGCCTTCAAAGTTAGATATGGATAGGTTATTTTTTTGGTACTCTGAAGTGCGAGGCTTTTCCAGCGCTTATGTATTCGCCGCCCATGCCGCGCACCGTTGAGGCTATTCTCGCGAAGTTTTCAGACCCAAGAAACTGTTTAGGCTTCACTATTATGTAGTCACCTTTATCTTCGAAACTAAGCATGCTTTCCAAGTCTTCTGGAAACGCAATTCGGATATCCTCTAAACCTTTCTGCTTTTCATAAGCCTTAGGTGTAACCGCTACGGCTGCAGGCGTGGGCGCTGGCTGCGCTGTCTGAACGCTTAATGTGGACTTAATCGAGGCAACCACGGTTCGGAGGTCCTCGGAAACTTTGCCTAAAACTACAAGAAGCTCCTCGATTTCTTTAGCTAGCTTTTCCAGCTTTTCCTCGCTCATAACAAGGTTCCCTTCAAATTCTAAAATACTTAAGGCGCTTATTAATTATTTGCAAACGCCCAGTGAACATTGGATTCGGCATTACTGTTTGGGGGAGGAAAGCCATTGATTGAAATTGACGGCAGCGAAAAAAGCGGAAGCGGCACAATTCTACGGCTCGCGGTAGCCTTAGCCGCCGCCACTAAGCAGCCTCTGCATATTTACAATATCCGGAAGAATAGGCCGCAGCCGGGTTTGATGCCTCAGCATTTGGAATCCGTTTTGACTGCAGCTAAGCTTTGCGATGCAAAAATAAAGGGCGTTACGCTTGGCTCTAGGGAACTCTGGTTTGAGCCGGGCGAGGTGCGTGGCGGCGATTTTGAGGCGGAAATAGGCACTGCTGGAAGCATACCCATGCTTTTGATGGCTACTTTGCCTATTTGCGCTTTAGCCAAGAACAAGGTGCGCTTGCATGTGGCGAAAGGCGGCACGGATGTCGCCCATTCACCAACGATTAATTACATGCGGAACGTGTTTGTTCCAGCGTTGCGGCGTATGGGCCTTGAGGTTGCCATCACGGTTCAGCGGTATGGTTATTATCCTAAAGGCATAGGTGAAGTCACTATAACTGTAGAGCCATCACCTCGGCTGCAACCTTTCAGGCTGGAAGAGTTTGGGCAGTTAAAGAGTGTCAAGGGCGTGTCGGTTTGCACTTTTCTGGCAGAGAAAAGAGTGGCGGAGCGCCAAGCCAAAGCCGCAAGCGAATACCTCGCAAAAAGTGGCTACGCCGCAGACATCCAAGTTGTAAATGATAAATCGAACCCGCTCCAAAAAGGAAGCTCAATTGCCTTATGGGCTGAAACCGATAAAGGCGCCATAATAGGCGCAGACGCCATCGGCGAGCTTAAAAAAACCAGCGAGGCAGTCGGCAGAGAAGCCGCGGAAAAGCTTACAGCGGAGCTTTCTGTTAAACCAACCGTGGACATGCACTTGGCAGACATGCTTATTCCATACATGGCGCTGGCTGAAGGCGCTTCAGCATTTTTAACACGAGCAGTCTCAGACCATTTGGAAGCTAATGTTTGGCTTGCAGAAAAAATATTGGGCGCAAAATTTAGCATCCAGAAAATAGGACACCTCTTCAAAGTAGAGAAACATGGAAACTGAGCACAATGCCGGAAACCGCATATTGCATTAGAGTTGCGAAAACAAATGGCGAAAAAGCATTAACCTTAGCGAAAAAGCTTGCACTCCTCAACAAGTCGCTGGAAATCCAGAAAGACAACAGCTACCTCTACATACCGCTTATTCGGCAGCCAGAAGCAAAAGAGCTGGAAACGCTAAAGGCAGAAGCACCCGACGTTCAAACCATCATTAAGGTTTTTGCAGAAAAGCAGCAACAGAGAAAAACCCTTGTTCAAGCCCTCGAAGAAAAGTTACCTCCACATTTGTTGGCAAATGTGCCGCGAGCGCTTGACATAATAGGCGACATAGCCATAGTTGAAATTCCACCCGAGCTTGAGGCGCATGAAACATTGATTGGCGAAGCAATCTTGGCAGTGCATGGGAACGTGCGCACGGTGCTTGCAAAAGCTAGTGCAGTCAGCGGTACATACCGCTTACGCGAGTTTAAAATCGTCGCCGGCGAACATAGAACAGCCACTGTTCACAAGGAATACGGCTGCAAATACTACGTGGACATCGCGAAAACATATTTTTCGCCGCGTCTTTCGCAGGAGCACTATAGGGTAGCATCGCTTGTGCGGAGAAATGAGGTTGTAGTGGATTTATTTGCGGGGGTCGGGCCCTTCGCCGTGCTCATAGCAAAGAACCACGTTGACGCAAAAGTTTACGCGGTAGACGTAAACCCCGACGCCGTCGAGCTGCTGAAAAGGAACATTCGACTAAATAGGGTGGAAAACCGAGTTATCGCTGTTCAGGGAGACGCAAAGCAGATTGTTGAAGAGCGGCTTGCAGGCATCTCGGATAGGGTTATAATGAATTTGCCTGAAAAAGCTATAGAATATGTTGACGCTGCTTGCAAGACGTTAAAGCTTGAAGGTGGCATAATTCACTTTTACTCGTTTATTCGCCGCCCTAGCTCCTTAGAAGATTTGAAGTGCTGTTTCTCCGAAGCGGTAAAAAGAGCTGGAAGGAAGGTAGATGCGTTCCTTTTTGTGCGGGCAGTCCGTGAAACCGCGCCTTATGAGCAGCAAATGGTTTTAGACGCACGAGTCATCTAAGCACGCGTGCGATTAGTGTGACCTGAGCTTTCTGCTGTGGATTCTTGAGTTTCTCAACCAGTGTTCTAGACAAGTCGCATGCGGCTTTATCTGCGTGAACAGCCAATGTTCGGCTACACACGAAATCGCTTTTCCTTACCACCATGTCCGATTTATGCGTCAAAATAAGCTGTGGAGAACCAGAAGCGGTAACCTGCTCGGTTACGCCGTCAACTTCGATTATTATGGTCAGTTTTGCATTTGGCCTTCGCAATGTCTCCTTGAACCCGGCGCTGAAGTCCGCTAAGGCTTTGTCCGCAGCTACTGCGACTATGCAGTCGCCTCTTTTCGTTAGGTGCTTATCTCTTGTGAATTCAAGTGTAGTCTTGTGTGTGGCTTGAATATTTTGATGACCATAACACGTGATTACTTCGCGCTCTTCTGAAACGCACAATTTATTCCATTACCTCAATTGAATCTACTTTCCCGTCCCCGTCCAAATCAAAACCTTGTATAACAGTTGTAAACGTGTCTTCTCTATGATAGTGCTGGAGAGTTTTACTCCAAAAATTGGTTAAGGCTAAAACACAGGCTTTAGTTCCTACAGCTTTGTTTCCAGCTAAAACTATAATACGCTTAGTGGGGTCCCATGGGTTTATAATCTTGGCTATTAGGCCAATGGCGTCGGCAGTGTAAACATTCAATGTTTTTTCCGATGTCAATCCGCCAAGCAGAAAGCCTTGAGTTGAAGATTGCATGATAAATTTGACAGGCAGATAATTGTTAACTTCCTGTGTAAGCAGATTTGTTCCCGGACCGCCAACGAGTATTAGGTTATTCTTTTCTTCTTTTTCGGCTTTAACATCCACATCCAACTTTATTATGAAATCCTGAGGTTTCTTGGCAAATTGGCCTAGGAAGAAAGCTAAATGTGCAGCGTAGTGCCCATCTCTGGCGCTGGTCTTAAAAGGGCCATGCGGCGCCGGGCTACCTACAACTATTTTGCCATCCCACACGCCTTCAGTGGTGACGTATTCTTTGAAAAACTTTTGAATTTGCGCATCTATTGTCTGCGGGTGATAGTTTTGAATTATTGTATATCCTTTAGATAGTTCTATGCCAAAGGCTGAAGAGGCCGCTTTGTAATACTTTGCCATGGCACCTTTCTTTTTTTCTTCCTTAGTTATTTC
>JAWCMT010000022.1:0-17126 GCA_038849555.1 Bathyarchaeia archaeon | reverse complement strand
ATTTCTATGGCTCCTGCCTTCGCCAGCTTTCTTATATGGTAATAGACTTTCTGTTCGTGAACGCCCAGCTGCCTAGCTATTTCCAAAGGGTACATTTCCTTTTCGGCAAGTATTGTCAAAATTTTCCAGCTTAGCTTACCTAGAATCATCTTTAGCTTCTGTGCATCTTGCAGTATGTTGATTTCCTTTATCTTTTGCGCGGCGCCATCGTCTTGAAGCAGCAACTTTTTCGGCATAATTTTTTCTTTCCACATCTAATTCTCTATCACCATTATTAAAAATTTTATTATAGTTGCTAAAGATTAAAGCGGAATGCTCGGCGCTGAAGACCGCAGATAAGAGCCCGTGCGATAAAACCACTAAAAAAACTTTTTTAGCGTAGAAAGTTTTCTCCTAAAAATCCTTATTAACAAAAGAACCTATTGGATAAGACTCAAAACAACTGATCAGCAAAAATGAGGCTTAAGGAATGTGCGGAATTTTTGGCTGCATAACAAAGGAAGGAAATGCTGCACCAGTAATACATGCCTCGCTCAAACGACTTGAATACCGAGGCTACGACTCCGTAGGCATAGCCACAATTTATGATGGAAAGATACACGTCAAAAAAGACCAAGGCAAAATAGATGATGTCCACAAAATCTGGAACCTTGACGATTTGCCAGGAAACATCGGCATAGGCCACACCCGATGGGCTACACATGGCGCGCCATTAAAGATAAATGCGCACCCGCACATGGACTGTACGGGACAAATAGCCGTAATTCACAATGGAATAATAGAAAATTTTTCTGAGCTAAAACTTGAACTGGAAAACAACGGGCATAATTTTGTCTCAAAAACAGACACCGAGGTAATAGCGCATCTCATCGAAGAAAATCTTAAGAAGAAACCTGAAATAGGCTTGGTTAACGCGGTTTTGGAAGCAGTAAAAAGGCTCAGCGGATCTTACGCTATCGCGGTCATCGCCACAAGTGAGCCGGACAAGATAGTATGCGCCAGAAACGAAAGCCCATTAGTCCTAGGAATAAGTGAAAACGCCCTCTACTGCGCATCGGATATACCTGCATTTTTACCATTAACTAACAAAGCAGTTTTGATAAATGACGGGGAACTGGTAATCATTTCCGCCACGGGTTACGAAATCAGAAGAATTAGTGATAACAGCGCAGTCACCAGAAAGCCGGCGATAATTGATTGGACACCGGAAATGGCAGTCAAGCAGGGCTATCCGCACTTCATGATTAAAGAGATACATGAGCAGCCGACGACACTCCGCAACACGCTGCGGTTGCAGGAGCATTATCTTGATTTAATTGCAACATTCCTCGACCGCGCCCGTGAAGTCTTCCTAGTTGCCTGCGGCACGTCATACCACGCTTGTTTAGCTGCTTCATACATGTTCTCGAAGCTTGCCTTCTTGGCAACTTACCCTGTGTATGCTTCAGAATTTCTAGAGCAACACGGCAAATCCGTCAACATAGACAGCACCATTCTTGCAGTAAGCCAGTCAGGTGAAACCGCGGACACCTTAGCAGCCGTCACATGCGCTCAACAACGTGCCGCCACAATACTTGGCTTGACAAACGTGATCGGTTCTACTCTAACTCGTGTGTCAAGGGTTTATGTCAGCCAGCAGTCTGGCCCAGAAATCGGCGTGGCAGCCACAAAAACCTTCACCTCGCAACTTTCAGTTCTAGCGCAACTGGCGCTTAGGCTGGCAAAGAAGCGCGGCAAGATTTCCCAAGACGAAATGGATTACATCGAAGAAAAACTGGAAAAACTACCGGATATTGTCAAAGAGATAATTCAAACTCAAGAGGAAAAAGTCAAGCAGCTTGCCAAAAAATACCGTGACGCAAGAATTTTCTTCTTTTTAGGTCGTGGGATAAGCACAGCCACCGCCTATGAAGGGCGCCTTAAACTAATGGAAATAGCCTATGTTCCCTCGCTGGCTTTCCCCGCAGGCGAAAGCAAACACGGGCCTATAAGCCTAATTGAGCCGGGGTTCCCAGTGATCTTCATATGCGCAAAAGATTCGACACATAAAACGTTGATTAGCAACATCATGGAAATGAAAGCCAGAGGCGCCTCAATAATTGCAATTATAGAAGAAGACGACGACGCAATTAAGGCGCTAGCCGATGATTATATTGAAGTTCCTAAAGGGATACCTGAGGTTTTATCGCCGATACCTTTCATTATACCCTTACAGCTTCTAGCCTATTACTTAGCAGTTGAAAAAGGACTAGATCCAGACATGCCGCGGAACCTAGCAAAGTCTGTCACCGTCAAATAGCCCAAAACATTCCTAATCACGGCAAATATTGGCGATCTCCAAATTAAGAAGAGCCGAAGAACCTCGACAAAAATAACACTATACCATCATATTTGGCGCATATTAGAGATTCATTGCAGAAACCTATAGAGGGGCTATTCGGCGGAGAGGCTGCCAAGGTTTTTCTTGTATCGTGAAACAAAAAAGAAACAAAGGCCATAAGTAAAATGCAGCTAGAAAGCCGCTAATATAAAATAAAGCGTCGAAGAAGCCAATTGCTTTCACGAGAAATCTAGCTGTACTCTCTGAATGTGTAGCTGCATTTTGTGCAACGGAGAAACTGAGTTGATGACTCATCAGCGCCTCTTGTCTGCACTTGCCACACGTAAGCCACATTATTTCCGCATTTTGGGCATTCAACACGGACTGTTGGCAGCGTGCGCAATTTCTGTTCTTCCTTGCTGATTACGGCAACAAACTGCTGCGGGTCGTGCTGAATCACCTTAGCAATTTTAGGCTCAACCGTCGCGTTTTCCTCTTGCTTTTTATAACCACATTTAGGGCAGACCAGCATCAAAATAGTTTCTTTGCCTTTCTTGGTTTTCTTAGGCTCAAGGCGAGAACCACACTTCGGGCAGAATTCCATTACTTGTTACCTCGTATCCGTTTTGGATTCCCTATGCGTTGGCTCTTTTAAACTTTTTCCATTTTTACGACTTAAAAAGTACCCAAGCCAGAGGCTATGAGGTGCGCAACACGCAGAGGTTCAGGAATATTACTTCGAGTAGAAGTTAACCGCAGGATTTTTTGGGCATCCTCTTTTGAAACGCCGACAGCTTGCATGTAGATTTTCGCTTTAGCGCTTCTGGTAAAAACCTCAACGGGTTCGCCAGCGTTAAGAATTGCCGCCCAGCGCTCTTCACTGCATGTAAGGTTTTGAAGCGCTCTATGTATATCTGCAAAGTCGGGTTTTTCACGTGTCACCGTTATAACAGGCAGCTTTATCGCTGCATTAAGCGCTTTAATATCTACTATGTTGAAACCAGCGAACGTTATGCCGTTAAGCATTACCACTCGCAACTGCCTATAATGAGGAGAAACAGTTATCATGGAAGCTATCTTTTCGGTGGCGTCAAAACCATCGATCTCTATCGTAGTACGCATAACCCCGTCAAGCCAATAGCCTCCTCTAAAAACCACACCTATAACTGGAACCTGCCCCTTAGCGTGCGGAATAAATGGCCCATCATCTATGCCGAGAACGCGGATTTCAGGTTTAATGACGCGGAAGCGGCGCTGTTTCAAAATTTTTTTACTTGACAATATAGTTGTTATATACAGTAGCAACGCTATAAGCTTTAATGCACTTACTACTTAAGTGCCAAACGTTACTGCCTCAGCAAAAAGCCGCAAGCGGAAAATTAAGCCTTAAGAGCCTTGTCTAGAGCTTTGCGGAAAGCCTCGTTCGCTTCGCGGGCTTTCTCTGCAGCCATAATCAATGCTTTTTCAGGTTTTTCATTATCCTTTGTTCTAACGTAAATCACAGGGTTCGACGCCAAAGGATGCGGCACATCATAACCAGCCAAATCCACCCGTTCATCTTCCAAAAGTTTCTTCTGCAGCAAGTTGCAGAGGCCATGCTCGGCTCCTTCAACTTCTATTTTAAGCTCGTTTTCCGTTTTCTTTAACACTTTGATTTTCAATTCTAACATGTCCCCCTTTTCGGCTATACGTCAGTTTTCCCGTAATCGAAAGCGATTTTACGCTTTTCCACATTGCCACACTTTGGGCAAACCATCTCGTGTCGCTTAGGCTCCAGAAGGTTGGAGCAGCGTGAACAAAAAGCGTAAACTACGCCCAAGTTTTTATCTTTAGTGGATAGATGGTAAATTTGGTTTTTGTCGCTTATGACTTTCGCCCGTATTATGTCACCTGGTTTGCATACGTCATTCATTGATTTAACGTATTTTTCCGCCACATCGGAAATGTGTAGAATCCCTGTGAAAACGCCTGAAAGTCTTTTCGCGCCAATCTTGAAGATTCGAACAAGAACGTTATCAGACTGCGCATTGCAAACTTGTCCTATAACCGTGGCCGTAACCTTTGGAACGGTTACTTCGTTAGATAACGGGTAAACAGAAACTCGTTTGCTTAATAAATCCATCAACGCTCGGCCAACAAGCTTAGAGTAAATGACGCCATCTTTCACGTATGTTCCAGAATCTGGAATAAACTCTTCTATCACGCCCAAGCGCTCGCCAGGTAACACTAAATTACCGCTTTTACGTTCAGATGATTTCAAACTCATCCAATTTCCCTTTGCCGTGAAATGATAAGCAACGCTAAAGCCGCTTTTTAACGGGTATATCCTAAATTTCTACGCTTATCAATAAACCTTTTGATTGCAGAAAGAAGAGAAACTTGGAGCATTACGCTGCACTGCAAAGGTAGTTTTGTGATTCCTGAAAAAACTATGAAACCAAACAGGCATCTTTCAGCCAGCTCTTCAGTCGATTTTTCTTATTACGTACAAGTCGATGACGATTCCGCTTCTTGCTTTAGTGTGGAAGTCAAACATGCGCGGAATAGTCAAAGGCATCGCGTAGACTGCTTCAATTAAGCCGCCGCGCTCCTTCACGAAATTAGCAATGAACGGGGCAGCTTCAACCCTCAGCAAGCCAGCATGCCTAAGCCGTCCGGCAAGGTTCTTATCAGTGAAGGGGTGGTTATGAAGCGAGTACACTGAGCGGGCAACTTGCAAGGCTTTTTCTAAAAAAACTCGATCCGCCCCGTGTTTTTGCACTCCGAAAGGTGGGTTCTGAATGGCGGTGTCAAACTTTCCAGAAACTGCATTAACATCACCTGCCACCCAGTCTAACTTAGTTTTGAAGCCCAGCTGCTCCGAGCTTGCCGCTGCAAGTTTAACCGCTAACTTGTCGATGTCAACGCCTACAACGGATTCAGCGCCCAAGAAAGCGCAGCCTAGGGCAAGTCTGCCGGTGCCGCAACCCAAGTCCAAAACCCGTTTACCTATAATGTCTCCGTAAGTGTACGCCGCTAAATACAGCATTGTAGCCGCTACAGATGTGGGCGTTGTATATTGCTCCAAACGCACGTTTGGCGAAGGGTGTGGCTTAATTTGAGATAGGAACCGTTCTATGTCTAGTTTTCGAATAAGCCTTTTTTGAGCAGGTTCTCCCATGAAACTTCGCCAAAAACCACCATAAACTCATTCACAGTCAACACGGGTTTCAGGAATTTTGAAGGTGCATCAAGAGAAACACGGGGACATGCAGTGTTTACGTACACATCGACTTGCGGGAACTCCATTAACGCTTCAGGCAAAATTTCCCTAATCGCAAAAAGGAATGCTTGTTTTCCATTTCTCCGAGCAATGTCCTTAATTCGCAAAGCCTCATCAAAACGCTTTTGCCCAAGTTTCAGCCCAACTAAGACACCGAAGACTTTTGCATGTTTCGCTTCTTCAACACAAGCCCAACGTTGTTTCAGAATTTTCTGCGCCTCTTCATCTATGGAACGAACACGCTTTTCATAGGGATCAGCAATTAACGTGGGTTTGGATGTGCTGAGAGCTATGCCTAGTGCATGAAATCTGCCGCCGCCGATAAAAAGGAAAACTTCAACCTCATCAGCAATGGATTTCACATTGCTATAGTCGCAGCCGCTTACTTGCCCCGGATAACTCATTCGGCCAGCGTCACCTACAATAACTGTTTTTCCCGCTCGGACAAGAATTTCTCTCGCTTGACCAAGCGCCTGCACATGCTGCACCGTTGTTGCAAGACCTATTCGCTCATATTTGCTCAACAAGGGCAAGGATTCCTCCACGACATCATCAACAGTTACGGTTGCTCTGGCCTCCACGTATATCGTGGGCACAGTCTCATGCTTCATCAGTTTTGCATGCCCGAAATGTATTATTAAATCCACACCTAACTGTTCCGCTTCAGCGGTAGCCAAATCGCAGGCACCATAGCATGGATCTGCGGAGATCATAGGGAGCGCCCCTGTTCCTTCGATGATCTTGGCTAAGCGAGGTCCTTCAGATTTTAATCCTTCAGGCAGCTGAAGTAGAACACGCTTTGCGCCTAGCTTTGCTATTTCTTGTTTAATGCGTTCTTCCTCAAAATCGAAGGCACTCATTGCTTATCCACACATAATAAGGGTTTAACACAAATATTTAGTAAAACAGAAATTAGGGAGGAAGGCGGTTTTTTGGTGTGCTAAAGTGACCATTCCCAGTCGTTTTTGGGTTTTTTAAGCGGGCAACCAGAAGCTATGGCAGCTTGTTCTGCTAACCGCTCAAGAATTATTTTCTGCTCTATGCTGGCAACAAGCTTCGCCGTGGCGATAACCGCGTCGTTATTGACTGATATGCTGTCGATGCCAACGCGAACAAGGAATTCAGCAAAGTCAGGCAGGTTTGATGGTCCTTCGCCGCATATTGAGACTGTGCAGCCGTTTTCATGCGCAACGCGGATAAGATGTGCAATTATTCTTTTTACGGCTGGATCTCGCTCATCGAAGTAGCCCATCTGGCCTAAGCGTTCGGAGTCGCGGTCAATCATCAGAATGCCTTGTGTCATATCATTTGAGCCGATGGAGAAGCCATCAACAAGTTTGGAGAATTCATCAGCCATTATAGCTATGGATGGCGTTTCAGCCATAAACCATACTTTAAAGTCGCGTGACCGTTCGAGACCTTCTTCCTTCATAATCGCAAGTACTTTCTTGGCTTCCCAAATCGTGCGCACCATCGGAAGCATAACCCAAACGTTCTTTAGACCCCATTCTTCGCGGCACTTTCTAATAGCTTGGCATTCAAGTCTGAAAGCTTTTTCGTACCATTTGCTTATGTAGCGGCTGCATCCGCGCCAACCAAGCATCGGGTTTTCTTCAACAATTTCGTACTTGTCGCCGCCTTTGAGGTCGCGGTACTCGTTGGTTTTGAAGTCGCTAAATCTTACAACCACGGGTCTCGGCTGAATAACTCTGGCAACGGTGGCGATGCCTTCCGCGAGTTTGTCAACAAGCTTCTGGCTCTGACCAGTTTCAATGAGATAAAGTGGATGCTCACCAACGTAGCTGGCGAATATAAATTCCGTTCGCATCAAGCCGATTCCTTGGAAAGGCAGATCCTTGTATTCTTCAATTTTTTCTGGAATCGCCAGGTTCATGTAAATCTTTGTCGCGGTTACAGGCGCTGACTCCACCATGTGCACGCCCCTTGCCGCAGCAACTTGGGCAGGTGTAGGCTGCGATGCTTCAGATATTATACCCTCGTAAACTACACCATTTCGCGAGTCAACCGTATACTCCTTGCCCGTCACCATTACTTTTGTAGCAGACTCTGTGCCTACAATACAGGGAATGCTAAGTTCGCGGCTTACAATTGCCGCGTGCGATGTGATTCCACCTTTGTCAGTGACTATGGCACTCGCTATTTTCATGAACGGCACAAAATCAGGGTTAGTCATGTCTGTAACTAGAATGTCACCTTTACGCATAATTTTCGCCGCATCGGCAGGAGATAAAGCAACCCTTGCTATTCCCGAGCCGTAACCTCTTCGACCCGCCGAGATTCCTTTCACAACAACTTTTAATGCGGCGCCAAGCTTCTCTTCAGTTTGTAAAGGTTGTTCCACGGGTTTGGCGCTCCAAACTGTTTCAGGCCGAGCTTGGACTACGAAGATATTTTGGGGAAAGGATAAATCTTGGTCAATCGCCCATTCTATATCCATTGGTTTGCCATAATGCTTTTCGATTTGCTTGGCTATTTCTGCAAGCTTTATAACTTCCTCATCGCTTATGCAAGGTTCCTTTTGCTTTTGCTCAGGTACTTCCGAGTGAACTGTTTTGCCAGTATTTACGTCGCGAATGTATTGAACTGTTTTTCGCGCAATTCGTCTTTCTTTAATTTTTAAGGTGTTCTTGTCAACAATAAAATCATCAGGATTCACCGCGCCTGAGACAACGGTCTCGCCTAGACCATAGTTTCCTTCAATTACGATTTCATCCCTGTTTCCAGTTACAGGGTTTATGGTGAACATGACGCCGGCGGCTCGGGAGTTCACCATTTTTTGAACCCCGACGCTTATGAGAACTTTTTCATGTGCAAAGCCCTTTTCGTTACGATAGAAGATGGCGCGAGGAGTGAAAAGGCTGGACCAGCATTTAACAATTTTTTCAAGCAAATCGGCAGTACCTCTAACGTTCAGGTAAGTTTCCTGCTGCCCCGCGAAAGAAGCATCAGGCAAATCTTCAGCCGTAGCGCTTGATCTAACTGCGACAAAGGCATCTTGCAACTTTAGTCTGCTGTTAAGCTCTTTATAAGCGGATTTTATGGCGTTTTCGATTTCCTTAGGCATCTGAGAGGTTTCAATAAGGGCGCGAATTTTCTCTGAGGCCACGCTATATTGTTGAGGATCATTTGGGTCAGTCACTGTTTCTTTAATTACCTTGTAAATCATCTCAGCAATCCGAGTTTGCTTAAGAAAGGTCTCGTAAGCGTAGGCGGTTACCGCAAATCCAGGAGGCACCGGTAGCCCAGCGTGGATCATTTCGCCGAGACTAGCGTTCTTACCGCCTACAAGAGGCACATCAGTGTTTCGGAGGTTTTCAAACCAAATAATAAAGGCTTTTTTCGTCTCATTCAAGCCGTTCCCGTCTCCGATTTTACTGCATCAACGGCGTTTGAAGACTCTAATTTCTCGACCTCTATTCTGCAGGGAATAGGCAGTTTTGCGCTACCACGTTTTAAGGATTCTTTAGCGGTTTCCAAGGCATTTGCTTTCACTCTAACCGTTATGATAGTCTGCTCAGGCTCTACTCGTGCAGCCGTACCGATTGCTTTTCCAAAAGATTTCCGCATGCCTTGCTGGAGACGGTCAGCGTGAGCACCGAAAATCATTTTATTTTCTCTCAAAATAACATGGGGATACGGGTGAACTAGCATTAGATAATCATTGACCAGTTTCTCCATGAGAAGACGATTCGTTGCCACGCGTGCTGCTTCCAAGGCGCTATGGCGAATCTGAGCCCTTTTCAACGCCACAAGTCTTGCTTCAATGTCAAATTTGCCGTTAGTATCTCCCATGGTAAACTTGGTTATTTTCGGAGGTGGAAATCCTTTCGCAAACTCTTTTCTAGTATAAGCTTGGCCTTTTACAGCCCTGTAATTTCTTGCATGCATATGGTTCCCTTTTTTAGCATACAGCCTTAGCGCTATTTAAACGATTTGCAACTATATCCTTACAGTTTTTGTATATTCTTCAAGTTTTTGTGTAAAATAAAATGAGGCATTTTAGACATGTAAGGTGCTCATTTGCTTATATATTTAGTAACAATGTTAGCTTATGGGATCATGTCTCTTCAAGTGTTTATTCCAGGAAAAAATTGGCGCCTCTCGTTAGTGGAACTTGCTGCTTTTCTAGAGGCAAGAAACAGCAAATTCGCCGTACACTCAATGTCAAGAGACTTTTTTGTACTTAGCTTTACTGAGAAAGGCAACTTTTCAATTGATGATTTGGGCGGCGTCATAAAGATAGGCGAGTTAGTTGCGAATTTACCAACAGAAACGTTGCGAAGCGCTTTTCTCCAGAAAAACAGAGAAGCACAAGCCCAGATCGCGCGGACTGTTGAATCGAGCGGCGCAGTTGATAAGATCCTTGAAACTAAGTCTGATAAGATTCTTTTTGGCGTGAGCGTTTACTGCGCAGACAAGCCGCTACGTCCTATTTCCAATGGAATTCAACGGTTCATAGGAAGCGCCATAAAACGCGAGTTATTGGCGCATAATAAGAAAGCAAAGTTCATGGGATTCTCCAAAGATAGACGGCAGCCACAGCTAAGCCATGTTGAAGTGCTAAAGAAAAATTTGGTTGAGAACAAGGCGGAAGTGCTGTTTTGCATTGGCGAAGAACAAAGCTGGATTGCTACCACCGTTGCGGTGCATAATCCTTTCGAGTTTCAGAAACGGGATGTAGGCAAACCAAATCAACGTAAAATTTTTGCTATGCCGCCTCGTCTGGCGCGTATAATGGTAAATTTAGCTTTTTGCACGCCTGGAAAACTTTTGCTTGATCCCTTCTGCGGCGTAGGCACAGTTCTCCAAGAAGCGCTGTTATCTAAAGCCAGAGTTGTAGGCATGGACATAAACCCGTGGTGCGTCAAAGCGGCAGAAGAGAACTTGGAGTGGCTTAAGAGAGAGTACAATTTAACAGAAGCAGATTTCAGGATACTTCATGGCGATGCACGTAGTATAGTTAAGAAAATCGGTTGGGAACAAGTTGACGGCGTAGTAACTGAACCCGACTTGGGCCCTGCCCTCAAGCATATTCCCACAAAACCTTACGCTTTGAAGATAATTAGGAAGCTACAACCATTGTACTTTGGCTTTATCGAAGAGGCCTATAAGGTGCTTAAGAAAAGTGGAAGATTAGTGTTAGTTACTCCATACATTAAGACGCGATCAGAAGGGGCAGTTACTATGGATATCGAAGAGAAAAGTTTGGAGATAGGTTTCCAACGTGTTTATCCTTTCAAAAAGGAACAGTTTGATGAGAAAACTAAGGCGCCAGCTACATTGACTCAGATGGCTTCTCTTGTAGACATTGAAGAGAGACATAAAATTGGCAGGGAGATACACATTTTCCAGAAATGACGCCCCAGATGGCGCGAAAAATAGCCTATTTAGGTTTATTAATTTGTGTTGTGAATGTTTAGACGTTTCAAGAGCTGATGCTGATGACAGGCAAAACAAGACCTGATTGGGACAGATACTTTCTAGATCTCTGTGAAGCTGTCGCTAAGCGTGCTACATGCGACCGCGGAAAATGCGGTTGCGTTATCGTTAAGGATAAGCGAATAATGACTACTGGTTATGTAGGTGCACCAGCAGGGTTGCCGCACTGCGACGAAGTCGGCCATGACTTACGCAAAGTTATTGATTACAATGGCAACATAACGCAGCATTGTGTTCGCACACTCCACGCTGAGCAGAACGCGATTATACAAGCCGCACGGTTTGGTATTCCTCTTGAGGGATCCACGCTTTATTGCAAGATGACGCCATGCAGAACCTGCGCGATGATGATAATAAACGCTGGCATCAAGCGGGTAGTTTGCGAAAAACGCTATCACGCAGACGCTGATTCTGTAGAGTTGTTTAAGCAAGCAGGTGTAGAACTGGTCATAATGAACAATGAAGTCGAAAAATACGACGACCAATGAAAAAGTGGTATAACTTGCGTTGATTGTCAATGCCCGTTTTTGAGATAAACTTAGAATACGTGAATTAAGCTGTTGCTTGTGGAACTTGAAAGATTAACAAACTTTTGAAAATTAGAAAAAGGAGAATGGGGGCGCGGTCACTCGAGGATTTTTTCTATTGCGCCTTTTTCAACCTCGTCAGCCATTGGAATTCCGGTGACTTTGGTAGCTCTTTCAGACAGGCTCATTAAATCGTTTCTGTCGAGCAAGTTGAGCTTCCATTTTCGCGCGCCAGCCATTAACTGTTTCAGTCCTACGCCTATTCTGTCTGTTAAGTAAGTGTATAGACCAATAGCTTCCAAAGGTATCTCACTGAAGCGTTTTCCATATTTTGCCTTCAATTCCGGATTTGCTATGAAGAATTTCGCAGGGTCGGCGCCATATTTTTCTGCGAATGGTTTTGGCAGTTTGCCTTCTTTAGCCAGTTTCGCGAAGTAGCTCGATTTCATGACAGCCGTGATTGGCGCACGTCCCATCAGCACCGCCTTCACAAGCGGTCCTTCACCGAAGTTGCTCAATGCTATAGCCTTGAGAATTGAAGTTTCCTCAATGAAGCCGCCAGCTATGACTAGGTCAGGAACATGGCGGCCTTTCTTCTTTAGTATCTGCGCGCATCTCAGAACAATCGCTTCTAGATAAACTGTTGGAATGCTCATTTCATCCATCATTGGCACTGGGCTCATGCCTGTTCCGCCGCCTGCGCCGTCGAAGGATAGCGCGTCGATTTTGGCTTCTGAAGCAAACTTCATGGTATATGCGACGGCTGATGGTCTGTAGGCGCCTGTTTTTAGGAAAACGTGTTTTGCGCCTTGCTTTCTGAGCCATTCTATGTCTTCGATGAAGGGTTTTTCTTTAGGTATGCCCACGCGGCTGTGTCTCTCGAAGGTATTGAACACGCCTTCTTTGAAGGCTTCTTGAACTGTTGGGTCTTCTGGGTCAGGGATGACAATGTAGCCTCTCTTTTTCAGTAGAATAGCCTTTTCAAGGTTTCTTATGCGCACTTCTCCGCCTATGGCTTTGGCGCCTTGTCCCCACTTCCGCTCGATAACATTGACTTCCAATTTGGACAGCGCATAGACATCTACGCCTAGCCTTTGATCTTCTACGTTTGTTTGAATTACTACGTCGCCGTATTTACCGTCCCAAAACTTTCTGAATGCGTCAACGCGCCGCTTTAGCTCCTTCGAGTAAGTTACTTTGCCATTCTCGATTTTAGACTCTGGATCCATGCCGCAAACGTTTTCGCCAATTGTTATCATCACGCCTGAAAGTGCAGCGCCAATAGCTAGGCCATCCCAATTCACGCGTGCCACGTCTGTTGAGCCAAAAGCGCCGGTTATTATGGGCAGCTTAAGTGAGACCCCACCAACTTTGGTTTCAGTGTTTACATTTGGAAAAATTGCAACATCAGAGTCTTCTTTTATGCCGTGAACTTCGAAGAGACTGGCTTGGATGTTGAAGTGAGACCAGTCAAGCCCGTAATCTTTTAGCGCTCCAGCAGTGCTTGTTCCGAATTGGCTTGGATCAGGGTAGAGTGCTTCTCTTCCTCGAAATGCAGAGAGGCTGATTTCGCAAAGAACAGGGCAGTCATGGATGCATATGGGGCACATGCCGCTTATGGTGCTGGTGTCTTTAACGCGTGTCGTTGTTCCAACGGTTGATTTACCATTTAGATATGAACTGTTTTTTTGTACACGTTCGCTCATTTTTTCACCGTTTTTTGTTATAAACATTCAAATTAATGCGTTTGAAATGTGAAAAACCCATACAAATGTAATCTATATAATTTTATTGAACAACATCTATATTCATCAGTGCGTGGTATATACGAAATAAATGAAACATGTATAACGGGCTTAATCAACGAGAATAGCCAAGCAACACAGACAAAAAGGTCAAGTTGCACGCGAGTTTTCATCCGCCCAAAACAAATATAATCGCTTGCATCATTTAGTTAGCGTGAAATGGGGGCTTACCAATTGAGTTTTGAAATGTGGGCTGAAAAATACAGACCGAAACAGTTAGACGATATGGTCGACCAAAAGGAAATAGTTGAACGTCTAAAAAGTTTTGTGAAAGCAAGAAATGTGCCGCACTGCATTTTCGCTGGACCGCCTGGAACAGGCAAAACCACGGCTGCCCTATGTTTAGCTCGCGACCTTTATGGCGAAGGTTACCGTGAGCACCTTATGGAGCTAAACGCCAGCGACGAAAGAGGAATCGACGTAGTTAGAGAAACCGTGAAAACTTTTGCGAGATCCCGTTCTATAGGCGAAATCCCATTTAAAATCTTAATCTTGGACGAAGCAGACAACATGACATCTGATGCACAGCAAGCGCTACGGCGGACTATGGAAAGATACACTGAAACATGCCGTTTCATCCTATGCGCAAATTACAGCGGCAAAATAATTGAGCCAATCCAGTCGCGATGCGCACCTTTCAGGTTCACTTTTCTGCCGCGAGAAGAGCATGATAAATACATAAAACAAATAGCTGAGCACGAGAACGTCCAATTATTACCAGAAGGCGTCGACGCGATCTTTGAAGTTTGTGGCGGCGACCTCAGAAGAGCCATAAACACGCTACAAGCCGCGGCTTCGGTGAACAAGCCTGTAGACGCCAAGCTTGTCTACTCGATAACGGGCAGAGCCAGCCCTTCAGATGTGCAGAAAATGTTAATCACAGCCATTAAGGGCGACTTTTTAGGCGCCAGAAGGCAACTGCGGGATATGATCCAAAAATATGGCGTGGCGGGAAGCGACATAATCAGGCAGATTCACACTGAAATCTTTAAGGCCGCTGAGATTCCAGAGCAATGGAAAATAAAACTTGCAGGCATCGTAGGCGAAATAGATTATCGTCTCGTAGAAGGCGCAGATGAGGAGGTTCAATTAAGCGCCCTTTTGGCACGACTGGTTGAAGCTGGCTACGAAATGAAGAAGTAGCAGGGTGCTAATGCTTGTACGCTACATGGACTGTTAAGCATAAACCAGTATCTGTTGCGGAAATAGTTGGGAACATAGAAGCCATCAAAACCTTCAGCGAGTGGATAAAGTCTTGGAGTAAAGGCGTGCCTAAAAAGAGAGCAGCTTTTCTTTACGGATCGCCTGGTGTTGGAAAGACAGTTACAGTTGAAGCGTTAGCCAAGGATCTGGGTATGGAGTTGGTGGAGAAAAACGCGAGCGACTACAGAACAGAAGAAGCAATAAACCGTTTTGCGGGTCTCGCCTCACAATATGGTTCACTGTTCGGCGCGCGGAGAATAATATTACTTGACGAGTTGGATGGGTTAACGGGGAACGCAGATAAAGGCGGAGTCAAAGCCATCACTGACATCATCAAAACTGCCCAGTGCCCAATAGTTTTAATCGCCAATAACGCCTATGACCCGCGATTCACAAATCTCCGCAGCTACTGCCTTCTGATAGAGTTTAAGAAGCCGGCGGCAAGTGAAGTGGCAAAGCATTTGAAGCGCATAAGCGAACGTGAAGGCATCCAAGTTGACGAGAGTGCGCTGAAATTCATAGCGCAGCGCTCAGAAGGAGATGTCCGCTCAGCCGTAAATGACTTTCAAGCGTTAGCTCAAGGGAAAAAGCGCTTGACATACGAGGATGTTTCGTGGCTTGGCTACCGCGACAGGCAGGATAGCATCTTCAATGTGCTAAGAATGATAATTTATAGCAGAACAAGCGCAAGCGCGAAGCAAGCCGTGGACATGGCTGACGTCGACATTGATATGCTCTTCGAATGGATCTACGAAAATACCCCTGAACATTTAACTGATCCACATGATTTGGCGCAAGCCATGGATGCACTTTCAATGGCAGATGTCTATCGCGGCAGAATTCGTGCAACACAAGACTGGAGCTTCACCCGTTACGTAATCGATTACATGACAGCGGGCGTAGCCATGGCGAGGCAACGCTCAAAAAGCGCAGGCTGGATACCGTTCAAGTTTCCAAGCCGCATCCAAATGCTGTCAAGATCCAAGGCAGAACGCGCCATGCAGCTTAGTATAGGCTCAAAAATCAAGCGCAAATGCCACATTTCCGCCACCCGTGCTTCAAAAGAGTTTGTGCCATACCTAAAGATCATTTTCAAAAACAATGCTGATATGGCGGTTGGAATTGCGAAATGGCTTGACTTAGACGAGGAAATGATTGCGTACCTTAAAGGGTAGGCAAAGACTCGCACTTTTAAGCTTAAACTAGCGAATTCTGCTTCCTTCCGTGATTTCCTTTTCAGGCTGAAGCACAGTAACATTGCCTTTGTCGTCTTCAGCAGCTAAAATCATACATTGCGATTCCACGCCCATCAATTTACGCTTCTGAAGGTTGAGAATGAAAACGCATTTCTTGCCAATAAGGTCTTGCGGCTTATACCATTGTAGAAGACCCGCCACCGCCTGTCGCTTTTCAGTCCTGAAATCAACTAATAGTCTTATGAGATTTCTTGAACCTGGAATTTGATTTGCCTCGATAATTTTCCCTACGCGTATGTCCAATTTTTGGAATTCTTCAAATGGAATATCCATTTCACAATTCCCCGTCTTGTTTCAACATAACAAAACCAGATTTGCATTTTACCATCATATATTACTTTTGACTAAAAGCACTTAATTCCGATAAGGACCAAAAAAATGGAAGCGGGAAATAAACAAGGTTAATCGATTTTTATGGATTCGCCTTTAGGCTTTTCATCCTTCTTTATTGGTAAGCAAACCTCTAGCACACCGTTTTTGTACGTTGACCTAGCTTGTCTAACATCGACTTTTGCCGGCAACGCAACTTCCTTGTAATACTTGCGTTCAGCTGTGTCAACAGAAATTGTTAGAGTATCTTCTGTGCTGTGCAATTTAATGTCGCTTTTTTCTACGCCAGGTAGTTCAGCGACAACTCTGATTTCGCCATCCATAACGGTAACATCGACCAAAGGCTCTCTTTCATTCCTAATGGCTACGCTTGCCTTGCCAAGTTTAGGTTGTGGCTTGATGTTGCCAAATTCTCTGATTTCAGGTTTACCATCAGGACCGATCTTAATGCTGTAGCCATAAACAAACGGACCCCACTCCTCAACTCTAGTTCCGTCAGGTAACACCCTTGACCGCATAAGATCCTTCGGCGCGTTTTTGAACAACTCTTCAAATTCATTCCGCATGTACTCAGACATCTGCCGGAAATATTCGTCAAATTCATCGAAGACGCTTCGTGTGCCCAAAGGCCACCATCTTCTTCTGAACCATCTGGGAAACCATTCTTCATCTGACATTAGGCCTTATCCACCCCTTCCAGCGAGATTAGGAAAGGAAGTTTAGAATTCTGGAGGTTCCTCAGGTTTCTTGGAACCTTTCGGCTCTTTCTCCATGCCTTTTGCAGCGATGAGATCATCGATTTTCAGTATCATGTTTGCTGCTTCAGTTGCCGATTTGATAACCTGCTGCTTCACACGCAGAGGCTCAACAACGTTAAAGTCAAGCATATTCTTGATTTTCCCAGTATAGACATCAATGCCATAGTAGGGACTTGTGTTGCGTTCATGCTCAGCTCTCAAGGCT
>JAWCMT010000021.1:12488-28566 GCA_038849555.1 Bathyarchaeia archaeon | reverse complement strand
GTCGGCGCCATCATATTCATAGCCATATTCAGCCCTTTAATTGCGCGCTATCCGCTGAACTATCTTGCAAGCTTCAACGAAGAAGGCAAAATCAGAGTGCCGCCGTCTTCCAAATACTGGTTCGGTACAGACTACATCGGCCGCGACGTATTCAGCCAAATCGTCTACGGCGCAGGCAACGTCTTATACGTGGGATTCGGCGCCGCAGCAATAGCCATGTCCCTTGCAATTGTAATAGGCATCACTTCAGGATACCTCGGCGGACTCGTAGATAATATTTTGATGCGGATAACAGAAATCTTCTTGGTTATCCCGTTCCTCTTGATTCTACTTGTCTTTTTACGAGTCGCCATGACAATTGCGCCTTCAGGTGTTGGTGGTCTCACCACGGTAACCCTCATGATAGGGCTGTTTTCATGGGCTTCAAACGCGCGTATCATCCGCGGTGAAGTGCTTCGGGTGAAACAGAATGAGTATATTGAAGCCGCGGTGGCACTGGGCGCCAGCAAATGGAGGATAATGTTTCGGCATGTTCTACCTAACGTTTTACACGTCATAATCGTCTTGACCACTCTTCAGATAGCAACTGCAATTTTGGTTGAAGCAGGAGTCAGTTTCCTCGGATTCGGCGACCCAAACAGCGTTACATGGGGACAGCAACTTCAAGGAGCCAGCGAAGCGGTAAAAGAAGCCTGGTGGGAAGGAATCTTCCCTGGAATGTTCATCACACTGCTGGTTCTCGGCTTTAACCTGCTTGGAAATGGCTTACGAGACGCGTTGGATCCGCGTCTTAGAGAATAGAAATGGAGAGACAAAACATGGCGCCAAAAGAAATATTAAAAATCGAAAATCTGACAACCTACTTTTACACTTGGGCGGGAGTAGTCAAAGCTGTTGACGACGTAAGCCTAGACGTCAGAGAAGGCGAAACCTTAGGATTAGTAGGCGAGTCAGGTTCTGGAAAATCCGTGACCGCCCTATCCATCCTCAGAATAGTGCCTAGGCCCGGCAAAATAATTGGTGGAAAAATAATATACAAAGGCGAAAATTTGCTGGAGAAAACTGAAAGCGAAATGCAGCAGATCCGCGGGAAAGAAATAGCCTATATCTTTCAGGATCCAGCAACTTCGCTAAATCCAGTTTTTAGTATTGCCGACCAGCTTATAGAGGTTATAAGGCGGCATCAAAACGTAACCAAAGAAGAAGCCCTAAAGAGAGCCATGGAACTCTTCAAGCTCGTCGAGATAGCTGACCCAGAAATAAAGATTTGGAACTATCCGCATCAACTAAGCGGCGGCATGAAACAGCGCATTGCCATTGCCCGCGCTTTATCCTGCCAGCCAAGCCTGCTCTTAGCAGATGAACCAACAACGAACTTGGATGTCACAATTCAAGCGCAGATTCTGGAGTTAATGAAAAATCTGAAAAGGAAATTAGGCATGTCCATGATTCTAATCACGCATGACATGGGTGTCGTCGCTGGAGTGGCTGACAGAATAAGCGTCATGTATGCTGGAAGGGTCTGCGAAACCGCCAGCACAAAAACCATCTTCACTAACCCGCTCCATCCCTATACCCGCGCCCTATTAGAGGCAGTTCCGAACGTAGCGATGAAGCGGGAAAAACTGAAAATCATACCTGGCGCAATTCCAAACCTGATTTCTCCGCCGTCAGGCTGCAGATTCCACCCCCGATGCGATTTCGCAGTGGCTGAATGCGCCTCTACTGTTCCGCCTTTAGTTGAAATTGAGCCGGAGCATTACGTGGCATGCATACGCGTTAAAGAATTCATAAAAAACGGGAGCAAGAGGCGAACATTATGAGCTCAGAAGTGATTTTGGAAGTTAAAAACCTCGTCAAAAATTATCCACTAACAAGCAGAGGCATCTTCTTGAAAAAAGAAGTAGGCGTCGTGCATGCAGTGGACGGTGTAAGCTTTTCGGTTCGAAAAGGAGAAACTTTTGGTTTGGTTGGAGAAAGCGGCTGCGGAAAGACTTCCACGGCTAGGGCAATACTGTACTTAGATCCGCCAACTTCTGGCGAAGTCTACTTTGAAGGTCAAGATCTTGTCAAGATTTTCAAGTCAAATAACCCGCAGGAAATCTTGAAGTTGAGGCGCAAGATGCAGTATGTCTTCCAGAACCCCTATGCGTCACTTGACCCGAGAATGACTGTGGCGGACATAATCACTGAGCCTTTTGTGATTCATAAGCATGTACCTAAGGAAAAGTGGAACGATAGACTTTACGAACTATTGGAGTTAGTGGGCTTGGAAGATTACCATGCCGAAAGATATCCACATGAATTCAGCGGCGGGCAGCGGCAGAGAATCTGCATTGCTCGCGCTTTGGCGGTAGAACCACGACTGCTCATTGCAGATGAACCAGTGGCGTCCTTGGATGTGTCAGTCCGCGCTCAAATTTTGAATTTACTGCAGGAGCTGCAACGAAAATTCGGAATGGCTTACCTCTACATTTCCCATGACCTCAGCACCGTCAAGCACATCTGCCATAAAGTAGCGGTAATGTATCTTGGAAAGTTCGTTGAAATCGCGGAAACAGACGAGCTGTTCAGTTCGCCGCTGCATCCCTATACTCAAGCTTTGTTATCGGCAATACCAATTCCCGACCCTGAAAATAGAAGGTCGCGGATAGTGTTGCCTGGCGAAGTACCTAGTCCAATAAATCCCCCTGCTGGATGCCGCTTTCACCCCAGATGCGTTTACGCGAAGGAGTATAAATGCATGGAAAAGGCTCCAGAGCTTGTTGACGTGGGTGGGGGGCACTTAGTGGCTTGCAACAAAGTTAGCAGTTAGCTATTTTCTCTACAAATGCAGCTTGTCTTTGAATGCCGTTTCGCTAATTTTTAATTAAATACGCTGAGAGTGCAGAGAAAATCATGAAGAAAATTCCTGAAAGAAAGAACATTGGAGCATATCCAACAGTTTGCGTGGCGAATCCAGCGTATAGTAAGGATATAAATTCGGCGAATCTCATGGGTACATGAAGCAGGCCTATGTCGACAGATACGCTTGGCCTATTTTTGGTGGCTTTGGCGATTATTGCCTCAAAGAAGCCCATGCCAAGACCCTCGGCGGCGGCCAACACTAAAAAGAGAGCAGGGAACCAGAGATTTGAGTAAGCCAAGAGTGCCGATGCAGCAAGGGCGATGCTGCTCTGTAAGAGCGCTCTTTTTGTTCCCAGCTGAAATTTTAGGGTTCCGAAAATGCTTATTCCAGCTATCATGTTGAACAGCATGTAAGCTAAACCTATTGAGAGGTAGTTGTAGCCTAATTGCTGTGCCATGAAGACGGGGATGAGTAAATTTAGCAGTGGGTAGTAGGCTAAGCTAAAAAACAGTAACGCTATTGAGACGAGCCAGAATTTTCTTCCATAATTCTTTAACTCGAATAATTTTCTTGTTTGAGCGTTTTTAGGCTTGAAATTTTGTCCAGTTTTCCATAAGGCGGCTGCGGGGATTCCAAGAGCTGCTGATGCTGCAATAAAAACGCCAAGGGTAATTGAAAAGCCGAAAGTGTAGATGCCTAAACCTGCGGTGGCGCTGCCGATGGCTGTGGCGAGGAATATTATGGCGGTGTTTCTTGTGGCTTCTTTTTCTTCGCGGTTGGGTGCTAATGAGAATATGGCGGTGCGGTTTACTGCCCAGTAGGCGGATTCCTTACAAGCTTCTGCGATTTTTCCGAGGAGAAACATGGGCGTAGAGTTTGCGATAGAATATATGATGGTGGCTAGGAGGCTGGCTGGCCAGTTTAGTAAGAGATAGAAGCGGTTCCAGCCTTTTAGGTCGGCTATTGCGGCCGTAAATAGGCGTGCTATCAGGAAGACGATGGGCAAAACAGAGATTACGAGGCCTATTTCTACTAAGTTGACGCTTCTCTCCAGTAATAGCAGTGGGATGGTGAGTGTTAGTCCTCCTGATATGAAGAAGTTTAGGAAGGTTATTGTTAGTATTCTTTTCATGGTTTTCAGCCGATAGAAGGTGAGAGTGCTGGGATAGTGTTTAGTTAGTCTTTTTATAGTTTTTGTGTTATTTTGTTTGGTGTGTTGCTTGAAAATGTAGATGTGTCTTTTTGTGGAGTTATATCGGTTTTTGGAATATATCGGAGCTTAAAATAACAAATATATTAAGTCTTACTACACAATACGTAGTCAAGTAGCACAAAACAACAGTACAACACAACTACAAAAAAGGAGTTAAAAATGACAAAAACAATAAACCCAAACACAAAATGCACACTTCTCCAAATAAAAGACAACACGCAGGAAAAAACCTTCGAAAATACACTAATAGACGCAGTAGACACAGCACTCGCCACTTTCGGCCAAACCTGCATGCAAACTATCTATTCACACCTTGAAAAAACTTTCAAAATTAAGAGACAGGAAATCCCCCGCAAAACCAAAGAATTCGCAGAAGCACTTGAGCAAATTTTTGGAGAAAGCTCAAAAATAATAGAAATCAGAATAATCGAAGAACTCCACAAGAGACACCAGAATTTTGTGCACTTCCCCAAAAAAAGAAAACTAAACTTCATAGAATACTTAACTGACCTGCAAGCCTTTACTCAGAATACAAATGCCGGCAGGTTTAAGCTCTGCGAATGTTGATGGTGCTAGTTTTTTGTAGATGTGTTAAACAGTTGAGTTACGGGCAGCTATTATGGTCGAAAACATGACTGAATACGGTGAAGCATCATGGTGAAAAAGGGCTTTTGGCCATAATTTGCGTGGTTTATGGTGTGTACTGGATATGCTTGCGGTATGTATGAACCTTTATATCCAGCATTAGTCTGTATAAAGACACAAGATACATGTCTCAACAAACATAAGAGAAAGCAGAAGAGAGAGGGAATAAAAATGGGCAACCTACAAAAAGAAGTTCAAACCAAACTCGCAAAAGGACTCTTAGATTTGATTATTCTGCAATTTCTAAGCACCGAGTCCATGCATGGCTACCAGATTATAACAAAGATACGAAAGACCTTCGGCGTCTACTTCGGGCCCAGCACCATCTACCCATTGCTGGCTGCGCTGGAGAAGAAGGGCTATGTGCATAGCGAGTGGAGCATGACCAGTGAGCGCCCAAGAAAAGTTTACAAACTCACCACTGAAGGACAAAACATGCTCAACTTCACAGAAAACTCACTAAACCTCATATGCCAAAAAATAGGCACAAGCAGTGCAGTTAAAGCCGAAGCAGCAGCAAGCGGCGCCTCATTGTCCTTCCAAAACAAAGGCAGCTTCATTGCAACTCTGGCAAAATAACTAAAACCATTTTCCATCTTCCCACAATACTAACTCAAGAGCGCATTCACTAGATTTTTACGGAGTTACGTATCTCCAGCACACTCTTCATCGTGTTTTTGAAGGTTTTAGTAACATCTTCAAGATAGAGCGACCTGCATTGCAGACCTTTTTTAATAGTGCCAGCAGCCACTAAACCCGCACCTAAAACATCACTTATTGCCGTAGGTTCTGGAAACACAAGCAAAGCTATCCCGAGCTCTATAAGTCTAGATTTGTTTCCTTCACGCCACAATTTCCTAGCGGCTTCAGTGGAGTTGGCAGTACTTTTTACTGCATGAATCAAATCAATGTAATTTTCACTTAGTTCATTCAAAGCTTTATTTGCAGTTTTAGCTTGTTCCGTATTCATGTGCACCACGCTGTTCTGGATATTAGTAGCCCTATAGCAGAAAAGCTTTAGTGCAGTAAAGAAACAATTCTTCAGCGTTTTCTGCTCTTGCAAAGCGTAAACTTTTATCAGACCAAATGAAATGCGACGCGTCAGTCTTAGGCACTTTGCAAGAAACATGTTAATTTTGTTAACCAACTGAAAAGACTCGCGTGGCAAAGCTCCATCATTTTTGCTTATCGAGATGGTAATTGCTGCAGGAAAACGTATATTCTAACGTAAGGCAATGTTCTCGAAATACGTAATTACCCACTTGTCACCGCGCTTTTCCAATTGCAGATTAACCCTGTCCGCTGGTGCTGTTGCTAAAAGTTCATTCCATTGAGCCGCCGCCAGAGTCTTCGGTGTTGCCTCTACCCATGGGTAAGTTACGTTGTCAAGGCGCAGCACAACATGCGTGACCCCATCTTCCACGAAGTCATATTTACCCAAAACCGTAGCGTTCAATTCCAAATAAGCAGCAGTTACACCGAACAGTTTGATGAAATCTAAGCGGGTTTTCTGCACCAACTGCTCGCTTCTCATGCCCTGCTCGCCGATGGTTAAGGCTATCTTGCTTGTATCCAAAGCGTCAACGATTGCGAAGCCAGCTAAATACACGGTTTCGTCAACTTCGCCACTCAGTTCGTACCAATATATTGGCACGTACCACGCTAGCCTATAATTGCCCGCAGAGGTTTCCACAGTGTAAAGCATGGGCATCATGGCGTAATAGTTTCCTGTGGCAGGTTTTGGCAGCCGTCCCTCAACCAAGTCCTCGGCAGTCATCCCGGAAATGTAATTTTCTCGCGAGAAGTCATAGAAAAAGACTCCTTCACGGGTAGCTTTGAAAACACTTGACAGCGTACGCTGGTTTCCAACAGGGTTAACGCAGACTAAGGCTACGACATCGCCTGTTTCGGGGTCAACTATGTAACGTGTATCCTCGGTGATTTCGAAGCGGTCGCGGCTAGGGGGAATCAGCCAGAGGAAGCCGCCTGCCCAGTAGTCAAAGCCGTTTGCTCTTCGAAAAGTGCCCATCTCAGTTATCATCGCTTCAAGCCAATCTTCGTCATATACCTGCGTAATCCATTTTGGAATAGCTTGAAGAACTGCAGGCGCATATTGCAAGTTGCCTTGAGAATCGTAGACAAGTGGCGGCTCATAGCGCTTGATTAAGTCAAAACCAATATTATAGCGCGTTACTACGTACATTGAATTGTCTGTAGCTGAGTCCCATGTGTAGTAGGCTACGCCGTAGGTCCGTGTCATGTCAGCCATGTAATTGCGGAATGGCACATTATGGTCCCACCACAAGCCTTCGCCAATGTCGAATTCGTTGCGCAGTATCATCGGCGGAACCGTTGGGTCAGTTGCGTCTACAATTATGAAACCTTTGATGTAATTTTCCGCTATAACGTTGGTTGAGCTGACAGCAGCTACCCAGACAAGGCTTCCGTCAGGCGCTTTGGTTATGTGGCATCCCAAGATTTGCGTGTTGCTTCCGAACTCTGACATGTGCCGCCGCGCTATTGACACGGCAAGCTCACGTGTAACAAGGCGAACCATATCATCGGGGATTGTGCTGCTGAACGGCAAGCCATCGACTGGCTCGATAAAACTGTTGAAGTAAGCGGCGTTGGTTACCAGCTGAATCTGGTCATAAACGATTAGGGCGCCAGTGGAAAACAAGAATAAGCCTATGAGTATGGCTCCAACAGTTTTTCTGTGAAGTTTGAATGATACCTTCATTGAAATGCGCTTTTCCGCAGCGACGTCCTGCTTAAGCTCTTCAATCTTCATAGGGCTTATGGATACAGACCATTCGATAATTGCCACGAATAACCTTGCGAGAAATAAGAGGTAGATAAAAACGCTTAATGGCGTCTGCAATGCGGCGATAATTAGGAAAATCAGCAAACCTATTAGAAGCGAAACAAAGCGCCCGACGGATGTGAACCGGAATTTTCTCGGCGGCAACGGAATATACCATAAGAAAACCCAGATTGCCAAGAATATGAATAGGTTCAATGCAGCTCACCCTCAAAAGAGAATGCGTCGCTTAAGTATTTAAAAAGTGAAGGCAACAGGGTACTCTTGTGAGCAAAGCGGTTGGTTAGCCATTGGTTGTGTTGATTTGAATGAGGGAGTAAACGTCGTATTTGTCTCCGATGGTTTTTCTTCCATTTAGGTAGCCGAGTTCTATCAGGAAGCCGACGCCAACGACTTCTCCGCCCAACTTCTCAACCAGTTCGATGTTTGCTTTAACGGTGCCGCCTGTCGCCAGCAAATCATCAACCAGCAACACTTTTTGGCCGGGCTGTATGGCGTCTTCATGGATCTCTATGGTGTCGCACTCATACTCCTTCTTATACGTGAGATCCACACATTTGTAGGGCAACTTGCCCTTCTTCCTTATCGGAACAAAACCCACGCCAAGCTCGTAGGCCAAAGCGGCGCCGACTATAAAGCCACGTGCCTCATTTGACGCCACAACATCTATTGCTTTACCTCGGAAATGATCGGCTAACCGCTTGATGCACTCTCTGAAGCACTGCTTATCCTTCAAAAGTGGCGTGATGTCCCAGAAAACCACGCCCTTAAACTCGGGGATTCTCCGCACTTTAGCCTTAAGATCCAATTTGCAATCCATCCTTCTTTCACCTCAATCGTTCAGACAAAGGCGTTTTTCAAGGCGCTCCCGCACTCGCAACCGCGTTCTTTCGGCAAGCGTTTAACGGCTTCAACTATTATGTGCTTTACTTTTTCAATGTTGCTGCGCATGGTCTGGACAATATCGTCCACGCATACTGGATGCTCCTTCCATACGTCGTAATCCGTAACCATCGCTATAGACGCGTAACACAGCTCAGCCTCGCGTGCAAGAACGCACTCGGGCACAAGCGTCATGCCCACCACATCAGCGCCCCAGCTACGGTACATCCTTGACTCGGCTTTCGTGGAGAAGCGCGGGCCTTCTATGCAGACGTAAGTGCCAGTTTCATGCGCGCTGAACCCCGCGTCTTTGGCAATGGCGATCAGCGCTCGCCTTACCTCGGGGCACATGGGCTCAGCGACTGATATATGGCAGACACGGTTTTCCGTGTAAAACGACTGCTCACGCCTGGTGGTTCGGTCGATAAACTGGTCAACAAACACGATGTCGCCAGGTCGATACTCCTCCCTTAAAGAGCCTACGGTCGAAGATGCAAGTATCCGCGTAACGCCAAGCTTTTTCAAAGCAAAAACGTTCGCCCGCGAATTCACATCCGTCGGCCTTATCGTATGCTTCCTGCCATGACGAGGCAAAAACGCCACGCCCCTGCCGTTCAACTCCGCCACCGTGATAACATCCGAGGGCGGCCCATACGGCGTATCTATGCTTACTTCCTTAGCGTTAATGAACAGTTTCGGGTCGTATAGGCCGGTTCCGCCGATTATGCCAATTTCAGCTTGCATAAAAAATTACTTCGCCCACTTAACTTATAAAAATAGCGACTAAACAAGGCAACGCCGCTCGTCATCGCGAAAGAATATTAAGCATGCAAGCATTTACCATTGTTTCACTATGAAGAAAACAGCTTTCATCTCGGGTCCCATTCTAGGCATGGAAACAGAACAAGGCTACAGAGACGTTATCGCCAAAATATGCGCGAAGCTGGGCTTAGACGTGATTGATCCATGGCGCCGAGAGAAGGTTCTCTATAAAGGCGACGAGAAATGCTGGTGGGACAATGTTCCAGCATACGGATTTATCCAACGCGACTTAGACGACATTGACCGCAGCGACGTCATAATCGTCTATTTGCCCAAGCTCTCTGCAGGCGCGTGCATGGAACTTTTCTACGCCAAACGCAAAGGCAAGCAAGTCATAGTAGTCTCGGAAATGGAGAGCTTAAGCCCATGGATCAAATTCCATTCAGACGATATAGTGAAAAGCTTTAGCGAGCTTGAAAATGCGCTGAAGAGGATCTCAAAAAAGCAATAGCAACTCGTGAACATAAGCTCGTAACTGATTCGCAGGAACGCCGCAAGTAAAACTGCAACGCCCTGGTTTTGACTCACTTTCTTAATTTCTTCGGCAAATAGGCAACATAATTTTTCTATTGCAGAAAACAAAGCTACGGGTTAAGAATTCGGTTTATGGCGGGCCCGACGGGAATTGAACCCGCGACCTACGGATTAAGAGTCCGCCGCTCTAACCTTACTGAGCTACGGGCCCACTTGGGTTCTTTTAAATGAAGTTTCAATAGGAAATATAGAGCTTACGGTTCAAAGTTGCGCTGTGCTATCTTTAGAGGCGCGACAATTCAGAATCTGAAAACTCGAAGGCTTATATAAATTTCATGCGTCTTAAAAGGCGGAGAACAGCGGACATGCCGCATGATGATGAAATTGTTCTTAAACCTATTGGATACGTCAAAACCGACGCTGTCGGCGATCAAGTAAGGGATAAACGCAGAACATCGCAAATAATCCTCAGAAGCGAGCTTGCTGAAGCATTAGGGGGCATCGACGGTTTTTCTCATCTTTTCGTGTTATATTGGCTTAATCAGGTTAGCCGCAGCGAAGTGCGCTTTAAAGTTCATCCTCGTGGCAGAGCGGATATGCCATTGCTTGGGGTCTTCGCCACGCGAACTATGTATCGCCCAAATCCTATTGGATTAACGCTTGTCGAGCTTGTCAAAGCGGAAGGTAACATTTTGACGGTTCGTGGTCTCGACGCGTTTAATGGGACGCCTGTTCTTGACTTGAAGCCCTTTGACCCATGGGATGCAGCTAAAGATGCTAAAGTGCCTGGCTGGTGGCTTAAGCTGGAGAATGAAAAGACGCGGTCGCCTTAGAATGAGATTTGAACTTAAAGGTTAAATTTTGACACTATTGTCTTCAGAATTTCCTGTCTAAGCTCTTCACCTTTTAGCTGTGAAGCCCGTAGATTGGCAATCGCTCCAGCTAATGCTGCATCTTTGAATACGGTTTTTATCCAGTTTTCAAAATCTTCTCTGTACAAATGAAACTCTAATGATGCAGCGGCGACGCGTTTAACTATTTCGTAGAAGTCTTTGAGGCTTTCTGCTGAGAAGCCTGTTGGCTGCCCTATTGCAGTGTAAAAGTGAAAGGCAAATTCTTTTGGAACGGGCGTAATAGCCTTTAACAGGGCCTTGCCTTTTTCGGTTATGCTGTATCCGCCGTTTATTCGCCGTATGAAGCCGGCGTTCGCAAGGTCTTGCATGCGCTGCAATGTTTCTTCAAGCTTCAAGCCAACTATCTGCGCAAAACTATTCATGTCAACGCGGCTGGTAACCTCGCTCATAACCTTTAAAACTCTCAACTGATCATCCATCACACCAGATGCACCTCAAGCATACTTCTATAATTATAATTTTGAATCTTAAATGTGTGTTGTTTCGCGAAAGTTTTTAGAACAAAAACACTAATCCATGTAATGGTCTATGGGCTGGTGGTGCAAAGTTGACGAAGGATTATGTTGTTGTAGTTGTAACGGCCGCTAATAGACAGGAAGCAGAAAAGATAGCGCAGCAGCTTCTTAAGGAGAAATTAATTGCATGCGCTAACATAATTGGCCCTGTTTCTTCATATTTCCATTGGTCAGGGAAAATTGAGAATGCAGAAGAGTATTTGATGCTCATGAAATCGCGGCGAGACTTGTTTGATAAGCTAGCCGATACTGTGAAGACTTTGCATAGCTATGAGGTTCCGGAAATAATTGCTCTTCCCATTATTGAGGGTTCAAAATCATATTTGGCGTGGTTGGCTGACTGTTTGTTGTGAAAAAATGGCTTAAATGCACATTTTTGTGCACAAAAGCCTTAAATACAGCATTTCTGTTTTTTCTAAAACTCACTGGGTGCGAACATGAGGTATCACGTTTGGCTCCGAACAAACAAATACACAACTCACAGTCCACAAACTAAATTATAGGAAGATACCTTCCACGCAATCCCCGGTTGAAATTTTCGCTAAACTCCAAAAACACTGCAAGACAGCTTACCTCCTCGAGTCTATAGAAGGCCCAAAAAAACTTGCCCAATACTCGTTCATAGGCTTTAAGCCGCGGTTAACTGTTGCAGTAAAAAACGGCGAAGCAGAATTCTACGATGAAACAACTGGAGAAGTAGATAAAACTAAAACCAACGAGCCACTGAGTATTGTAGCCGCGCTTGTTAAAAGTAAAAAGGTTATTAACGGCAACTTCAGATTTGCTGGAGGCGCGGTCGGCTACATTTCTTATGATGCAATTCGCTACTGGGAAAAACTTCAGCGAAAAGCCCCCGATGACATAGGCTTCCCCGATGTTCAGTTCGGATTCTACGATGACGGCATAGTGTTCGACCATAAGCAACGTCAAGCATTCTACTATTACTCAAGTGAAGACCGCTTCACAGAATTTGAGAAGTTAATTAAGCAACCTGCCAATGGGGAGGCGGTAAGGCATCAGCAGCCGAAAATGAACGTTACGAAAGAGCAGTTTGAGGAATCGGTGAAAAAAGCTAAAGAGTACATAGCAGCGGGCGATATCTTCCAAGTTGTGCTTTCTAAGCGCTATGAGTTGCACTTCACTGGCGACTTAATAGCGTTCTACCGCTCCCTACGCGAAATAAACCCATCGCCATACATGTACTTCCTTAAGACTGCGGACAGGCAAATTGTGGGTTCCAGCCCGGAAATGCTTGTTAGAGTCGACAATAGAATGGCTGAAACTTTCCCGATAGCTGGAACGAGACCACGCGGCGCGAATGCCCTCGAGAACGCGCGTCTAGCAAAAGAGTTGCTGGCTGATCCGAAAGAACGCGCTGAGCATGTGATGCTGGTTGATTTGGCGAGGAATGATATTGGAAAAGTAGCCAAGTTCGGAAGTGTCCATGTTCCAGAGTTCATGAAAGTGCATCGCTACAGTCATGTGCAGCACTTGGTTTCGCATGTTACAGGTGTGCTCCGAGAAGATAAAGACTGCTTTGACGTGTTAAGAGCGGTTTTTCCAGCAGGCACGGTTTCTGGCGCGCCTAAGGTTCGTGCTATGGAAATAATTGAAGAGCTTGAACCTACAAGAAGAGGCCCCTACGCAGGTGCTGTCGGCTACTTCTCTTACAATGGAAACGCGGATTTCGCCATAACCATCCGAACATTGTTCGCGCATGAGCGCAAAGCCTACATTCAAGCCGGCGCGGGTATCGTGGCTGATTCTGTGCCTGAAAAAGAATGGTTTGAAACCAACCATAAAGCAGAGGCGCTGATGAAAGCGCTTGAGAAGGCAGGAGGTAAAGAATAATTGAAGGTTCTGGTTATCGACAACTATGATTCCTTCGTTTACAATCTTGTCCAGTACATAGGCGAATTAGGCGTAGAGGTCCTCGTTTACAGAAATGATCAAATAACCTTAAAGCAAGCAGAAACGCTCCAGCCAGATAGAATAGTAATCTCGCCTGGGCCTGGTACGCCTGCGGACACGCGGTACTTCGGCGTTTGCACAGCAATTCTGCAGCGCTTAAGTCGTGAAATCCCTACTTTGGGCGTTTGCCTAGGACATCAAGGAATAATCCACGCCTTCGGTGGACGAATTGTCTCTGCAAAAAGGCTGATGCATGGAAAAACCAGCATTGTTAAGCATGATGGCGAGGGCATTTTCAAGGGAGTCAGTAATCCTTTCACGGCAACACGCTATCACTCGCTGGCTGGCGATGCTAAAGCTATTCCCGATTGCCTCAAAGTGTCTGCCGTCGCAGTTGACGATGGAGAAATCATGGGCATCCGCCACGTTGAATATCCAATTGAGGGCGTGCAGTTTCATCCTGAATCTATACTCTGCGAGGATGGAAAACTGATTATAAAAAATTTTTTGGAAGGCAGATGAGGCGAAATGATTCGAGAAGGCATACAAAACCTTGTGGAGAAGACGAACTTAACTTTGGCTGAAGCCCAAGAAGTCATGAGGGAAATAATGTCTGGAAAAGCTACTAACGCACAAATAGCCGCGTTCTTGACAGCTCTGCGTATGAAAGGGGAGACTGTTGAAGAGTTAATAGCGTTCGCCACGGTAATGAAGGAGCATTGCCGCCGGATTCAGCCACACGTAAACGGCAGGCTTGTTGACACATGCGGAACAGGCGGCGACAAAATAAAAACCTTCAACGTCAGCACAACTGCAGCGTTTGTTGCTGCTGGTGCAGGCGTTACAATAGCAAAGCATGGCAATCGCTCAGTAACAAGCAAAAGCGGCAGTGCTGACGTGCTGGAAAAAGTTGGTTTCAACCTTAACATGACGCCGGATGCGGTGCAAAACGCTATTGAGAAAATTGGGGTGGGCTTTATGTTTGCGCCGGTGTTTCACCCAGCTATGAAATATGCTGTTGAGCCAAGAAAGGAGATAGGCATCCGCACTGTATTTAACATTCTTGGCCCCTTGGTCAATCCAGCTTCGGCTAACGCGCAGCTGCTTGGTGTTTACGATGCGCAATTAATCTTGCCCTTGGCTCATGCCTTGAAGAATCTTGGATGCGAAGAGGCTATGGTGGTTCATGGGCTAGATGGGCTTGACGAAATATCTACGACGGGGAAAACTGCTATTGCGTGGTTAAAAGAAAAAGATGTGGCAACATTGGAAATTACGCCAAAAGACTTAGGCCTCAAAAAAGCGCGAATAGACGACATAAAAGGAACAACGCCAGAAGAAAGCGCCGAACTTCTCTTCAAAATCTTGAATGGGCACTGCGCCTTTAATGACCCAAAAATGGAGATGGTGCTTGCCAACAGTGCGGCTGCGCTTATTGTGGGCGGTAAAGCAGATGACTTTGGTTACGCCATAGAAGCCGCGCACAAATCAATTGAAAGCGGCGCGGCATATGCTAAGCTCAAAGCTTTAATCAAGGCATCTGGCGGCTGCTTATCAAAACTTGAGGAGCTAGAGCAGAAATATGCCTGATTATCTCGACATATTAGCACAGACCGCAAAAGAAACAATTCAAAGCGGCTACTACAACGTAACAGGAGCCGCGGCAATTTCTAAGATTAGCTTAGGAAAGGCAATTTTGGAGGCCAAAAATGCTCCAGTTATCGCAGAAATAAAACCAGCGTCCCCTTCTGCCGGAATAATTAGGAAAGACATTGATGTACGTAGTATAACAAGGGGCATAGAGAAAGGCGGCGCTGTTGGCATTTCGATTCTAACAGAGCCCAAACATTTCAAAGGAGCCTTACAATTACTTGCCGCAGCACGCAAAACGTCGAAACTTCCAATTCTAATGAAAGATATAATCCTCAGCCCATCGCAGCTGGATGCAGCCTCAAAACTTGGCGCCGACGCGGTATTGCTAATAGAGGCGCTTTTTGAGAGAGGCTACTGCGAGTGCGGCATTCAAGATATGATTACGCGGGCGCACGCGTTAGGTCTTGAGGTTCTGCTGGAAGCGCATACTGAAGAGGAATTTTGCTCTGCAGTTAGAACACAAGCTGATTTAGTTGGGATTAATAATCGCGATTTGGCAACATTAAAAGTGGATTTGAACACGACTAAGGAAATTTTGCAGCGCAACAGCCCAGAGGGAAAAACCGTGGTAAGCGAAAGCGGGATTAAAAAACCTGCTGATGTGCGTTTTCTGCATGCATACGGCGCTCACGCCTTCCTCATCGGCTCAGCAGTCATGTTTGCCGAGGATATTGAAAAGAAAGTTAGGGAGTTCGTGTCAGCCTTATGAGCAATGTCAAAGTGAAAATTTGTGGAATAACCCGCAAAGAAGACTTAGACGCAGCCGCCGCCGCAGGTGCTGACGCAGTTGGCTTCGTAGTGGGAGTTGCCGATTCACCAAGAAATCTCTCACTAACAGAAGCAGAAAGGCTCCTCCGGCAAGTTCCGCCCTTCATAAAAAGTGTTTTAGTTGCCGTTCCAAGAAGCCTTAACGAGTTTGAAGCATATGAGAAACTGAATCCAGATGCCATACAGATTCACTGCGAGAACAGTCATGTCGCCGCCTCAATTCGGCTGAAACTACCAAACATTACCATGATAGGCGCCGTCAATGCTCATTCCGCTGGCGCAGTCAGCAATGCCGTAAAAATGGCGAAGCTATTTGATGCGGTGCTAATCGATTCCTTCGTTAACGGCATGTGTGGTGGAACAGGCGTAGTTCACAACTGGGAGCTAAGCAAGCAGATAAAGCAGGCTATTTATCCGAAACCGTTAATTCTGGCGGGAGGACTTAATCCCAAAAACGTTGCTGAAGCGGTGCGTGTTGTTGAGCCGTACGCTGTGGATGTATCCAGCGGCGTAGAACAGCAACCGGGAATCAAGGATCACCGAAAAATAAGCGAGTTCGTTAAAAAGGCAAAAAAAGGATGCTAAAAAATGAAGCTAAGTAGTTACCCCATT